>CAYHDY010000071.1:0-1516 GCA_964355525.1 uncultured Gammaproteobacteria bacterium | reverse complement strand
CATCCCATGAATCTTCATGTTCAACCTGGAGAATTTGTTTCTGTTGTCGGACAAAGCGGAACCGGAAAAAGCACGTTCGCCAAATTATTGTTTGCGGAAGAGCGTCCGACGAGCGGCATGATTGAGATTGGCGGATGGGATATCACCAACATTTCTTCTCATGATGTTCCACTGCTGCGTCGTCAAATCGGCGTGGTGTTTCAAGATTTCAAATTGCTCGAGAAAAAAACCGTGTACGAAAACATCGCGTTTGCGCTTCAAGTTGCCGGATCGCCTGCAGCACGTGTGCGAGAAGTCGTTCCACGTGTGCTTTCGATTGTCGGATTGGATGACAAAACAAACCGTTATCCAAAACAGCTCTCGGGCGGGGAACAACAACGCGTTGCCATCGGTCGTGCACTCGTTCATCAACCCAAGATTTTAGTTGCAGATGAGCCGACAGGAAATCTTGATACCCTCAACAGTCGGGACATTCTCGAATTATTGAAAAAGATCAATGAGTTCGGCACAACGATCGTTCTTGTCACACATGATCGCGATATGGTGAATCGTCTGAAGCGCCGGGTGATCACACTTGAGGGAGGAAAGATTATTTCGGATGTGGAGGAGGGAAGATATAAATTATAGTTATGCTTACATCCACGTATCGCGCCATCAAATTTGCTGTCCAGAATTTCTGGAGGAATTTTTGGTTGTCGATCATTACGATCAGCATGCTCGTGCTCACGCTTCTCACTGTGAACATTTTGCTCGTGTTGAATCGTGTCGCGGATCAGACTATCAAATTTGTTGAGAACAGAATCGAAGTTTCCGTGTATTTCAAAAATGATGCATCTCCGACGCTTGTGAATAACGCTCTTGGATATCTTCGCTCTCTTTCGCAAGTGAAAGGTGTCCTCGAGATTATGCCGGAAGATGCGCTTGCACAGTTTAAAAAACGTCACGCAAACGATCCTGCCATTCTGAGTTCGCTTGATGAACTCGGCAAAAATCCGTTTGGTCCGACGCTCGTCATCAAAGCCAATTCTGCGAAAGATTTCGATCTCATCATCGACGCGCTCAACAATCCGCAATTCCGTGACGGAATCCGTGAAAAAGATTTTTCGGATTATCAAGAGATCGTCGGAAAGATCCGCACGACCACGGATCAAATTCGCATGGCGGGAATGATTCTGTCCGGCATTTTCTTCTTGATCGCACTGCTGATTATTTTTAACACGGTCCGTGTCGCGATCTTCATTCACCGCGAAGAAATCGCCATCATGCGACTCGTCGGCGCTTCCAGCAGTTTTATCCGCGCACCGTTTCTCATCGAAACAATTTTTCTCAGTCTCATCTCCGTTCTCATCGTTGTCGCTTTAGTTTATCCAACACTCGCTCTCATCGATCCGCAACTCAGTCAATACTTCGGCGCGGATTCAAGCGGTGTTGTTTCCTACTTTGAACAAAACGGCCTGTTCATTTTCGGTACGCAGTTTCTCGCACTCCTTGTCGTGACGAGCGTTTCAACAACGCT
>CAYHDY010000070.1:0-1578 GCA_964355525.1 uncultured Gammaproteobacteria bacterium | reverse complement strand
GATTTCGGTTCGCTCGGCACATCTGCAAGAAACGGTTTGTTGAAATCGGAAAACTCAACACGCACATCAACGGGAATCGGTTTGTCCTTACTTGTCTCCGCCATGTTTCCGTTTAATTCAATGCGATACAACAAGTGATCTTGCTTGCCGATCCACATACGAACGGCGAGATGCGACAAAGCGGACGCTTGCGCGTCCACGAGTAATCGTTCGTCGTCTGAGGGTTCGCGCGTGTCGCGTGCACGTAAAACATCAAACAGAAAAGCTTTTGTCGCGTCCAAATCGAATCGTACATCCATGACGCGCGTCGGATGATTTCGAATCTGCTCGATCCTTCCACCAAATCTCACACGAAAAATATCTGCATAGGCGATAAGCGTGCGCAGTTGTTTTATACTATTCGGACTCCACGTAATTGTTTCGGTTCCTTTTTGTGAAATAAATCGTGATGCATCGAGAGGTGATACAAATCCAGGAATGATCGATCCCCACAACGGCAACTCGCCATTCTCAAATGAAACCCACGTTCCATCTTGGACGAACGAAACTCCCTTCACTTCCGGACCGGGCGGCGCATACGTAAGATACGTTTTATCTCCGATCGCTTTTAATTCACCCGAAAGATCCGCATAAGAATTCGACGAACTCATCGTCACAGATCGAAACTTCGTGTGATGTTCGATACGCGAAACGTCTTCGAGATTCACGGGACCGCTTGTATAGAGCGTTGTGTGCACATCATCCAGCTTCCAATCGAATCCGCCAGACTGCGTCACCGTATGCAACCGCGACATCGCAATCAACATGCGACGCACTTCATCTTCCGGATGAAATTTCGTCAACACAAAATACGAAGCGAATGCGACAGACAAAACGATCAAAGAACCAACAGAGATAAAAAGAAGTGATTTGCGCATGCAGCAAAAAAAATACAGACATGTTTATGTCCGTATTTTACTTCACATTTTAAATTTCCGACAGATCATCCTCTGAAACGGTTTTTCCACTGTAACTCATCACCTCACCGGAATTATCATTTGTGATGATACGAACGATTTCTCCGTCTTTCGACTGATAGTCCGAAAACGCATTGTGATCTTCTTCTTCAACGAGTGCATCCCCATCAACATGTTTGATCACGCCGCCATCCTCGTAACTGAATTCATATTCTTTGGATTGAAACAGAATCGTCTCGGAAGGCTCGATCTCTTCTTGAATCTGTTGGAACAACATGAGTTCATCCTCTTCCGGTGCAACCGAGAGCATATGATCCTCATCATCATACAACCAAAACATTTTGGTGCCGTCATCGAGTTTAAGTTCTGCCTGACCCATCTTCGTAAACGGCTCATTTGCGACACTGACACTTTCGCCAAGTTCGAGAGCCAAAAGATCACTGATTTTCATACGCGTTGTTTCAATGGAGCGATACCTCCTTAAAATTTACTTCTTTGGCGATTATACTCGATCGAGTGATTCTGTCTATGCACGATTTAAGCCCATTTTTAGGGCGATTTCCGCATGCAGATCTTGACAAAAGCGCCATTTTGTGCTAATATACATCTCAAGCTAGATCAA
>CAYHDY010000069.1:0-1587 GCA_964355525.1 uncultured Gammaproteobacteria bacterium | reverse complement strand
GGATTGAGAAGTTGATCAAGAAGGGAATTGTCGTGCAATCAGAAGGGGCATGGATTGTGGATTTGCGCGGACAAGATCTCGGAGTGAACTTATTCGTCAAATCGGACGGGACCCTTTTGTATAACGCAAAAGATATCGGGCTTGCATTGAAAAAAGAAGAAGACTACCACGCACTTCGATCCATCTATGTTGTTGATGCACGACAATCTCACGCGATGCAGCAATTATTTGCAACACTCAAGATCATGGGATTTGAGAAAGAACTCACACATCTTTCGTACGACTTCGTCACATTGAAAGATGGGGCGATGGCATCGAGAAAAGGAAACGACATTCGATTTGAATTGTTCCGCGATAAAATGATTGAGCGTGCAAGTGCGGAGACACGCACTCGACATGTCGATTGGAATGAAAAGACCATACACGAAAATGCACGCAAGGTTGCTTACGCCGCGATGCGATTCGGCATGCTCAAACAAGATATGGAAAAACCGATCGTGTTTGATCTCGAGGAATCGCTTGTGTTCGAAGGATATACGGGGCCGTATATTCTCTACACACTCGCACGTATCGAAAGTCTCTTGAAAAAAGCGCCGAAAGGAAAAAAGAGTTTGTCGGCAACGCATTTGAAGACAGCTGTCGAGCATCAATTGCTTGTTCTCATCGCCGAGTATCCGGATCTTGTGTTCGCTGTCAGTCAATCTCTCGAGCTTAGTCGTATCGCGCAATACCTGTTCGATCTCGCACAGACTTTCGCTTCGTTTTATGCGGAAGTTCCCGTGCTTAAGGCGGAACCAGAAATCGTTTCGGAACGTCTCGCACTCGTGGCGGCGGTTGGACAAACACTGAAAAATGGGTTAAAACTTATGGGTATTGAATCCGTTGAAGAAATGTAATCTATGTTCGGTAAACAATCACAATCTATGGCACATGCAAATACATCCGGGGAAACCGTGATCGCAGAAGGTGTTCGTGTGGAAGGGGAGTTTCGATCAAATGGGGACGTGATGATCGACGGAGAATTGAACGGTTCTCTTGAGACGGCACAAGCTCTTCATGTTGGTGAGAGCGCAAAAATCAATGCACAAGTTTCCGCAAAGAGCGCTGTGATCGCCGGAACAGTGATCGGAAACATTCTCGCATCAGAAAGTTTGGAACTTCTCGCGTCTTCACATGTAAGCGGTGATATTCAAACCGCTCGCATCTCGATCGCTGCCGGTGCAACCGTGAACGGACGCATTTCGATGGGGAAGACGGAGTAGAGACTATGTACTGTTACCTTTACGATGATTTCATTCAGGGCAACAAACGATTCGAGAAAGAATTGGCACTTGTGGAGAATCGTTTAACGGACCTTGGGATTGCGGGCAAGATTTCACGTCTTGCTCTTTTTCGCAATGCGGAAGAAATGATTCGCGATGAAATCGATAAAGGCGTAACAACCGTTGTCGTGCTTGGCAATGATGACACTGTTCGCAAGGTATTGAACGTACTCGCGGAAAGCGGAGTTGTTTTCGGCATCATCCCGATCGGTCCAAAGAATGAACTCGCTCGATTGATGGGAATTCCGGAAGGTGTTGCCGCATG
>CAYHDY010000068.1:0-1972 GCA_964355525.1 uncultured Gammaproteobacteria bacterium | reverse complement strand
AAGGAAAGGTTGGGAACAGCCAGAGGTTATGGTGATCGATGGCGGGGAAGCACAGGTCTGGCGCGTGCAGGAGGTTCTTGATGAACTCGGAATCGAAATTCCCATCGTTGGTATCGCGAAAGGGTTTGATCGAAAACAAGATCGATTGGTCTACGATCGAACGAATGAAGATTTGAATCGGATTATGACGCGCGGAAAAGAATTGTTTCAAAAAGTTCGCGACGAAGCACATCGTTTTGCGGTGAAGTTTCATCGAGAACGACGAAAGAAAAGTTTTCTCGGCTAAAAATATCCATCACGGATATTTTTTTGTTGAGTTATCCACACGCGCATGGAAAAAAGTGTTGACCCGTGGCGATGAGTGGTTTAAAATGGTTGCAAGTGGTACAGAGTGGGGCTGGACAATACGTTCGGTACTCACTTTTTATTAAATAAGTGACTGGCCACTTCCGCAGTTATGTTTATAGGCGAGTATAAACATTCTATCGACGACAAAGGACGCTTAACGCTTCCGATGAAGTTTCGATTGGACCTTTCGAAAGGTGCTGTGGTGACACGCGGTCTCGACACGTCTCTTTTTCTGTTCCCCAAGGAGGAGTGGGACAAGCTTGCGGAAAAATTAGCAAGTTTGCCCCTGGGGCAATCAAATTCACGCGCGTTCGCCCGACTCATGCTTGCGGGTGCCATGGACGTGGAGGTTGATAAACAGGGAAGAGTCATGTTGCCGGAATATCTCCGATCCTACGCAGATCTCAAAAAATCCGTTGTCGTCGCCGGACTCTACACCCGTCTTGAAATTTGGGATGAACAGGTTTGGGAATCCTACAAACGCAAGATGGAGGAGGATGCAGAGTCGGTCGCCGAGCAATTGGGCGCTTTGGGTGTGTAAAGAATCGGAGGGCCGGGAGTGTTGATAAAGGGTGGCAGAGGTAAACAAAGGTTAACAAACGTAAACAAAGGATTTAAAGGCAGCTTTTTATTCCTCTGTTCACATCTGTTCACCTTTGCAGACCTTTGTTCACCTTTTGTCCGAGCTTCCGGCTATCGAAGCAAGACAATATGACCCAATACAAACATATTCCCGTCTTACTTCAGGAAGTGCTCACGCATCTTCTACCGGAGCCGAATCAGGTTTTTATTGACGGAACCGTGGGGCAGGGAGGACATGCAGAAGCCATCGCTTCTCATATCCTTCCTGGGGGCCGTCTCCTTGCCATCGATCGTGACCCAGTCAATTTGGGGATTGCGAAGGATCGATTAGCAAGTTTAGGAACGTCTGTTGTTTTTGTGAACGACAGTTATGCGAATGTGACGGAGATCGCTCAGAAACATGATTTCAATCATGTCGACGGCATTCTTCTTGATTTAGGATATTCCTCGCTTCACATCGAAGATGCGACGAGAGGTTTTTCCTTTCAAAAGGAAGGTCCGCTTGATATGCGTTATGATCCCTCGGGAGAATTAACAGCGAAGATTGTGGTGAATGAGTGGTATGAAGAAGATCTGGCGAGAACGTTTCGCATCTATGGCGAGGAAGTTCGTTCGAGCGAGATTGCAAAAGAAATCGTCCGTGCACGAAAGATCAAGCCGATCGAAACAACCACGCAACTTGCGGAGATTGTGGTTGGAGCCATGCATGGTCGCGGAGCCATTCATCCCGCAACAAAGATTTTTCAAGCACTTCGCATCGTCGTAAATGACGAACTTGGTGAATTGGAACGTGCGTTGCCAATGTGTGTTGATTTATTGGGTGAGGGTGGTCGATTGGCGATCATTACGTTTCATTCGCTCGAGGATCGGATTGTGAAAAATTTCTTTAAGTCGCAAACGCAACTCGAGATCGTCACAAAACGACCGATCGCACCGACACGTGCCGAGTGCAAAAAAAATCCGAGATCGAGAAGCGCGAAACTGAGAGTTGCTATCAAGAAATAAAATTTGACATCTCGTTCGTCTTCCCAATCTGGGTATT
>CAYHDY010000067.1:0-2000 GCA_964355525.1 uncultured Gammaproteobacteria bacterium | reverse complement strand
CGTGTGTGACCAAAAATGTTCTCCGCGAAAGGCAATCGTTGTCGGAATTTGAAATGTCTGAAACATGTTCAGATATTCGCAAGCGATAAATCCCCCACCATAAATTCCTGCGCGAGCATCTTTCGGTAATGCACGAAGTAATTCGACGAGATGATCCGTATCGTCGAGTGTACGGAAATAGGAAACTCCACGAACGTCTTCGTTGATCAATTTCACTTCTCCACCGGTTGCGATCAATAATTTGTCGTAAGAAATTTCTCGACCGCTTGCGAGTTCAACGAATTGATTTTTTGGATCAATCTTCGATACGATTTCTCCGCGAAGCCACTCGATGTTTTGCGCGTCGTACCATTCTTCCTTTTTTAAAAAAACGCGTTCGCGAGGAACTTTTCCGCGCACATAATGCGGCAACAAAACACGCGAGTAAAGCGCGTGATGTTCTTCTGAAATAATGGTGATCTCTGCGGACGAATCAAGTTTTCGAAGTTCTTCCGCCGCAGTCGTCCCTGTGATTCCTCCGCCGATAATGACGTGGCGCATACTTAAATATCCGGAAACAGTTGCTTACCTGCTTCGTCGTAAATAAAAATGGCGAGTGTCGGACACGATTGCGCTCCAAGCAGAATGTTTTCCATTTCATCATCTGTCACTTCAAGCCAACGTTCGTATCGCGAACCTTCCGGTTCTTTTCCATGATCGAGAACGTACGCTTTATTTTCTGCATTCATCTGAAATGTTTCCGGTGCGATCGTGACGCACGAGGCGGCGCCAATACAAAGATCTTCATCAACTTTTACTCTGATACGTGGCATAGAAATAGCACAAATAATTTACGCCGCACCGAAATATTTCTCTCTATAAAAACGAATCAACTCTTCGACTGCCGGCAAACAATTCGGATTACCGATTCCAACTTTTGTTTTTTGTTGAACCTGTTCGATCGTTTGTGCCCCATCAAGAACCGCTTCCTCAATGTCATGATCCGTGACTTTCGAAACCGGATCAATAATACGAGACGACTCGACAACCATTTTATCAAACTTATCTTCGCGACGATAGAAGTCATTAATCGCATCGCGAAGGGCTTTGTCGCAAAGGACGGAACAGTGAAACTTTCGTTGTGGTAATCCACCGAGGCGTTCCATGATGTCCTGCGGTTTCAATGCGCGCGCTTGTTCAAGTGTCATCCCTCCGTTTTCCGTAACGATCACAGATGCCATCGACGTCGAAGCGATCGCGCTTCCGCAACCAAATGTTTTCCATCGAAATTCCGTAATGCGTTCCGTTTCAGGATCCACTTTCATCCATACGCGAAGTTCATCGCCGCACGCAGGAGATCCAACTTTTCCGATCGCGTTGTATTGCGATTCATCCGCATCATTCTCCATGAAATTTTTGGGATGAAAAAAATGTTCTTTCACGATGTCTGTGTAGAACCAAGATTTTGTTTGATCGTGCGATGCAACATCACCATTTGTTCCGAGCACCGGTTCTTGTTTGTGATCCATAGATTATTGCCAATATTTTTCATCCACACTCACAGGACTCAGTGATCGCAATGTCGCGACGAGCGGCGGAAGGGTTTTTAAGACGTAGTCGATATCTTCTTTTGTTGTATCGTGTCCGAGCGAGAATCGCATCGAGCCGTGTGCAACTTCGTATGGAAATCCGAGTGCGAGGATGACGTGTGATGGGTCGAGCGACGCACTCGTACACGCTGAGCCTGTCGAAGCGTAAATTCCTGCGGCGTCGAGATACAACAGCAATGCTTCGCCTTCGATGTCGATAAATGAAATATTTACATTGTTCGGCAGACGATTCTCACGCGATCCGTTTAATCGTGTTCGATGTATCGATCCGAGAATGCCGTCGATCAATTGATCGCGAAGTGGAATGAGTCGATTCGTTTCCGCGATTCGTTCCTTCTGAACCAGCTCGAGCGCTTTCGCAAATCCGATGATTCCCGCAACATCTTCCGTTCCCGGACGAATCCCTTTTTC
>CAYHDY010000066.1:0-2137 GCA_964355525.1 uncultured Gammaproteobacteria bacterium | reverse complement strand
CTCTGGGGTGCTGCCACCTCATCGCATCAAGTGGAGGGCAACATGAACAATGATTGGTCCGAGTGGGAAATTTCGGAAGAACGGAAACGATATCATGAGATGAAGGGGAACGATCCCGCGCAATTTATTTCCGGACTCGCGTGCGATTCGTTTTCGAAACAGAATGAGGATCTCGATTGTTTGAAACAACTCGGCGTGAACGCGTATCGATTTTCGATCGAATGGTCGCGTGTTGAACCTCGTCGCGGGGAGTTCGACGAAGCAGTCCTTGAGCGTTACCGAATGTTCATCAAAAATTTGCGTGCGCAGGGAATCGAACCATTCGTGACGTTGTGGCACTGGCCGGTTCCGCTTTGGGTTCGCGATCAAGGCGGATGGAAAAATTCGAAGACAGCCGAACTTTTCGATGCTTTCGTCGCAAAAGTTGTCGAAGCACTCGGTGATGACGTGAAGTTTTGGGTGACACTCAATGAGCCGCAAGTCTATACATCGAACAGTTTCTTCGTAGGAGTGTGGCCGCCGCAAGAGAAGAATTTATTGACGTGTGTTCGTGTGATGAAGCATCTCGTGCGCGCGCACAAGCTTGCGTATGCGACGATTAAAGCGGCGAATGCGAATCATCAAGTCGGCATTGCAAGTCACAACATTCATTTCTCCGCGAAGCAACCATGGATTGTGAATCAACTCATCGCGAAGGTTTGCGTTTATTTTTGGAATGATTGGTTTTTGAAACAGATCCGTCATCATCAGGATTACGTGGGACTGAATTATTATTTCCATCGCTCGTTTGATTTGCGATTCGGCAAGTCGGGTAAACATCGATTAACGTCCGACCTCGGTTGGGAATTGCACCCGGATGGAATTCGATCGGTTCTTCTCGGATTGAAACAATTCAAAAAGCCCGTGTACATTCTCGAACACGGACTTGCGGACAAAAGCGATCAACATCGCGTTTGGTACATTCGCGAATCCTTGATGGCGATTCGACAGGCGATGGATAAAGGCATCGATGTTCGCGGATACTTTCATTGGTCCCTTCTCGACAATTTCGAATGGGCCGAAGGATTCACGGCGCGATTCGGTTTGTTCGAAGTCGATTTTAGAACGTGTGAACGAAAGGCGCGTCCATCAGTTGCCGCTTATCGCGAGATCATTGAATCCTCGCGTCAGTCCGCCCAATCGTAAAACGTTTTATACGCACCCGCGTTGCGATCAAACTTTGTTGGCTCAACCATCGGCGGATTTACATCATGGATGTTGATTGGACTCGAAACAACGAACGATTGATTCAGAAGAGGGATCTCTGTTTGAATAGATCCAACGATCGGAATCACACTTGTCATGCGGTTGAAATCGTAACCGACAAACGTTGCGATATTTCCTTCTGTAAGAATGTTTTGCGCGGTCGGCGTGTCGATGCGAATCGGTACATCGCCTACAACACGAACAAGAATGCGGCCATGTCCGAATCGAACACGAATATTTTTTTCTGAAAGCGTTTTTAATTCGAGATCTGTATTTTCATCAAGATCGATTCGTATTGAATCACTCATTTGCAATTCCAAAAATTCTCCTTTGCCCGTATGGACGATTTCTCCCGCCTTGAATGTCGATCCAATCCTGTTCGATATGGATTCTTGAGATAAACTTCGAATCACCCGCACGACAACTTGCTGACGAAAATCAAAACGATTCAAGACGAGGAGTCCGAAAACACAGAGGATAAACAGGATTGATGCGGGTTTCTTGAACATGGTAGAATCATAACAGAAATTATTCGAATGCACAGCTATGAAATACTTTTTTTACGGAACGGAGTGCCCGCATTGTCACACGATGTTGCCGATCGTTGAACAATTAAACAAAGAGGGGATCAAGATTGAGATTTTGGAAACATGGCACAATGAGGAGAATGCCAAGAAACTCGAGACGTTCGATACGGGACTTTGCGGAGGTGTTCCGTTTTTTTACGATGCAGAATCAAAAAAGTTTATTTGCGGGGAGACGACGGAAGAACACATTCGAGAATGGGCAGGAAAAAAATAACGGCTCATTGAGCCGTTATTTTTTTATGTTTCGAATTTCAGCATCCAGTGCGGATTCTTTTCGACCGTCAAATCAAGAAAGATTTTTTTGT
>CAYHDY010000065.1:0-3255 GCA_964355525.1 uncultured Gammaproteobacteria bacterium | reverse complement strand
GAGTTGTTCTGACCGAGCGAAACGCTATCAAAAAAAGAACCGATCGTCAAGGCATCGCACGTATGTGTTCGATATCTTGACGATCGGTTCTGTTCATTCTATAATCGTGTCTTCTCGAGAAGGTCTTGGGGATTTGTTCTTTCCTCACATCAAAAAGGTTGCCATGAACATGAAACGGGATTTTCTCGTTCCTGCGGCACGTGTTGTGTTGCCAATCGTCATCGGATGCCTTATCGGATATGCATTCGCGCTCATCGAGATGAATGCACGAAAAACACGCGAAGCTTTTCATCTGGTCACGCAAGCACTTGAAACGAACAAGGCAGAGATCTCGCGTGTCGATCAATCCGTCAAAGATCTCAAAGGTTCCCTTCAAACGACAGACAACGACGGAGCGACGCCGGAACAACCGGAATCCCCTGTCGTTCGCGAATTCATCGGCGAAATCGCCGGAAGCATTGTGCGCATTTTGGAAATGACCAAACCGGACGGGACTCTGCGCCAAACGGTCTTGATCCTCCAAAATGACAGCAAGCTTGTCGCCAGTCGAATTGATATCTCTGGTCCATGGACGATCTGGTGTTGCGAGGATCCGGATCCCTACACTGGACCGCGTAGCTGTTCGTCATGCCAACAAGACGAATCGAACCTGATCAACGTCGTCATGGAAAAGATCTACAACCCGGAACATTTCACTTCCTGCTACGCGGCACAATAAACGCGAGCAACACACATTCTTCTCAACACCTTCGATGCTCTCGAAGGTGCTTTTATTTTCACTTTAAATATCTTTGTTTATTCGCCACATGCTCGTCATGCGTTTTTGCAAAAATCGTTCGTCCGTCATTTGTTGTCAAAAAATACAAATCATTCGATGCTGTCGGATGCAGTACGGCCAAAATCGCATTCATCCCGGGATTACAGATCGGTCCCGGCGGCAGACCTTTGTGTGTATAAGTATTATACGGCGAAGCCAGTTTCAAATCGGCGGTTGTCAGATTTGCACTCGATTTTTGCGTCACAAACGTAAGTGTCGAATCGACTTGAAGCGGCATCCCGATTTTCAAACGATTAAACAAAATTCCCGCGACACGTTTCATATCCTCCGGCGTCTTCACTTCTTTTTCGATGATCGATGCCATTGTGAGAACATCCGGAAAAGATAATGCCGTATCTTTCATTGAAATACCGTTCTCGAGTAATCGACGATCCAATGTCGTCTGCATTTTCTCGACAATCTCTTTCACACTTGCGTTTTTTGAAAATCGATACGTGTCCGGAAATAAATAACCTTGCAACTCTTTTGTCTGTGTGTCCCATGATGCAACATCGAAGTTCGAAAAGGCTTCGACAAGTTTTGCTTTAATCTGATCATTCGTGAATCCTTCGGGAATCGTCACTTGCACTTCCGCATTTTTGACATTCGACAACATCAACACCAAAGACGCAATCGAAGAATTCGGCATGAAAGAAAATGTTCCCGCCTGCAATGAATTTGTTGCGTGTGTCAAAGACACAAACCATTTGAAAAACGTCGGATGTGCAAGAAGATGCGCTTGCTGCAATTGTGTCGCAATCAATGAAACACTCGCTCCTTGTGGAACAACGATTTCAATCGGGACTGCATTTTGCTTTGGTGAAATCAAAAACGTATCATTCACAAATGATGCACCGATCGCAGCAATCACGATGGCACACACAATGAAAAGATGAAAAAAACGACGTATCATAAAAAAAAATTATTCACGAACTTTGGCTGTAAGCCACGAACTCGATTGTACCTTTCCTCCACGTCCGATTCCAAATATACATTCGATCCCAAGCTCCTTCGCAAGTATCGCTTCCGGAATATTATCCGCGAATCGATCGCCGCCGTTTGCGAAAACGTTCGGATGAATTTCGCGTAATGCTTCGCACACGGTTGTATCTGGATCATTTTCGAGATGTTTTGTGAGAACGACTCTCGAAACACCTTCGAGCGCTTCGAGAATTTCTTTTCGCTCCGCCTCCGGCATAAATACAAACCCTTTTTTGCGCATGAGCCAGTTGTCATTATTCAAGATAACAACAAGTTCATCGCCAAGCGCACGCGCTTCGCGAATCATACGAACATGGCCGATATGAATGGGATCGAATCCGCCGGAGACGGTGACGATTTTTGGTGTGGACATAAAATCAACGCAGTAACCAAAAATAACCGAAAATTAAAAATGATGTTGGAACAATAATTCCAAGAAGTGCGCCGATAATAACATCAGAAACATAATGGACGCCGACCGCAACACGAGAAACAGAAATCCAAATGGCAGCAACGAGAAACAAAACAAAAATAAGATCTATATTCCACATCTCATTGAAAAACATGGTCCAAACAGTTGCAAACGCAATCGTCGCGTGTGCTGAAGGAAAGGAAGGTGTTTTACAAAACATTTTTATCTTAGCCTCATAAATCAAGCACTCGAACGGACGACGACGTCGAATAAGAAATTGCAAAACAAACGTGACAAGCCACGAAATAAAAATCATTCCAGTCATCGAAATAATCGTCATGATTGGATTCAACCAAACAAACAACATCGCCATGCCAAGCATGACGATAACCGCATAGGTTGCACCGAACTTCGCAAGCAACGACAAAATCGGTGATGCGTATACACGATCATAAATGAGCTTAGAAATTTTTTTGTCTAAATTTTTCATACGGCCTTCGACAGGCTCAGGCGATAAAACTAAACAGCTTTTTCCCGTAACGTTTCTAAAATCGTTTCACGTCGTTCAATGTCTGCGAGAATCTCATCGGCGTTTTTCGGTAGCGTCAGATTCTTGTTTTTGTATTTGCACAGCTCTCGAACGGGACACGCCCAACAACGAGGTGATCGAATGCAAATGTATCTCCCGAGCTTCACAAAGACGCGATTCACGGTTTGATGATATTTCGAAGGAACCATTTCGAGAAGCTTCCGTTCTGCATCCTCAACCGTTTTCGATTTAATCCACCCAAGACGATTCGTCACGCGAAAGACATGTGTATCAACCGCAATCGCGGTTTTGTCGAACGAACACACAAGGACAACACTCGCGGTCTTTCGTCCGACTCCTGCGAGAGACACAAGTTCATCCATGGTCGAAGGAATTTTTCCATCGAATTTAGAAACGACATCCGTCGCCATCTTTTTCAAATTCTTCGCCTTCTGTTTATACATCCCGATCGTATTGATTCGCGATTCGATTTGTTTTGTTGATGCGACAGCAAGC
>CAYHDY010000064.1:0-3291 GCA_964355525.1 uncultured Gammaproteobacteria bacterium | reverse complement strand
GTCGCTCCGAGTACGCGTATTTCTATAAGGATTACACGTGTACGCAAGGAGATCTCAACAATCTGAAATCCGCCGGCCGCCTCTGCGCCCAACCAGGCACCCCACAATTCTCTCCATGTTACGAACCCGACGGTACTCCACAAGGAGGCTTCTGCGTGTTCATCCCTCGTGTGTACGCGGAGGACAACTGGGGATGGTGCACAGGAAAGTGTAATGCGAATACAAGCGACGGAACGGATGGATGCTTTAGTGGGGATACAAATGATTCGAAAAACGAATGTGATTTTCAACATTGTCCGGGAGAAAGTTGTGCTGCAACCAAAATTAAAGGAACAGCAAATCCATGGATTGATTACGCCGGTCAAATCAAAATCAAACCGGAATAACATTCATTCGTAGGGGCGGGTCTTGTGCCCGCCCTTTTCGATTGTCCGATAAATTTATGCGTAAATCCATTCGAATGACAGAACATGATTATTCGCAGGAATGTGTTTATCACATTACGATTTGCACACAAAATAAATTGTGTTTGTTTGGAAATATTATTGACGGCAAAATGCAATTGAATGACGCAGGGAAAATGATTGAACAACAATGGAATGCATTATTGGATCATTTTTTGAACATTGAATTGGATGAATATGTCATCATGCCGAATCATTTACATGGAATTGTGATGGTAAATGCGTATGCGAAAAGGGCGGGCACAAGACCCGCCCCTACGATCGCGGTGATTGTTGGGACGTTTAAATCATATGCGATGAATGCATATATTTTTGGTGTGAAAAATTTGAATTGGCCGGCATTTGATAAAAAAATATGGCAGCGTAATTTTTACGATCAAATCATTCGAAACATTGTTGCATTGGAAAATACACGGGAATATATAAAAAATAATCCAAAAAACTGGAAAGACGACACATTACACTTGTAATAAAAAACCCGATCTGGAGATCGAGCGAGATTTACTTTTTCAGCAAGGTGGTTGTCCACTCTTTGCCAGTTCCTTTTGCTTTGAGGTAGTACGTGATTGACGAAAGGTCGTCTGTGATGGTTCCGCTCAGGATAGCCTCGTCATCTTCGTAGAACCACTTGTTGTAGGCGATCATCGGAGGGTCTTGTTTCGTGGCACCAATGCCGTGGAGCACCACCTCTTCTTTTTGGACGATCGTCTTGAATGTCCCACTGTCGGTCTTGTCGGCGGATTCGTATTTTCCATCCACTGCAAGCGAAAACGCCTTCATGTTCCACTCATGCTCATACACAACCGCCACGGTCGGATGAGTCTTGTCGCCGGTGGCGTGAATAGTCCATGGGGCGAAGAGGTAGTTGGGGCGGGTGACTTTCACGTAGCAGTCGTAGCCGCCCGGGATGCCGTTGTACATGTCTTCGAGCGTCACATTTCGCGTGAATGCGAATTCTGTGACGTTTTCGAAAGTGGCTTCGCCGCAGACGTCGAACGTCGCAGGCTTGCCGTCCGGGGTCTTGCCCTTGATGACGACGAGTGCTTCGTACTTGCTGAGGTCGATCTGGGTCGAACCGCCATCACCGGTCGTGATCGACACGAGTCGGTTGTTGGTCGGACCACCGTCGGCACCTACGGCCGAGGAGTCTTGCGATCCGGCCATCGGATCCGTCGAGCAGGCCGCGCACAGCGCGAGGGATGCGAGAATCACGATGATGAACAGGGGGTGAAGCGACTTCATGGCTCTCTCCTTCTTGGCTGCGCGCGGGTTTTGACTCCGCATGTGTTCTTGATGGGCAATCAACGTGATCGCCTCATATCCCCAGTATAGCAAACTTTGCTCCCAAAGACATCGTATCTAGCCAGATATTTTGGAAAATGTCAAGGATTACAGGAGTGAAAGATTGACATTTTCCCCATTTCCGTGATAAAAAACCCTCTCGTTCTTTCAAAAGAGAACGAAGGAGGAGGTCTACATGATCGCTTTTCGAACCCTGGTGATCCTTGTGCTTATGTTGCTTTCGCAAACGGCGGAAGCACGGTGTGAGAAATCTGCGACGGTCGCGGATCTCGGAGCACTTGGTCGTGAAGGCGAGAAAGCTTTTGCGGAAATGAATCTCGAACGATTGCTTGTGCTTTCGTCAAAGGCGCGGCAGGAAATCATTCCGTGCCTTGTCGACAAGATCTCATCGAATGATGCTGCGGGTTTTCATCGATTGATGGCACTCGAGGCGTTCACAAACAATCATGGTTCGCGTGTGGTCGCGGAGTTTCATGCGGCACGCAAGCTTGATTCCGGATATCAACTACCGGTCGAAGTTGCGGGCGAGACGCATCCGCTTCGCAAGCAATACAATCAGGCAGCGTTTGCGGAAGACGGAAAACTTGAAATGGTCTATCCGCCGGAAGGTGGACATGTGACGGTTGGTGGTGTGACGGGCGCACCGCGTCCGGAGAAAACTCCAGCGATCATTCAGGTGTTCGATATCTTGAACAAGATTGTGGAGACACGTTACATTCAGCCCGGCGAAACGTTGCCGGTCTGGGGAAAGAATCCATTCGGCATCACGGCAAAAGATTTGGGACTCGGTCGATCTGCATTGACCGAACCCAAGACGTGGTACATCTCGGCTGGCGTGTGCGCGATCGTAACCGGTGTGCTCTACGGAATCGCCATGAGCAACAAGTCACAGTATCTCGACACAAGTCATCCCGACACCGTCGACTCGGATCGTAATCTGCAAGGGTTCATGGATCGTGCAAACGGATTCGGCACAGCGTCTGTTGTAAGTGGATCGCTCAGTCTCGCATTTGCATTGACCGGCGTGGGATTCCACTTCGGGTACGATGACAAACCAACCAAAGCGGAGGATGTGAAATGATGCAAGAGGACGAAGTCAAGGAATTGTTTCGCACCTATCAAGGCGGTCGGTTCGAAATCACTCGTTTGTTGAAAGCGGGTGGAATGGGAACGGTGATGGTCGCGTTCGATACGCGCCTCAAAGTCCATCGCGCCATCAAGCTGATTCATTCGGAATTGCTCGCCGACAAGGAAATGATTCGCCGTTTCGAAAATGAAGCGGCGATGATGGCAAGCATCGATCATCCTAATATCGTCAAAGTGTTCGACATCGGCGAAGTCGGTGGAAATCACTTTCTCGTTCTCGAGTGGGTCGATGGCGGAAGTCTCGAGGATCACATCGATGTGTTCGCAGGCGATCCGCCGAAAGGTATGCCTCCGAGGCAAGCACTCGAAATGATCTATCGCGTTTGTGAAGCGCTTCAAGTGGCGCACGATCTCGGGATCATTCATCGGGACATCAAAC
>CAYHDY010000063.1:0-3403 GCA_964355525.1 uncultured Gammaproteobacteria bacterium | reverse complement strand
TTACTTCGGTCGAAAGAGTGACAACACAAACGCGCCGACGACGAGAACGATTCCGCACACAACCCAGACGAACCCGATCGTGGACGGAGTGTTCGGATCGTGACGAATCGCAAGCCAGATGAGAACCGGCGCAATAACGAGACCAATGCGGCCGAGAAGCGATTGCAAGGATCCGAACGTGGCGCGGTATCCGCTTTCGACACGATGCTGCACGAACGAATCCACGAGCGGATTGAACATGCCACGACCGAATTCGTGAACGATCACGGCGGACAACGGCCATGCAAGTCCGGAGAACAAACCCGCACATGCAAGTCCGATCCCAGACACAACAACCGATGCGATGATCCATGTCGCTTCTTTCCCCTGCGGAATCGTCAATCGACGAACGAGCACAGCGGAGAGTGCAAAGCCGATGTAGATGATCGCCCACACCCACGAGAGGGCGAGCGTTCCGACGAGCGGTTGAAAGTACGGCGACCAGAAGTGGTTGAATGCGATCACAGCTCCAAAGACAATCGTCACAGCGATGACCCATGCGAGTGCGCGACTTCCGCGCAGAAGTTTGATACTCGCGTGCAACGCTTCGATTTCCGTCATCTTGTGAATCGGTTCACCCTGACCGTTCATCAAACGATGAACCACAAGGAGTGCGAGCGGCGAAGTGAACACGAGCGGCAACCAGATGAACCGAACATTCGAAAGCGCAATGAACGATCCGATGACGCCACCGATCACCATCACAAGTCCGCGAATCATACCGGCCGTCGCGAAGACTTGCCGACGTTCGTGATCGCGACCTTCGCGATGCAATGCATCCGTCACCCATGCCTGTTCCGCACCGGAGAAAAAGGCCATGCCGACACCGACGAGACATTCGCCAATGACCGCACTCCAAAATCCCTGTGCGAACAGATACGCGATTCCGCCGAACGTGAGAAACGCGCATCCCATTTTCAGAGACCACGCACGACTCTTTCCGTCCGCCAGCATTCCCGTCGGCAATTCCGCGAGAACCGCGGTCAGCCAGAAGAATGCATTCAGAAGCGAGACTTCGCCGAGCGTGAGCCCGATCGAAATCAGAAACGGAGCGTATGCCGTGACCGTCATTGCAAGACCGAAGTCCGCAATCGCATCGTACAGATAATAGATGTGCGCAGCGCGCATGATTTCCTCCAATGGACGAACCTGCCAGTAGACAGGTAAATCGAAACAACCGTTTACGGAACATCCGCGCACGTTTGATCGAAGAAAACGATGAGGTCGATCACAATCAGTTTGCACCAATCGAAACGATTCATCGCGATAAACAAAATCAACTCGGTTTCCCGAGTTGATTATAAATTGATTTTTTGAGGCTTAAACTCAAATCAATACATCACAACCCGGGAAAACAAAATCGCGTCCGTCGGCATCGACGGCGGAGATTGTTTCCATTGGGTTGTAGCGGAAATTGAAGTTCATACTGATCATAGTCAATCAGAAAAAATCGTGTTTGTCAAGAAATAAAAATATGAGATCATTATGATCTCATATTTTTTACGCACTCTTTCTCCACTCATCGACGAGTGCTTGAGCCTCGGGCGTTTCCTCCGGCATACGATTGACCATGTTCTGAAACGTGCGATACACGTCGTTTATTTCTCGTCGAATGCGGAACTCCGTATTCCCATCGTTTAGTTTTTTCAAACTGTTTTCGATCGAGTGAGAAAAACTTTCGAGACACTTATTCAATCCGTCTTGAAAATTACTCATGAGACCCGTTTGTTCCCAAAGCTCTTCCTTTGTCATTTTCCAATTTAATCGAGAGTTGTAAACCTTCCCGTACCACCCGATCCAGAGTGCAAGATAACGTGCGAGTTGTTCTGACGGCGAGACATCTTCTTTCTCAAGATCAAGTGTTGCAAGGACAGATTGATTGCGTTCGAAAAATTCGTAAAACGTTTTCAAGCAGGTTTGCACGGCGTCGCCGATTGTTTTCTGTTCGATTTCCGATTCATACTCGCGACGTCGAAGCGGAATGTCCATGAGCGCTTTCAAATTTTCAAATCGATTCGTGATTTGTTCGCGTTGCGATTCAATGAAATTCACCCTTCCTCCTTGTTTCATCCACTCGATGAGCATCTCGAGATCAACAGCCTCGAGACCTGCATCCGCGACGTGCTCCATCAACATGTCGATTCGAAATTCGTGATCCTTGATGTCCGGAAAAAATTGAATTCGTTCTTCCTCCGCTTCTTCCTCTGTCATGTCGATCGCTTCCACACGTTCCGGTCTCGGTCGATGACGTTCATCCCGACCTTTATCATGCGGCTGTTTTGCGCCGATGTGTTCATGATATTTTTTCACAGGAGCCGATGGATTATCTGCGTCCGTCACGGAATAATCGAGCTCAGGCGCCAAAGGCTCATCAACGAACAATGCACTTTTCGATCCATGATATTCAATGCCGGAATCTTTTTGACGATTCGGTTTTGTTTCGATTTTTCGAACGGGTTCCGCAAGACGCGATGCGGGTGCGTCTGTTCGCATATGACGATTCATCGCGTGCGCCGCCTTGTCAGGTGATCCGGAAAAAGAACGTGCCATAAAATGTTTACCGAAAAAATTATTTCACGAACTCGCGAATCTCCTCAACCACATCCGCCAATTTTACCAATCGACTCTCACTCGAAACGCGTTCCTTCCATTCCACAGAATCTTCTTTCAATGATTTTTCTGAAATGAGAATACGCAATGGAATACCGATCAAATCCGCATCGGCAAATTTCGCTCCCGGCGAAACATCTGCACGATCATCCCACAAAACTTCGACACCATTCGATTCGAGTTCACGCACGAGATCGTCCGCTGTGCCCATGATATTTTCACGAACCGCATCATCTTTGCTGTTGAGTGTAATGAGATGAACCTGAAACGGCGCGATGGACTTTGGCCAGATCATTCCCTTCTCGTCGTGACTTGCTTCGACAATCGAACCGACAAGACGCGACGTTCCGATTCCATAACATCCCATCAAAACTTTTTTGCGATCGCCGTTCTCATCCGTGAAATTCAAATCGAACGCATCCGAGTATTTTGTTCCGAGATCGAAGATGTTCCCGACTTCGATTCCTTTCACAATCGAAAGTGCACCGGCACAATTCGGACACGCATCGCCCTCTTTCAATGTCGCAACTTCTGAGTTTTGTCCGAATTCACATTTGTCACACGCGAGAATTGTATCTTCTCCCGCATCCGTCAACGCTTGAAATTCATGCGATGGATTCTTCGTAAAAATTCCTCCGCTCGCTTCGACAACTTTCACATTAAGACCACAACGATTGTAAGCACGAACGTAAGCGAGCAATGTTTTTTGATAAAATGCCGTGAGGTCTTCTTGCGTCGTATGAAAACTGTACAT
>CAYHDY010000062.1:0-4056 GCA_964355525.1 uncultured Gammaproteobacteria bacterium | reverse complement strand
TAAAATAAGAGAAAATGAGAGCGTATGAAACGTCTCTCTTTTTTTGGTGTCAGTATTGCCGTCGTGATTCTCGTCGCTCTCGGCGTTTGGTTTGTGAATCGTCCGAAACCGATTCTTACAACGTCTCCTGTGGCAACGATTTCGAATACGTTTCCTGAATCGCAATCCGCATTGCCGTCTTTGCTTGTGACTCCCATCGCATCGAACGTACGTGTTGCTTCATTGGAACAGCCTTTAAAATTTCAAGCGATCACATCTCCGACACAAATGATAAGCGGTTCTCATGTTAAAACAGATACGACCGGACGGGCGTTGATCGAAGGGGTTAATACAACGATTCTTGATTCGAATACGGAAATAACACTTTCTTTGATCGATCCGCAAAAAAATAAAACGCGCCTGCAACTTGAAGCGGGAAATGTTTGGTCGCGCGTGAAAAAACTTTCGGACAAAGGAGAGTTTTATGAAATCGAAACGCAGACGGCGCGCGCATCTGTGCGCGGAACATCGTTTGGATTAAGTAAGAAGGGGAATGTGACGACGTTGTATGTTGTTGAGGGAATTGTAAACTTCGGAACGATTCCGCCGGAAACAGATGATTCCATTCGCTTTTCGGCCGCAAATGTTTCGGCGGGAAAAAAAGCCGTATTGGTTGATGGGGCATTGGTTCCGATCGTGAGTGATATCACAAAGAAAGATAAACAGGATCCTTGGTTTGTTTTTAATAATCCAACGGTCGGTGTTCCTCCGTCTTCAGCAACGATTCCGTCGGTAAATGGGCGGGCACAAGACCAGCCCCTACAACGGACAACTCCTTCACCATCACTGAACGAAACAATTTCACCGCCACCGTCGAGTGAACCGTCGGTTCCAACAGAAACGATTCAACCGCCAGCAGATGCGCAGCGGGATCAAGGGACCCCTCCCGTAGCAGAAGAAACAGTAACTCCAAATCAAACGATTACTCCAAAGACAGAGACAACCGCTGAGTTGCTTTTGTCGTCCGTGTCACCTTCCTTCATGAGCGCGGGTTCCGGCGGAGTTGTGATTCTTACGGGGGTGGGATTTGAAAAAGCTAATGTTTTTTCTGTTTTTGTTGGAAAAACACGTTTCATGAATTTTCAAATTTTGAACGATACAACCATTCGATTTACGATCGGCATTCGTCAGATGTCGGCCGGAGCCTATGATGTGAGTGTAGAAGGTTCTCATGCGGAGTTTGCAAGTTTGTCACCAGGATTGATTCTGAATCCGTAAATGAACTATTTTGTGTTTCTGAAAAAACAATCCATTCGATTTATTCTTTTTCTTTTTTGCGTCATCTTCCTTGCGGAAGTTCCGTTTGTCTTTGGATTATTTCACACCGTGCAAGAAAAAATGACCGACAGACTTTTTTTGAATAAATCGGTTTCAAAAGAGGTTGTGATTGTCGCGATCGACGATGCGAGTCTTTCGGAAGTGGGACAATGGCCATGGCCACGGGTTGTTTTTGCGCAAGTACTCGAGCAACTCACAAAAGACGTGGAGTCCGCCGGAATACCGAAAGCCATCGGCGTTGATGTGAGTTTTTCGGAAGCGTCGAGTGTTGGATCTGTTGATGACGATGTGTTTGCACGAACACTTTCAGATCTTCGTGCACGGGAAGTGCGCGTTGTGTTACCAATCGATTTGGGAAATAAAAATCAAATCATGAGTCAGCCGCTTGCATCCTTTATGGATTCGACCGCACAAGGATTTATTGTGAGTCCGATCGATGGCGACGGTGTGGTTCGCCGAGCGGAAACGCGTCGCGGTGCATTTGAAAGTTTTGCGCATGTTCTTGTTGGTGGCGAGGCCCCGGATTCATTCCGTATCGATTATCGCGGAACAAACGGATTCGTCACGGTGTCGTTTGCGGATGTTTTGCACGGTCGCATTCCGAATCGCATTTTTAAAGATAAAATCGTGTTGATTGGAGCGACAGCGCCCAACTTGCATGATTTTGTAGCAACGCCGTTCAATCAAATGCCGGGTGTTGTGTTGAATGCAAACCAAGTGGAAACATTACGCGAGAGAATATTTTTTCAGGATGTGGATCCACGTTTGATGTACGGGATTTTTGCATTGATTTGTTTGATCACATGCGTTGTCGTTCGGCGTGTGAAGCGATTTCGAACGCTTACACTCGTTCTTGCTGGTTTGTTTTTTGTTTTGATTGTTGATGCTGCCATCGCATTTGGTTTGCATATCATCGTTCCTCTTTTTTACGAACTTCTCGTGTTCGTATTTTCGATGGTTGCCGCACTCGCGTTCGAGTACATCACTGTGGCAAAAGAAAAAGCATTTATCAAAAACAGTTTTCAATATTACTTGACCCCGCATGTTATCGACGAACTTTTGAAACATCCCGAAAAACTTTCTCTCGGCGGAGAATCACGTCGCATGACGATTTTGTTTTCCGACATCCGCGGATTCACGACGATCTCAGAATCGTTGTCGCCGGAGGAACTCACACAATTATTGAACGAGTATCTTACAGCAATGACAGACATCATTATGGAACACGGCGGTGTCGTCGACAAATACATCGGCGATGCGATCATGGCGTTTTGGGGTGCGCCGCTCGATGATGAGAATCAGGAAGCGGAAGCGTGCGCAAGTTCCGTCGAGATGATGCAAAAACTTTCAGAGCTCAACAAGACATGGAAAACACCGCTTGCGATTGGAATCGGCATGAACACGGGAAATGTTGTTGTGGGAAACATGGGTTCAAAAAAACGTTTCAATTACACAGTCATGGGCGATGAAGTGAATCTCGCCTCGCGTCTCGAGAGTTTGACGAAATATTATCGTGTCAGTGTTCTCGCAAGCGAATCGACACAAACTGCCGTTCAAACGCGTTACCCCTCTCCTTTCGAAGGAGAGGGTATGGGTGAGGTGTCTCGCGAGGTGTCTCGCGTAGAATCGAATCATGTCTCTCGTTTTCGTGAACTTGATCTCGTCATCGTCAAAGGAAAAAAAGAACCGACGAAGATTTTCGAACTCATCGTCGAAGAATCAAGTGATGCACTTGAACAAGCGCACAGACATTTTCAATCTGGTCGCGCGCTTTATGCGAAAGGTGATTGGAATGCGGCGATTGCAGAATTCAAAAAAGCCATCGCCCTAAATGACGATGGCCCTTCGAAGTTGTTTGTCGAACGTTGTGAGAAATTTCGCGAACACCCGCCAGAGAATTGGAATGGTGTGTATTCCTTTGAGTCGAAATAAATTTACTCAACAATCAGTGTTCCGACCATTCCCATGGCGCGATGATTGCCAATGGAACAATAGAACGGATAGCTTCCTGGTTTTGATGGAGCGGTAAAAATATTTTTCCCGCCTTCTGTAACGGTAAAGTTCGCGTTTGTTCCATCGATGACGAAGTCATGTGTTCCAGAATTTTTTGTAAAGGTTACTTGTATCGCATTTCCCGCTTTTGCTTTGATGATGTTTGGTTTAAAAAAGAAATTTCCGACTTCCATGTCAACCTTCACTTGCGCTTCGCCGAGGTAAATGTCTGTAACGGGAACTTCTTCTTCGTTTGCCGGCGCTGTTTTTGTCGGAACCGTTTTGTAGACAATTTCTCCGCCGGTTGATGTTTTGATGGTCGTTGTTCCGGAGTCATCTGTTGCCGGTGTCGTTGTTGCAGGCTGTTCTGTTGCGGTTGGTGTGGTGTTTGTATCGTCTGCATTTGGTGTTGCTGTGTTTGCACAACCGGCGCCCGTGAGCGCGAGGAGTGAAAGAACAAGAAGAAGTTTTTTCATAGCGATGTGTTAATAATTTTCTTTAGGATAAACAAATTTTGCAAATTTTGCAATGTGATTTATCATCGCGTAATAGGCGGGGTCCCCAGACCCCGCATTCGAATTCGCAATACGTACGGGGTCTGGGGACCCCGTCGATTACGCGTTTCATGATTCCCTCATCGGTTCACATCAAAAATAACATGTTGCCGGTATCCCCCGGCGTGTGTTTTTATTTCGATAAACATGGTTCATAGTTCTATGTCGTGAATGCTAGTACGTTAATGCGTGG
>CAYHDY010000061.1:0-4589 GCA_964355525.1 uncultured Gammaproteobacteria bacterium | reverse complement strand
TTTGTCCGACAACAGAAACAAATTCTCCAGGTTGAACATGAAGATTCATGGGATGCAGTCCGACAACATCCGGAGGATACATTTTCGAAACGTTTTTGAAACGGATCATGTAAAAAAGTTATTGAGGAAACAACATGGACAGATACATAATACCTTCCGTGAGAAACGATGACAAGGTAAATTATTTTTTACGATTCTCTGTCCGCAAAGACAACGAGTCTCTTGGGATAACTTTTGGAAATTTTATTCCAAATTCCTTCGCAGGTAATAAGATTGAGATGCGACATTCCATCCGCCAAACCAAATACAACCGCCGCATCTGCATTCGGTTTAAACGATCTCGATTCACGTACGATAAATGTCATTGTGATTCCATTATCGTCTTTCACAAAAATCTTGTCTCCCTTTTTTAACTCGGATAGACGATTAAATACAGTCGGAATTCCTCCTTTCCAGATTCCAAAATGACCGGTGATCACGGAGCTTCCTTTTTCCCCCGGACGAGGACTGCTTTTATACCAAGCGGCATTCACAGGACCTTTTGGAACATCAACCGCTCCTTGCGGCGTCAATCCGACAGACTCAAGCGCCGCATCAACACGAATTTTTGGAATTTTGAGACGAACCGGAACTCCTGCATGTATCTGCACAGGTGAGATCGTATTTTTATTCGTTTGTGTTGTTGTCGTTATATCCGAAGCAAGTACGGACGGAATATGAGACAGATATATAATCAAAAACGATGCAAAAATAATTCCCGCACCGCTTACAGCAATGTTCATGACGCATAATTTCCATTGCCACGATGATCTCGGTCGCATGAATTTGAGTTTATCCTTTATTTCAAGGGTGAAGCCTCTCCAATAGATTCATCTTCTACATCCGCGTCCGCGTCCGCTTTTGTTTTATGAATACGTCCGTCGATATGATTCGGCGGAGCGTACACTGTATAAATTTTCAAATCATCTTTTCCTATATTCCGAAAATTATGCTCCGTACCAGGAACGACTATTACAGAATCGCCGGGATGAATCGAAAACGTTTTTCCGTTCAACTCTCCCTCACCTGTTCCGGAAAGAAAAAACAACGTTTGCTCTGTATACGCATGTGTTTCTTTTCCAACCTCACCGCCCGGAGGAACGCTCATCACAACCAATTGACTGTTTTTTCCTGTAAACAAAACCCGTCGAAAATACGTATTCTCCTGCGTCTCTTTCAAAATGTTTGTGCGATAGCTCATAGGAATCTTTGAATCGTTCTTAAACGCCGAAGACAGAGCCAGCGGCTCTGTCTTCGTTTTTGAAAAATCCACACACCCGACACCGATCAGCATTAATCCAATGAGAAGAATACGTGTGCGATTTATCATAAAATAATTTTTGTCTTAATAATCATCTAGGCATTCTGTTTTTTACGAATAACGTAAAGAAGAATTGAGATGACAGAAAGACTTGCAAGAGCACCAACGATCCAAAGTGTGTTTCCTGCTTCAGGAACGATTCCTGTGTTTGGCAATGCAGGAACCGCGGCAGCGACGACAACAGTTGCAATCGCGAAATCTCTCACAGTCAAACCGTTTGCTGTTCCGGTTGCAACAGCCGTGTTTGTTGTTGTTTGAGTCAGATTTGACTGACAGGTAAACGTCCACGTTTCTGTTGAATCGAGTTTATTATCTAAGTTCGTATCACCCGAAATGATTCTCATTGGGGCACATTTATCATCATTCAATGTTACGTTGCTCAAGGCAACCGTTCCTGGATTCGTAACTTTTTCTGTATACGTAACGACTCCACCACCAGCAAGCAATGCAAGAGGACTTGGAATTTTTGTCACATGGATAAGCGGTGGAACAATTGGCAAACCAACAATGACGGTTGCGCTTGCAATATCCGTCGCACTCAACCCATTTGCCCATCCGGTCGCAACGACCGTGTTTGTGTGCGTTGCTTGAAGCGTTGTGTAGCAGTGATAGACCCATGTCTCATTCACAGCGAGCTTTTGGTCACTGTTTGTGTCTCCGGAAACCAAACTGATCGGACTGCAAGAATCTCCAACCATCGTTATGTTCGTCACTGGAACTGTTCCGACGTTGCGAAGCGTATAGTTATACGTCACAGGACCCGGACCGTTTGGCAATGCCAAAGGACTTGGAACTTTCACGACATCGATAAGCGGTGGTACAGGAGGAACAACAACCGGTACGCCGATATCGTTATTCGTGACGATACAGGTCTTGTTGTCGTTTCGATTGAGCAACACATGTCCTGTTACATCACAATCGCCTGAAAATGTTTGTTTGTACTTTGTAGGATCGTACGTTTCCGTTATCAAATAGGTCGCATCACCCGGAAGAATGGTTGTCACACCAGAAACCATGGGGGTGTTGTTTGCAAACAAAGGAAAATTATTAACTGTTTTTATTCCTCCATTATCATTGATCACAACTTTCACGACGTTGACCGTTCCCGTTGTTGAACCCTGACCACCCTGGGATGCGGCTACACAAGTTGGTCCAGAGATAGAACCACCCGTGTTCAAAGTCACATCAGCACCGACAGCTAATGCACGTCCATCCAAAGCGACACCTGCACCAAAATGAATACCTGTAAAAGCGAGGATTGTTCCTGCAAAGGAAGTACCATTGATGGTCGCATCAGATCCAACATTCCAAAATAAATCACAGGCTCTAGCCCCATTTATAAAGTTTATCGTTCCGGAAGATGTAAGATTGGCAGGGACTCTAAAAATATAGGTACCTGGTCCATCAAGAGTAAGCGTCGTTGATAATGTTATCGATGCTCCTACTAAGTCATAAACACCAGGACCACGAGTAATACCATTGAGTGACGCCCCGACGATTGGAGTCCCCTCAATAGACAAACCCGGAATCGTTGCTGTGTGCACAGTACTGGCATTCGCCTGAACACTCGCATTTGCAACGGTTGTAGCTGCTGGAGGAGATCCGGTTGTTGAACCCCCGTCAGAAGAAGTTATCGCACCACCAACCATTGCCGTTGTTAACCCGGTAATAGCGGCAGCGATACCATTATTTTCTACGTTTCCGGAAATAGCACCTGCTCCCGTTGTTCCCGTTATTCCGGTTTGAGCCAGGACTGAAAAGGTTTCTGCTGCTCCAAGACTTGGGTTTGTTGCGGCAGACGCAGCGAACGGTCCGACAAAACCGATCACGGAAGTCGTCGCCAAAAAAAATGCGGCGGCTTGACGAAGTTTTTTCATCATAAATTTCTTCTTAGATTATTTTAAAGAACTGAATTAATTGAATCACAATCAGTATACACTTTTTTTGTGATTTTGTATTCGAGTCGTACAGCATCATTGACAAATGAAATTTTTCTGGTACGCTTCTTTCATTCCATTTTGGAATCAGGAGAAGAAGATGCACGCCCCGTACACTGGTTCCCCTCTCACACATCCTGGTGCAACGATCGTTGCGACCGGCAAGGCGAGTTTTCGCCGGAACATGGACGACATCTATACAAGTTTTGCCATGCTGCGAACGGGATGGATTCCCTCAAAGACACCGCTCCCCAACACCTTTTACCTCGCGTACGAAGACGGACTGTTTGCTTCCGGAACGCTCTGCATCGATTCGCTGTCGGTGACGAACCCGCTCAAGACCATTCGGTTCATTCTGACGCAATGGATTGGAAATGTCCTGCGCATCACCATCGTTCAGGTCAGCGCGCAAAATGACGTCACTGCCGAAACGCGCGATAACCCCCCGGACTTGAACCGTCAATCGGAACAACCCGCACAGGCATAGTCACTCGACCTTCTGATCTCTTTTTAAAGAGGTCTTTTTATTTTGTCTTTCAGCTCTTGATTCCTCCCTCTCGATTTGTTACTATTCCACCCGCGCCGATGTAGCTCAGTTGGTAGAGCAATACTTTCGTAAAGTAGAGGTCGCGGGTTCGAATCCCGCCCTCGGCTCCATCCTACGCTCTTGATGTTTATCCAGAGCGTAGGATGTCCTCCGTAGCCTTGGCGTAGGACGGACGCGAAGTTGTACTGTCATCGAGAGCTTCGGATGGCAGGCCATCAAATTCTCAATAATTAAAAATCTCCGCATATCGCGGAGATTTTTGTTTACTCTTTCATCCACTTCTTCACTTTCACATTTTTCAAGTAATCAGCGACAACCGTTTGCAGTGACAACTTTGGAACCGTCATCGCAAACAGGTGAAGTTGTTCATCTGCGCCCTTGCCTGTTCGATCCGTCACTTCAAAAACAGCATACCCTTGCGGGAGTTCGACCACTTCAGAAACTTTTCCTTTTTCCAAATTCTTTACTTTATCCACCCAAGCTGCGGGAAGATCCGATGTTTTCAGTAAACCGAGGTCGCTCTTTAAAGTAACTTGCACTTTTGCGTGAACTTCATCGGCAACCGTGGCAAAATCTTCTCCTCCGGAAACACGCGCACGTGCTTGATCAATCAAATCACGCTCCGGTTGTTGCAATGTTTTACTTGCGACGATGGAATCATTCACCTGCTGAGAAAGAACAACCGGTTCCACAATGCGACGTTTAAAATCTGCAATGGACCATCCGAACGTGTCTTGAAGTTGTT
>CAYHDY010000060.1:0-4823 GCA_964355525.1 uncultured Gammaproteobacteria bacterium | reverse complement strand
TGACGGATCGAATGCGCCGCTTTTGACGCATGTTGATTCACTGATTCAATTTTCAAATATCAACGAAATTTCTGCGCACACAAAAACATCTGTCATTCTGCCGACAGAATTATTCGGCGCGAATCCCTATGTGATCGGCGTTTATCCAACAGACTCGAAAGAATTCCCTGCGAACTCCATCGCAATCGTTTTCACAAAAAATCATGCGCGATCGTTTGAAATGGACGTTATTCCGAATAAAACACTCGATCAGGCCATTGTGAGTTACTCGACGTTCCCTCATGAATCCGTGGTCATTCGTGAAAATGTCGAAGGTGCGTTCATTCGTCTTCGACATGACGATGTTCTGTGCAAATATCCGCGCGACACATCGCACCCGTCATTTTGCCCGTTCAAAAATTTATTAATGTTCGAAAACAAAGGAACACTTATTCGACTCGCGAGCGACGGGAATCATCTCTCGGACGGAGAGCTGCTCGAAATCGCACGATCAATCAAATAAAAAACACTCCGAGAGCTTTGGGGAGTGTGAAGAGATGTCGCGACTAGTAGGAGGATGGATCGCCGAGGCCTTCGAACAACGAGTCGTGATCGCAGTCGACTTTCTTGTAGAAGAATCCGAAGTTGGAATCGATACAAAGAACACGCTGATGGTTGTTCTCCGTTTGAACGGTCACGCGAGTCCAGTGGACAATGCCGCGATCGATATCCACGATCTGTTGCGGTTCCAGATTTTCCGAAGGAAGACCCTTCACAAGTCCGAATTTGTTGACGTAAAAATTCCCGCAGAGAAGAAGAATAACCACCCATGCGGCACAGAACCAAAATGCCGCCAAGACCAGAACCGGGCAGGAACGCTCATTCCCTTCATTGTCGACAGAACCTTTCGACGAAACGGTATTTTTGGAGCGCATGCAAACCTCCGTGTGTGTTGTGCATCATAGGCGAATAAAGCTCGCGGTGTCAATGAACGACTCTCAAACAAAATACCTCCTGAAAAAATCAGAAGGTATTCGCGATTGTTGTATTTATTTCACCTCTTTTTTCATGCGATCAAATGTTTTCTTGTCGATCTCCCCTTTTGCGTAACGAATTCTGAGATGCTCCAGCGCACCATGACCCGGATGGCCGGTTTGAAGATTCAGCACCCACTGCACGAATGTAACGATCGCGATGATGATCAACACCCACCAAAGAAGAATGATCACCCAACCGCTCCAGCCATGTACTCCATACATCGAGTACATCGTTTGCATCATCGATGAACGATAGGCGTACGATCCGTCCCATCCGGTTCCATTTGCAAACATCATTCCCATCATCGGCATGAATCCGGAATACGCTGCCGAATACGTCGCACTTGGATCACATCCGGTTACATGTTTTGCAAGTGTCACATGCATTTGTTCCTCACCCGCTTCTCCCAAAGAAGCTTTCAATCGAATGTTCATACCCGCATGTGCGGATCCCATCATTTGCCCCATGAAGTATTCTCCCAACAATTCAAATTGATCGTTCGAGAGTGAGCTGCACACCACCTCTTGTCTTTGCATCTTTTGCCAAATGTCTAATCCTTGTGCCTCTTCTTGTATGAGCGCGGGATCTTGCGGAACAGAGGGCGATAAAAATGCCGAGCCCATCATCCCCTGTGCAAAGACAGGTGTCGCAAACAAGAGAAGACCGACGAACGAAAACGTTTTGAGAAAAAAATTTTTCATACAGAAAAGTTATGTTGCGTCTATTGTATCAAAAAGAAAAAAAATTGTCGTGCATTTTATTTTTTTAAAAAATGAATAAAGAAATTCCAGCTGCAAGCATAATGGTTGTAATAAAAATACCAAGAACATTCGAAGTCTTTCCGTTTGTGTGTTTGCCCATGATTTTTTTATTGTTTGAGATGCACAAAATCAAAATGAGAAGTGGCGGAGCAACGAGACCATTCACAATCGCGGTGTAATACAACATTTTAAACGGGGCGATGTGCAAGAAGTTTACAATGAGGCCAACGAGGGTTGCGGCAATGATGACCCCGTAAAATGCGGGGGCCTCACGCCATTTATGCGAAAGCCCTCCTCTCCATCCGAATGCTTCCGCAATCGCATAGGAGGCGGAACCGGCGAGAATTGGGACGGCAAGCATTCCCGTTCCGAGAATCCCGAGAGCAAACACAACAAAAGCAAAATCACCGGCGAACGGTCGAAGGGCTTCAGCCGCCTGCGTCGCTGTTTCAATACTTGTGATTCCGTGCGATCTAAGAGTCGATGCTGCCGTCACGATAATACAAAACATGACAAAGTTTGAAAAAAACATTCCAACGCCCGTATCGATCCACAAATCTTTAAAATCTCGCCGCGCGACTTTCGGTCTTCCCGCAGCTTCAAGCTTATGGTGGGCAATTTCTTCTTCCACCTCTTGATCCGCCTGCCAAAAAAATAAATACGGAGAAATCGTTGTTCCGAGAATAGCGACAATGTTCATGATGTACTCTTTATGAAATGCAAAAGCAGGAACAGTCGTTGAAACCACAATATGTCTCCAATCATGAAGAGCAATGATCGCTGTAAAGACGTAAGCAAAAAGAGAAAGAGTGAGATACTTTAAGAATTTCGCGTAGGTTGGGTACGAAACAAAAATTTGAAGAAGAAGTGTTGTCGTCGTGATGACGATGAGCCACACAACAAACGGCAGAGGAATAATCAATTGCGTTGCGGAAGCCATTGCCCCAAGATCCGCTCCGATGTTGATGGTATTTGCAATGAACAAAAGAGCAACTGCAATCGTTAAAACCTTTTTCGAATAGTATTTTTTAATCACCCCGGAAAGTCCCTCCCCTGTCACCATTCCGATACGTCCGCACATTTCTTGCACGATCAACATGAGCGGAAAAGAAAAAAGTGTCGTCCACAATTGCGTGTAGCCGAACTGTGCACCAGTCTGAGAATACGTCGCGATTCCGGAAGGATCGTCATCCGCGGCACCAGTGATGAATCCAGGACCGAGTCGGTTCAGAAATGTTTTTCCACCGGATTTCTCTTTTTTTCTCATATGCACATCAGTATAACAAAAATCCTCACAGAGTGTGAGGATTTTTTCTAAAATCCGTTGCATCGATAGAAAATACGTTTGGCTATTTCGACAATGAACAGATAAACCACAACCATCGCCGCGATTACACCTAAAATGACAATCGGCATGGGTGAAAAATGAAAGAACGTTCCAAGCGGTGTATACGGAATGATCCAACCGACAGCGAGACAAAGAAACGTACTTGCGAGTAACCATCCACTGGCACGACTCTGCAGAAATGGAATTTTATGCGTTCGAATCACATGAACCACAAGAGTCTGTGTCGCGAGCGATTCAAGAAACCATCCTGTTTGAAACACGGAAGCGCTTGCATGAAAAATAGAATACAGAACAAAGAACGTCAGAAAATCAAAAAGAGAGCTGATGAATCCAAATGTGTACATGAATTTTTTTATGCGCGGTAAATTCCATTTCTTCGGACTTCGAATCCAATCATCATCCACTGTGTCCGATGAGATTGTCACTTGAGAAACATCATAAATGAAATTATTCAACAGAATTTGCACGGGAAGCATTGGCAAAAACGGAAGATAGAAAATTGCACCGATCACACTGAACATATTCCCAAAATTTGAACTAAGTCCCATCATGACGTACTTCATGGTATTTCCGAAAGATCGTCTTCCCTCCATCACTCCACTCACAATGGATTCCAAACTTTTTTGCGTGAGAATGATATCCGCGGATTCTTTCGCAACATCAACAGCTGTGCTCACAGAAATTCCGACATCCGCGGTTTTCAAAGAAGGCGCGTCATTGATGCCATCCCCCATGTATCCGACGACATGTCCACCCACACGAAGAGCACGAATAATCCGATTTTTTTCATCTGGAGAGAAGCGTGCGAAAATCGTTGTCTGTTCTGCGCGAATACTAAGTGCATCATCCGTCATGGTGTGAATTTCTTTTCCGAGCAAAACACCGCGCACTTCAAGTCCAATGACGCGACAAACGTGTTCTGTCACAAGTTCATTATCTCCCGTAATAATTTTAATTCCAATTCCCAAGCGCTCCAATTCCAACAAAACATTTTTTACATCTTTTTTTGCTGGATCTAAAAAGGAGACAAATCCGAGAAATGTAAGATCGCACTCTTCCTCTTTTGTGTAGCGTTTTTTTGAAGAAATATTCTGTTTGATTCCGACTGCGAGCACACGATATCCCTCACGACTTAATGTTTGATACGTTTCATTTGCACGCACGCGATCAAATGTAGAATCACACTTTGCCATGATTTCCTCCGGAGCTCCTTTCGTAATCAATGTGTTTCCCGCTGGACCGATAACAACCACACTCATGACTTTCCGAACAAAATCAAACGGAATTTCTTCCTTTTTTTGATAGGTGGAAATATCAACACCATCCCAATCCACAATCGCTTTATCAAGCGGATTTTTCACACCTGTTTGATGAAAACTATTCAGATACGTGTAAAGCAAGACATCCTTATTGTCATTTCCGTAAGCGTCAACAAATCCAACCACTTCAATTTTATCTTCGGTGAGCGTACCGGTTTTATCGGTGCAAAGAACATCCATGCTTCCAAGGTTTGGAATTGCGGACAAACGTTTCACAATCACACCGTTTTTTGCCATGCGTTCGGAACCGCGAGCCATGGTAACGGATAAGATCACCGGCAATAATTCTGGGGTCACTCCAACAGCAATAGCAACCGCAAACATGAATGATTCCAAAATGTCCCGATCCATCAAGGCTTGAAACAAAAAGATCAACAA
>CAYHDY010000059.1:0-5395 GCA_964355525.1 uncultured Gammaproteobacteria bacterium | reverse complement strand
CGCAGGCAAATCTCCTTGCTGATAAATCTCGAGCAATGACGGCATAATCGAAATTGCCTGTTGTTCGAATATGGCAATTGCTTCCCGTTTTTTTCGAAGCATCTCTGTAATGACTGTCGGTGGTTCAACAATGAACGTCTTTTTATAACCCTTTTTATCCGAAAAATGAGCAAGACTCTGCTTTTCAAGTCCAGCGATGACCTTGTACAAATTCGGTCGCGATACAGACAAGAACTTCGCAAGATCATTTATCGTCGAAGGTCCGCGAGACAGAGACAAGGTATATAAATTCATTTCGTGCTCCGAAAGCCCCAATTCTTTCAGAGAATTGTTTAAATTAGCCTGAATTTCCGCATGGCTTAACATAGCAAGAATTTAGTTTATTTGTATAATCAATATACACAATTTTTTATTTCTTGTCAAATCTTAGCACTTTAATCTTGACAAAATGGTAAAAAAGTGATATACTTTGTTTATCGAGGATGAGAACAGGTCATGAACCAGCAACTCGATACGGTTCAAATTTCAAATAGCCTGTCGGGTGACGGGTTGAATCAAAATAGTTCGTTGTCTCGCAAGACGAGACTGGAGATTCCTAATGGAAACAATCGAGAGCGGCGAAGTGTTTGGCGTCATCATCAACAACGAGGTCCACGTCCTGAACAAAGGAGACAAAGGAAGCTACCATCTTTTCCAAAAAGAGACGGGGCCGCTGGGGGTGTATCCATGCTGCTGTTGCGGCAGTTCGCATACCAAGTTCGATGTGGTCGCTGTTGTTCATCAAGCCAAAAAACTTGGTGCGACCGCGGTGGTCATGAGGGATCCGTCGTACGATTCGGTCGGAAATAAAAACTGCCGCTCGATAGATGGCCTTCCCTTCGTCGAAGTGCGTTCCCGGATTCGAAACATGGAAAACCATCCTGAGTTCAGAATCGAAAAAGATTCTTGTCTCGATCGCTACAAGGCCTGCAAGGAACGTGGCATCGAAAGTGTTCAATTCTGAACTTCACCCATCATCCGAATCGAGCGCATGACACTCGCGCTCTTCGGATGATGGGTTCCCTTCTTGGATGATCAACGGGTTGTTGGTCAGTCGAGATTGAAAAAACAATCAAGGAGTACGCGATGAGCAATACGATGAATCCCGAGCAACTCGAACGGCAGATGAAATTGTTCGCAGAACTTGGGATCAACATGTCGCCGCACCTTTGGCAAACGATGCTGATGAACGAGACGATCAGCGACCTCTGTCACACTCCGATCTTTCCAAATCGAAATGCGATCCGTCGGGCAATGGGGCTTGAACTGATCCTTCCGGAAGATCCCATGCTCCTTAGTGTCTGTCACTTCAAGTCATGGAAACATCGGATCGAGAACTGTCGTCTTCAAAAAATCAGCAGTCGAATCACCGAAGAAAATTTTCCGATTCCCCACAAGGAGGGGGTCGAAGGGATCGAAGGAAAATTGTTTCTGTTTCCGCGATACACTTCGCGACAAAGTGCCATGTATAAAATCCGCGACCATGATAGAGAGCGTCCATGGACGGCTGGGCGTATTGAACATTTACTCGAATACGCAAGCACTCATCATGATCAACAACTCATGTTGCATGTTGTCGCGATTGGCTCAACGATTGATGGTGAGCGTGGAGACCCATCTCCTTATTACATGCCGGACGTAAGATGGACTCAATATGGACATGAACTCGGGCTCTCCTGCTGGGAAGCGAGCGGGATCGTCAATTGGTATTACGTGCTCGCCTATCGCAAGCGGACATGACTTCTCAATCTATCCCATCTTGTACAATCGGTCTTCACCGAACGTACGGGATGGGATTTTTCTTTTTCCAAAAATCAAAAACCACGGGTATTCACTCGCGGTTTTATAATTCGATTTCATTCATCGTCTGAATCCTCATTTCTCTATTTCATATGTTGATACGCATCCGGCAATGTTGCACCCGGTGCGTAATCGAACGGTGTTTTTGTGAGTTCTAAGATTGTTTCTTTCAAAATCGGATAGTGCGGACCCATATAATGATCGTCTGTCGCAGTCTCAATCATGCGCGCACGCAATTGATCTGCGAGTTTTCGACCGTGTTCGATCGGAACGAGTTTGTCGTCTTGCGAATGAATGACTACGTACTCGCGTGCTTTCCACATAAGGACGTCCGCATCGAGATCATCAACAAACAATCGGCGAAGTTCCGGACGCGAAACTTTCCATGGTGCGCCGACGAGAATAACGGCGCGAGGTGTCTCGGTCATTTCAACCGCTTCGAGATATTGCAAAATGACAAGCGCTCCGAGGGAGTGACCAAGCAAGATATCTTCATTTTTCAAATATCCAATCTCTTTTTTCATTGCTTCCATGAGCGCGGGCATATCAATCCCCTCCGCCAGTTGCGGATCCGAAGTATCGCCAGGAACTCGAGGGACAGATTTCAGCGGTAATTCAGGTGCAATAACCTCAAAACCGGCAGCGTGAAGTTCATCACGGAGCCATGGGTGAAAATTCATTGAGGGAGAAGAGTTGAAACCGTGGATGAGAATGATGCGCATATCGACGAAAGCATATCGGAAACATGGGATTTTGTCGAGAATCACATACTGACGCTTATTTTATCAAATTGACCATTCTATTAATCAATACCTTGACTTTTTGAATAAATCTTGTATTATAATTATATTATTGATTATTACAGTTCGCAAAATAATATGGCAAAAGTAAAATTAACCGAAATTGCAAATAAATTAGGGAAATCTGCAACGGACTTGGCACGGGAGACGGGAATCAACCGAAACACCATCAATGCGTTGATGAAAGGTCATGTCGAGGACGTGAAATTTTCTACACTCGAAAAACTTTGTAAGACATATCATCTTCAAATCTCGGATCTTTTGGAAGAAAGTGTTTCTTCACCTGCACCTTCCACCGTACCCGAGCAAAAACCAGATCGAAAACTATACAAACAAGAAGCAGAGTGTGTTCCGTTTACCGGATGGACATTCATTCCAATGACAAAATCGGACCAGTTTGATCAGAACGACATCGCACAAATATTCGGAAAAATAAATCTTTATTTCAAAAACAATTACACCCTGATCTACTGGGATTTTCATGCGTTAAAAAATTTAGCGAATTCTTTTTTTCAATTTTATTCCGACAAAGAAAAATACAAGAAGTTCTATTACAAATACCTCATGCCCGCTTCTTCCATCGAAGACATTTATTTTGAAATGCAAAAACGTTCTCCTGAAACACTGAATCGATCGAGCGTTCAATCCATCTTCGAAAAGCTGCGTGGCGTTTATGTAGAGTTCTGGAAACACAGTTTGTTTATTGATGCATTTGATACAGGAGTCGATCAAGATATTATTCAACAAATTGCAACAACGCATCATTTAGACATCAAAGAAATCGAGATTCTCACCACACCGATTGAAATGACGTTTGCGGACGAACGCAAATTCGCTCTGTTATCATTGATCAAAAATGTGATTGGCTCGAATTCCGTCACGAATCAAAAATTAAAAATCCTTCTTGAAAAAAATCGACAGGTCATCGATACCTACCGAGTAAAATTCGATTATTACAAATCGAACTACTTGGACATTAAGCATATTTCTGAAGAAGAAACAGAAGAAGAGATTCAGAAATATCTGAATGATGGAAAATTATTCAAAGAAGAATATGAACGATTGGATGGTTATACAAAAAAGAAAACGACCGAAATCGAAGCTGTCCTTAAAAAATATAAATTGAAAGAAAATCCACTTTGGTTTTTCAACAGCATCACGTACTGGCGCGAGCATCGAAAGAAAATAAACTTGATGGGAATTCACGTCCTCGACTTTATTCTCTCCGTCATTGAGGAGCAAACCGGCATTCAAAAAAAATATTTGCGCTATTTGAGTTTCGATGAAGTCGACAACGTCTTGAAAGGATTGATTCCGAGTTCTGCCCTTGAGTGGAGATGCAACGAAGGGATGCTGGTTTCGATTGAAGATGGTGCGTATAAAATCTTTGAGGGTAATGAAGCAAGTGCGATTAAAAATGAACTTGAAACTATCCTTTTAGGGGATGAGAAAAGTGAAGTGACCGTTCTCTCGGGCAGAACCGCCTCGCAAGGGTATGCGAAAGGGATTGCTCGAATCATTCTTACACAAGATGACTTCGACCAATTTCAAGAAGGCGAGATTCTTGTGACAAGTATGACGAGGCCGGAATTCGTCCCTCTCATGAAAAAGGCGGTAGCCATTGTCACAAACGAAGGTGGCATCACCTGCCATGCAGCAATCGTTTCGAGAGAACTCGGAAAACCTTGTGTGATCGGAACCAAAAACGCCACACAATTGATAAAAAATGGCGATTTAATCGAGGTGCGGGCTAACCACGGAACCGTCCGAATATTCAAATAATGATTTTGCACACAATCTTGACAAATTGTGTGCTTTTCTTTATGCTGATCGGTCTTTGCATCGGAGGTCAATCATGGAAAGACGACGCCAACCCAGCTGGAAATCGAGAGACGCTTTCCTCGGAGTCAAACCAGTTCTACCAAAAAAACGAACCCTGAACGGGAAGCACGTTCGGGCAACCATTCCGGAAACGCCATTTTCTCTTCCGGACGACTGCATCGCCAAGCTACAGGAAGCGATTGCGGACGGCAGTGAACGAGCGAAAACGCTCGTGAAACGCAAAGTCGTCATTCGAGGAAATGAATTCCAGACGGAGCAATTGAAATTTCAGACGATGGCAGATGGAAACTCTGGGCTATATCACATGCTCATGACGGTTTTCATGAGCCGATTGTATCTTTCGCTCCATGCGACACATCGACAGATGGAACATGTGAGCCGCGAGAAATTGCGGAACATGTATATCGTCGCCGCCACGGTTCAACGCGAACTGACGCAAGCATGTTTGCACCTCGACGATGCGGAGATGGAACGTATTCTCGAGTGGCCTGTTCGGATCGTCGGCATCACAAGACAGTGGTGGAAAGGTCAACTAATCGGTGCACTCAGTGTCGCCCGACTCTGTCACCTTTTTCTTGCACAAGGAGCCGTCGTCCGCTTCTCGCGTGCTGACGAATATCTCAATTGGAAAATCGACCTCATCGTTTCCCTTCGAGGACACTCAGACGGCCTGTGTGTTCGCGTGGAATCGGACCATCAGCATCTACTGCTGACACACAGAACATTCGATGACATCGATCTCGATATGGCAGACGACAAAGATAAACGGTTTGTGGACGGAACGGGTCGGTTCCAAAACAAGTTCCGTGGAATTTGGAAACCCGTTGAGGTCACGATCGGATCCAAGCCGCAAAGATTCATAACGGTTCGACCGAGTGAAGAAAATACGGAAATGATTCGTGACATTCTCCACT
>CAYHDY010000058.1:4125-5408 GCA_964355525.1 uncultured Gammaproteobacteria bacterium | reverse complement strand
TGGCGAAAGACGCGCGACCCGTACCACATTCTTGTGAGTGAAATCATGTTGCAACAAACGCAAGTCGAACGCGTGAAGATTTTTTATGCGGCGTGGTTAAAACAATTTCCGAATTGGAATCCACTCGCACGCGCAACGAATGAAGACGTTGTTCGTGCGTGGGCGGGGCTTGGGTACAATCGTCGCGCGCTCATGTTGCGAGATGCGGCACGATCGGTTGTCGAGCATGGAGTCCCCATGAATCTCAACGAATGGCTGGCAATCAAAGGCATCGGACCATACACAGCCGCGGCGATCAGTGCATTTTCGAAACACGAACGCGTCATGCCGATTGATACAAACATTCGTCGCGTTCTTGGTCGATTATTACTCGGCAAACCATTTCCACAACCAAGCGATGACGAATCGATTCAGAAAAAGATGGAAACATTTCTCCCACGCCGCGGAAATTATTTCGATGTTCCGCAAGCAATCTTTGATCTCGCAACATCGACCTGCACAAAAGTTCCGACGTGTTCGATGTGTCCGTTGCAAATAGTTTGTCCTTCCGCAAAAAAATTTCTTTCAGGTCGAGTTGTGATTCCAAAACAAATGGTAAAGAAATCAATTGAATCGAAACACAACGAGAAACCGCATCCGGATCGTATCTACCGCGGCCGAATCCTCAAACTCATTCGCGAATCGAAACGCGGAATTGATCCGCACGCAATCGGAAACGCCATCGACAAAACATTTGATCCGATTGCGGACATGGAATGGATTGAGGCAATGGTGCGTCGATTAATTCGCGATCAACTGATTGAAAAACGATCAACGAAATTGTTTCTAAAAAAATAACTTAATGCAATTCGGACACGATAAAAAGAAAACTCGATCTATTTAAGATCGAGTCAGGAAGTCCCGTATGGCATCATTTTCTTCGTTCATCCCCGCAAACGACGAGCACACGCACGGAATTCGCGTACACATCGTGCGGGGAGAGCTTTGCCAAGGGCCTGAGAGGACGCAACCCAGCAGAAGCGGATCGCTGAACACCCGGCACCAAGAGGCAAGCTTTGTTGTGAGTTTATTCAACTCAGCGTTCGACCCGGCCGGCGAAGCACTCCAAACTTAGGAGGCCGCCGGCTCGGGACAGGTAATAACGACAACGCATCGCTATCCCTACTCACCAACTCCCCTTGCGGTTTGTCGGCTACATCACTCGTCCACACAGGGCACGAGCTTACGGTTTGAGCTTATTCAGCTCTCGTTCGTACCGGTTTAGTTACTACACTTCGCTAAAC
>CAYHDY010000058.1:0-4025 GCA_964355525.1 uncultured Gammaproteobacteria bacterium | reverse complement strand
TTTGAGCTTATTCAGCTCTCGTTCGTACCGGTTTAGTTACTACACTTCGCTAAACCGGTCGAGATGGTGTACCCGAGTCTTCTCGAAACAGGAGCCATCGTCAAAAATGACATTACATCAAAATAGTCGATCTGTCAAGATTGTGCTACAATAAACATGCTTCATCCGGATGTTATTTGGGCAAAATTTGGCTTTTGGGCTTGGAACTGTGTGCGTCTTTGACAATCACATGAGAGCCCCGCGGTGTTCCCGAAAAGGAACACGTCACCAGTGTTTCGAGACAATCGGTGTGAACTGACTGCTCGATACACTCTCGGATTGTGCTTTATCGCACAAACTCGATTGCAATCAGCCAAATACATCCCATGAAGTTTCGTTTCTTTTGGAAACGAAAAAACACCCTTCGACATTTGCTCGGGGTGTTTTATTTTTCAATTTAATAATCGCGCAATTTTTCGATCAGACTGTTTGCCTGAATCTTTTCAAGCGCCTTTGCCTCAATCTGACGAATACGCTCACGTGTGACATCGAACTCGCGTCCGACTTCTTCAAGCGTGTGACTGACCCCATCGACAAGACCGAAACGCATCTCAAGAATTTTTTGCTCACGCGGTGTGAGCCCTTCCATTGCCTTCTGCACGTAATCGCGAAGCAACTCTCGAGCAGCCGCACGATCCGGTGAGATGGTTTTGACATCCTCGATGAAATCTTCCAGTTTTGAATCTTCATCATCGTCACCGACGGAAGTTTCGAGTGACACCGTGTCCTGCGAAATTTTACGAATGTGACGAACCTTATCAACGGTCTCACCCATTTCCGCAGCGATTTCTTCCGGCAACGGTTCACGTCCGAGATCTTGAATCAACTGACGTTCCACTTGTGTGAAACGATTGATCGTTTCAACCATGTGCACCGGAATACGGATCGTTCGCGATTGATCGGCGAGCGCGCGGGTGATCGCCTGACGAATCCACCACGTTGCGTATGTTGAGAATTTATATCCTTTACGATATTCAAATTTTTTCACGGCTCGGAACAAACCGATGTTTCCTTCTTGAATCAAATCGAGAAGAGACATTTGTTTTCCGACGAATTTCTTTGCGATGGAAACCACGAGACGCAAGTTCGCTTCAATGATGCGACGCTCCGCTTCTTTCTCACCGCGTTCTTTTCTCTTCGCGAGTGCGACTTCTTGTTCTCCGTTCAAGAGCGGAATCTTTCCGATTTCACGCAAATACATCTGGATGGAATCTTGCGTAATCTCGGGAATCGCCGCGCCTTTTGATTTCTCATGTGTCACGCGAATTTTGTCGTAGACATCCCCGCGATCCTTCTCGCGTCCAAGAATTCCTTCTTTCATTTCAACAAAGTGCACACCGACGCGATCAATCGTTTCCAAAAAATCTTCGAAGACTTCGAGATAATCTTCAACGTCTGTGAATGTAAACAACACTTCATTTTCCGTGAGATATCCACGCTGCTTTCCTTTTTCGATTAAGCGATCAAGCGTTTCCTCATTTGGAGGTTCCGCTTTCACATATCGAACTTTTTGAACGACAGGAACGGCATTTTTCTTTCCGCCTTTCGCGGACGGTTGGTTTTTCTGCGGAGGTTTTTGTTTCACCGGCTTTGCGAGCAAGAGCAGTCTTGCGGCTTGCTGTGCCCCCGGTTTATGAAACTTCGTCTTATTCAACTTCTGCAATTTTCTCGGAGGGTTCACCGGCTTCTTCACAACCTTTGCAACCTGTGTGACCTTTGAAACCTTTATCACCTTCTTCACTGGTTTTGATGCCATACAAAAAATTTACCATCTTGTCGTTACTGGCGTACAAGAAAGTGCTGAATCGATTCATGAATCGATTCGTTAGTTATAACTCACTTAACAATTTTTTTACGGTCTCAACATCGCCGGCGTCTTCCGCTTGGCGAAGTTTTTGTGCAATGACAGATCGACGTGAATGAAGATCTGATGCGCGCAGGGTCTCAAAAAGAATGTTCAATTGTGGGAGGACGGCGGTTAATGCGACATTTCCGAATGTTTCCTCGGCGATCAGGCTCGATTGATCGAGCAGTGACAAGAGATGTTCTTGCGTGGGATCGGCTTCAAGCAAACTTCGAATTCGTGCAAAAAATGGCTGGGCATTTTTGGCCGTCTCGATGTTGGAAGTGTACGCATTTCGGACAAAATTGTAAAGAGATTCAAGTGATGCGTTTTCGAACACCGCTTTCGCTAATTCATCAAGCACAATTTGTCGGTTCAATTCGTCGTTCAACGCAACACCGATCAGCAATTGCGCGATCTGATCCTTCTTCGAAATTTTCATCCCCTTCCCAACCTCTGTCACCTTTGTGACTTTTGTCACGTCTGTCACCTTTCCCGTATTCGCGATTGCTTCGCGTGTCACTTTCAAATCCACATTCAAAAGCGATGCGAGTTTCTCCGTCCAATGTTCACGTTCGATGACGTCTGTAATTTCCGCGATGGCCGGAATGAGTTCTTGCGTGATCGCACGTTTGTGATCGACATTTGTTATATCGCGGTTCGCGAATGTTTGTTCGAAAATAAATTGCAGAAACGGAACCGACTCCTCGGAAATTTTTTGCCAAGCACTCGAATCTTTTTGCACAAGATCATCAGGATCTTTCACATCTCGTGGAAGAATCAATGCACGAACATCGTAATCGAGCGAACGCGCGATCGAGACTCCTTTCTTTGCCGCATTCAGTCCAGCCGCATCGCGATCGAAACAAAAGACAACCGTGTTTGTGTATCGTTTGAGTAACTCAAGTTGTTCAAGTGTAAGCGCCGTCCCCGAACTCGCGACCACATTTTCAACATGCGCCTTGTGTGACGCAACAACATCGAGATTTCCTTCAACGATAATCGCACATTGTTTTTCCTTGATCGCACGTTTTGCCAAATCGAGTCCGTACACCAATCGTCCTTTGTGATAAATCGGCGTCTCGGGTGAATTCACATATTTTCCCATTGCAGAATCTCCGCCGGGAAGTTGTCTTCCCGTGAATCCGACCGTGTTGCCGTGCTGATCACGAAGCGGAATCATCACACGATTACGGAATCGATCGATCAATCCCGAACCGGATTTCTTTTTGAGCGAGAGTCCCGCTTGCACAAGTTCCGTTTCTGAAAATCCGCGTTTCAATAACGCATCCGACAATTTACTCCAATCATCCGGTGCGAATCCAATCTCAAATTTCTCAATCAACTCCGGTGTGATCCCACGCTTCGACAAATAATCACGTGCAACTTCCGCGAGTGTAGCCGTTGTTAAAACTTGTTTATAAAAAGATGTCGCGAGTTCATGAATCGACAACAATCGTTGTTTCACATTTCCATCCGCCGTATCAAATCGTTTAATTTCCACGCCGGCTTTTTTTCCCAGATGCGTGAGCGCCTCATAAAAATCCATTCCCTCCATCTTCATCACGAATGCAAAAACGTCCCCGCCCTCTCCGCACCCGAAGCAATGATAAATCTGCCGATCCGACGACACATGAAATGAAGGTGACTTCTCTCCGTGAAACGGACACAACGCCCGAAACCCATGCATCCCCGCCGGCTTCAACTCCAAATACTCGCCAATGAGGGCGACAATATCCGTCTTTTCTTTGATCTCGTCTTTTGGATCCATAGTTACTGGGAGTTTATCGGATTTTTGATCGAAAAGCAAAACGACCTATGATAGGTCGTTTAAAGTCACATTATTTTTTTATCGCAATAAAATTCAGATAATTTTTTGTGTTTGGTTTGAACGTTTCGAAATGCAGGATTTCGAACTGATGGTCGTGCAGATGTTTTTCCACTTCTTCTTTTTGAAAAAAACTGAACCATCGCGGCATGGTGACGCGTGTGTGATCTTTGTAGCCTTCGCTGTCCCCTTCGATCATCCCGAGTCCGAAGATACCATTTGGTTTAAGCACACGACGAATCTCGCGATACGCTTGCGCAAGTTCGGATTTCGGAACGTGAATCAAGGACGTATACGCCCAGACCGAATCGAATG
>CAYHDY010000057.1:0-5642 GCA_964355525.1 uncultured Gammaproteobacteria bacterium | reverse complement strand
AAACAAAAAGGGAACGCACGTCGCGGCCGCCTCACAACAGCACATGGTGTGATTGAAACACCGTTTTTTATGCCGATCGCCACGAAAGGTGCTGTGAAGACGATGTCGTCTGCGGACATGGATAAACTTGGTGCTCAAATACTTTTATCAAATACGTATCATCTTTTGTTGCGTCCCGGACTTGAAGGGATGAAGAAACTCGGCGGGTTGCACTCACTCATGAATTGGAACAAACCGATTCTTACGGACAGTGGAGGTTATCAAGTTTTTAGTTTGTCCGGCGCGAAAATGTCCGCCAGAGGCGGATCCGCCTCTGGCGGAAATAAGACTACGGAAGAAGGGGTGAAGTTCCAATCACACATCGACGGATCGAAAATTTTTCTGACCCCGGAACTTTCGATGGAGATGCAAAAGATCATCGGTTCAGACATCGCCATGCAATTTGATGATGTTGCGAGCGGAACTTCAACACGCGAACGATATGAAGACGCGATGGAACGATCGTTGCGATGGGGCGAACGTTCGAAGAAACATCATGACGAGATCGCACCGGAACAAAATCTTTTCGGAATCGTTCAAGGTGGTGTACACGAAGATCTTCGCACACGATCGGTGCAAGGTCTCGTCGAAATCGGATTCGATGGATATGCGATCGGCGGATTATCCGTTGGAGAACCGCGCGAGGATATGTTTCGCATGACAAAACACGTGTGCGAGATTTTGCCGGAGGACAAGCCGCGTTATTTCATGGGCGGGGGAATGCCGGAGGAAATTGTTGAAAATGTGCGTGCCGGCGTCGATATGTTCGACTGTGTGCTCCCTTCGAGAAATGCGCGACACGGAACTCTTTTTGTTTGGACGCAAGATCCGTCGACGATCGACTTCATGAACGTCGATGCAAAGAATCCGACGTGGTACAAACAACTTCGTATCACAAATGAAGCCTCCCAATTTGATCTCACACCAATTGATTCGTTTTGCGATTGTGAAACGTGTGCAACAACCTCGAAAGCCTACGTCCGACATCTGTTTTCCGTTCAAGAAATTCTCGCGCTTCGCCTTGCAACCATTCATAACATTCGTTTTTATTTGCGACTGATGGAAGAACTGCGAAAGCAAATAGAATCGTAAATGCGTCATCCTGAGCTTGCCGAAGGATCTTCGAGTGTTTGCGATTCGTGTGTTACAATAAGACGGTATGAAAACAATGTCGAGCGGGTTGATGATTAAATTTGTGATTGCGGATTTGATTCGGGAGATTTTGTTTTTGCCGGTCTGGTGGTACACGATCGGTCTTGTACGCGCAGCTATGTGGTGCGCGGGATCTGTTCGAAATGCTGCAGAGACAACGGGGTTGATTTTGTGGGCGAAGAATTTATTTGTGCCGATGTATGGCGAGACCGGCTTCACTGGTCGGACCGTCAGTTTTTTTATTCGATCCGTGATGATTTTTTTTCGCGGTATCGCAACAGGTGCATGGATGATCGTCGTGATCGCGTTGTTTGTTTTGTATGTGTGCGTCTTACCTGCTTCAATCGTCGGGATTTTTTATCATGGCGTTGGAATGTTTGTAAAATAATATGTTGCAAAAAGGATTCCTCATTGAAAAGAAGACGTATGTGCTCGGCAGCGGACTCGATCAAGCGTCGATGGAGTTGAAAAGCGCGAAGGTGGCCGCAGCTCGCATTGTCGGAGGATTTTTGTTTATCGTGTTTGCAGCTTTGTGTTTGTCTGGTCTTGCATTTTTGTTTTTCACATTCGGGTTTGTTTTCAATGTTGCGACAGTTCTGACGCCGTCCTTCGGAATGTTTTTACTTTCCTGTGCCGTCCTTATTGGATGTTTTCTTTTTTTACATCAATCAGAACTTGCCCGTCATCTGGTTTATATTCCAAAACACGTGCGAGGTTCGGTGATCCCGGAATTGATTTCTGTTGAGAGTGAATCAAAAGATGTGATCGACATCGTTTCGTTTTTTGATACGGGGGCGATGAAAAGTTTACAATCAGCATTTTCTGTTGCTGAGCGTTTTGGTCATGTATTCATCGAACCGTTGCATCTGTTTATCGGCGCGCTCGACGATGCATCTGTCTCTGTTGTGTTTGGTCGGCTTGGAATTTCATTTGAAAAAATAAAAGATCCGCTCGGACGACGTTTGTCGACGCGACAAATTGGAACATTGGTCGGATTGAATGAAACAGCACAAGAATCCGTGTTGCTCGCATTTCGAAATGCCTTTGCTCAGGAACGTGAAGTGGTGAGTGCTCTCGAATTATTTTTTGAAGCGTATAGGCATGATGAATATTTGCAGGATCTGTTGAATGAACAGGGGATTGATGTCGCACAATTCGAGAATATGGTGGAGTGGATTCGCATCAATGAAAAAATTCAAGAGCAGTATAAACGATTTCAGAAAGCGGCTGTGTTAAAACCAACGGGTGCGATGAATCGATCGATGACATCTGTTGCGACGCCGATACTCGACGCGTTCTCAGAGGATCTCACAACGGCAGCCGTGAACGGACGATTACCAATGATCGTCGGACGTGAGAAAGAAATCGATGAAATTTTTCGTGTGATTGAAGGTGGACGCGAAAGTGCCGTGCTCGTTGGATCGCTCGGTGTGGGAAAGGGAAGCATTCTTTCGGGGATTGCGGGATTAATGGTTGAGGAACGCGTGCCGGATATTTTGAAAGATAAACGCTTGGTCCGCATTTCAATCCCGCATCTTGTTGCGGGAGTTTCGGAAGAAGAAGCGCAAGAGCGCGTCCTTCTCATGCTCGATGAAGTTGCACGATCACGAAATATTGTTCTCGCGTTTCTTGATCTGCATCAATTGAGTGATGATCTTGCGACGCTCCTCGTCGACTTTTTGTCGCGTAGCGGAACATTCGCGATCGGAACGACAACGCCGCAAGATTTCACTACAACGATTGAACGCTCTGTGCTCGGACGTATTTTTCAAAAAGTGCTTGTGCAGGAACCAGACACGCGTTCGGCGATTCAAGTTCTTGAATCAAAGATTGGTGGAATCGAATACACACAAAAAGTGATTTTCAGTTATCGTGCCGTGGAATCATGTGTGAAACTTTCGGATCGCTACATGCATGAACTGTATTTGCCGAAAAAAGCGATCGAGATTGCGCGAGAAGTTGCGTTGCAAGTTTTCAAAACACGCGGAGAGAACGCCCTTGTGTCGGGTGAAGATGTCGCGAAAATCATTTCGTCGAAGACAGGTGTGCCTGTCACAGGTGTTGCGGAAGACGAAAAGATGAAGTTGCTGAATCTCGAATCGGAAATGCACGGACGTATCATCGGACAAGACGAAGCGGTGAAAGCTGTTGCTTCGGCTTTGCGTCGTGCGCGTGCGGATGTGCGACCGGGAACGCGACCCATTGCTTCGTTTTTATTTCTTGGTTCGACCGGTGTTGGAAAAACAGAACTTGCGAAAACGCTTGCAGCGACCTATTTCGGTTCAGAACAAATGATGGTGCGTGTCGACATGTCGGAATTTCAAGATACGCGCAGCATGGATAAATTGATCGGTGCACCCGGTTCGAATCAGGGTGGTTTATTTTCGGAAGCCGTTCGCACACGACCGTTCTCGGTTGTATTGCTCGATGAACTTGAAAAAGCGGATCCGAATATCTTGAATGTCTTTTTGCAAATTCTGGATGATGGACGTGTGACGGACGCGGCAGGACGCGTGATTGATTTCACGAATACGATTATCATCGCCACATCGAATGCGGGCACGCAATACATTCAAGATGCTGTTTCGAGAGGTGAATCGACGGACGCAATCAAAACACATTTACTTGAAGAAGAATTACGTACGGTCTATCGTCCGGAATTTTTGAATCGATTCGACGGAGTGATCGTATTCAAGCCGCTTGAAGAATCACAGATTGTTGAGATTACTCGGTTGATGATTACGCAAGTTGCAAAACGACTCGAAGCAAAGGGAATCGGATTTCAAGTTACGGATGCGGAAGTCCTTGAACTTGCGCACAAAGGGTATGATCCAAAATTCGGTGCGCGTCCGCTTCGTCGCGTCGTGCAAGAAGAAGTTGATAATGCGATTGCGAATGCACTGCTCGAGGGAAAGGTACAACGACGTGATACAATCGTCCTTGATACGGGGGGAGCTATGACTATTCAAAAGGGACAAGCATTATGACGAGTTTATTATTGAGTTTCGGTGTCGCAGCATTTCTTATTTCGTTTTTTGCAACGGTCCTTGTTCGATTCGTTGCAACGAAATGGCATATCGTCGATCATCCGCATCATCCAAAAAACGTTCATACGCATCCGATCCCGCGTCTCGGCGGAATTGCGATTTTTCTCTCAGTCGCTATTGCCGTGATCGTTTCACTACTCATTTCGAAATGGCTTGTTTCGGGTTCAATCGAATATGCACAGTACATCGGGTTCCTTCTCGGCGGTCTCGTTCTGATGATCGGTGGTTACATCGACGATCGTTTTGATCTTTCGCCGAAGTACGCCATCATCGCTCCACTTATCGCGAGTATCGTCGTGATCGCATTTGGTGTGAATATCGAAAAACTGACGAACCCGTTCGGTGGTGTAATTTATCTTTCACATCTGCAATCCGACGTGATCGTTTTTGTTTGGTTGATGATTGTCATGTATACAACAAAGTTTCTCGACGGTCTCGACGGCCTCGCAACATCCGTGACATCGATCGGATCACTCATGGTTCTGCTTCTCGCACTCACGGTCTCCTACTTCCAACCCGATGTCGCACTCCTCGCCGCGATTGTTCTCGGTGCACAACTCGGATTTCTCTTTTGGAACTTTCATCCCGCATCGATTTTCCTTGGTGAAGGCGGAAGTACTCTTGTTGGATATCTCCTCGGCATGCTCGCGGTGATCTCGGGCGGAAAACTCGCAACCGCGCTTCTCGTTCTCGGTATTCCGCTTCTCGATGTGATGTGGATCGTGCTGCGAAGATTTCGCGCAGGCGGCGTCAAGCAAATTTTCGTCGGCGATCGCAAACACTTGCATCATCGCCTCTTCGATCTTGGATGGACGCAACCGCAAATCGTGTTGTTCTATGTTTTCATTTCCGGAATGTTCGGCGCATCAACATTGTTTTTGCAAAGCAAACAAAAAGTGATCGTCCTCATTTTACTTGCAGGATTGATGCTTGTAGCTGCTGCATTCTTCGTCAAACGTGAAAAAATAAGGAAATAAGCATTTCTTGACACAAAAGCCTAAAACCCGTATCATTCCGACATAAATTATTCACTTCGCTGGCATGAGGGTCGATTTTGACGCCGGAGCCGCGATATACACTGATATGGCATTGATTGCTGTGGTCCAAACCGGAGGAAAACAATTCATCGTCAAAGAGGGCATGGAATTCAAGATCGAGAAACTCGAGCTTGAACCAGGTGCTGTTTTTGAAATGGATGCATTGCTTATTTCCGACGAAGAAGGATCTGACGTGAAAGTTGGAACCCCGTTGGTTTCTGGCGCTAAAATTTCAGCGAGTGTACTTGAACAAGGACGATCGGAAAAAGTTTCCATCATCAAGTACAAGTCGAAGTCTCGATACCGTCGCAACGTCGGTCATCGACAACCCTTCACAAAAATTCGCATCGAAAAAATTAGCGCTTAA
>CAYHDY010000056.1:0-5798 GCA_964355525.1 uncultured Gammaproteobacteria bacterium | reverse complement strand
AGAGTCACTTTGTGCACAAAATCATTCTTCACATTGATCCTCCTTCGCTTAAAGCTTCCTTCTTCGCCAAGGCTACGAGGGACAAGTCGGAGGACAGGCATGAACACATATGCCTCGCATTATTTTACACATCGACATGAACTCGTACTTCGCGAGTGTGGAGCAACAGGCGAATCCATTTCTGCGTGGAAAACCCATTGGGATCGTTGGAAAAAATCAGAAACGAACGATTGTTGCAACCGCGTCTATCGAGGCAAAACGTCTCGGTGTGAAAACAGCGATGTCGACATGGGAGGCAAAGAAAATTTGTCCGAGTATTATTTTTATTCCCGGTGATCCGGAAAAATACGGATACATCACACAAACATTCAATGCACTTTTCTTAGAATTCACCGATCGTGTGCAACAATTCAGTGTTGATGAATCATTTCTAGATATTACCGAACAAGCAAAAGATTATTTCGGCGCCGTCTGGATCGGACAACGATTACGTGAACGATTAAAAGAAACGTGCGGCGAATGGATTACAGCTTCAATCGGCATTGCACCAAATAAACTTTTAGCAAAACTCGCATCGGAATCTGTGAAACCAAACGGATTGACGATTGTTCAACAAGAAGATGCAATTCAATTACTCGATTCACAAAAACTCGATGACGTTTGCGGGATCGGATCACACACAGCAAAACATCTCAACAATCTAGGTATTATGAATTTCAAACAACTCCGTGAGTTCCCTCTTAAATCTCTTGTCGAGGAATTCTCCGGCGGAGCCGGATCCGCCTCTGGCGGAGATTCCCTCGGCTTTTGGCTGCACGAAGCCGCGTACGGTCGAGATGATTCTGAATTGGATCTTGAAGAAACCGATCCGAAATCTGTTGGACACTCGTACACACTCCCAAACGACACATTCGACGAAACTACCATACGACGATATCTTCTCGGTATGTGTGAAAAAGTTGCATGGCGTTTACGACGCGACAAATTTTTTGCACAAGGAATTTCTGTTTATGTTCGATACGGGGATTTTTCAGGCGCAGGAAAACAGCATACTATGAAGGAAAGTCTTTCAAACGGACTCGATTTATTTCGTGTTGCATGGAAATTAATCGAATTCATTCGTGACCCATCACGTCCGGTTCGATTACTCGGAATTTCCGCATCACATCTTTCTCGCTCAAAACAATCCATGTCCCTATTCAAAAAAGAACAGAAAACCGTTTCTGTTCTTTCTGCACTCGATGCATTACAACATCGATATGGCAATCGTGTGTGGACGCGAGCTTCCCTTCTCGAAATTGAATTTAAGGAACGCTCAAGCGGATTTCGCTACGATCACGAACTTTGATCACTTCCCAAAATCTCCTTCCACGATATGATTCTGCGGATCAGGATCTCCATCTTTTGTTTGCAACGTAATGACGACATGCGTATAGGCTTGATAATTTCCAGGAGGTTTCCCAGCATCACCGTTCCAATCGAGAACAAACACTCCGAGATCATTTGTCGTAAATGATCCGACAGAAACATAATCATACGGAATTTGTCGCACGAGCCACGCGGCATAAAATTGTTTTTCTCGATCGATGTCCGGAAGCGTTGCACTCATAGCGACATGAAACACGTTTGATTGTTCACCTCGCGTTGCCGTTCCAATTGTTTTTTTCGAAGCAACACCAATCAATGAAGCACTTGGACTTTCGAGATTCACAGCTCCATTCACAACAGACGCATCGATAGAGACAGGAGCGAGTACATTTGCAATGGAATCTGCTCGCGCTGCCGATGGTGTTTTTTTCGAAGTTCGAAACCAGTAGACAGCCGCACCAAACAACAGAACGAAAAGAGCGACGACGAGCCATGACATAATATGGGGTCTACTTCGTGACCCGTTCTTTTGATTCAATCCACGATACGAAGAATGATAGGCCATAAAAAACTTATTTCACATTCCGAATTGCTTTCGCAACAGCGTCCGCAATACCCGGTGTGAACGGCGTCGGTAGAATCATTTGCGTTGTCGGATTTGCAACCATGTTTGCGATGGCATGTGCGGCCGCAATGAACATCGCAGGTGTAAATTTTCGAATGCGTCCCTCAAGAACCCCCTTAAACAATCCGGGAAAAGCGAGAACATTGTTTACTTGATTTGGAAAATCGGATCGACCCGTTGCCATCACAAAAACACCCGCATCTTTCGCGACATCCGGCATAATTTCCGGGGTTGGGTTTGCCATTGCAAATACAATCGGCTTCGCAGCCATCGATTGAATCATTTCGATCGAAACAAGATTCGGCTGGCTCACTCCGATAAACACATCCGCTCCGACGAGTGTATCCGCAAGCGTTCCTGTTTTTCGATCCGGATTGATTCGAGCAGCGAGGATATTCTTCGATTCGTTCATTCCTTCGCGACCTTCGGCAATCATTCCTTTTGAATCGATCATATCGATGCGTTTCGCGCCAACTTCCATCAGCAACGAAACGATTCCCATCCCTGCAGCGCCCGCACCGCAAATAACGATATGAATGTCTTCGATTTTTTTCTCCGCGAGTTTAAGCGCATTCAACAATCCTGCAAGAACAACCACGGCCGTTCCATGCTGATCATCGTGCATCACCGGAATGTCGAGTTCTTCGATCAATCGTCGTTCGACCTCAAAACAATTCGGTGCAGATATGTCTTCAAGATTAATTCCACCAAATCCCGGCGCAATATTTTTCACGGTCGCAACGATTTCGTCCACGTTCTGTGTCGCGAGACAAATCGGATACGCATCAATGTTTGCAAATCGCTTAAACAAAATCGCCTTCCCTTCCATCACAGGAAGTCCGGCTTCCGGTCCAATGTTGCCGAGTCCAAGCACTGCCGAACCGTCTGTCACAACCGCAACCGATCGTCCTTTGATCGTGTATTCATACGCAAGCGATTTATCTTTCGCGATTTCTCGACACGGCTCCGCAACACCCGGCGTATACGCAACAGCAAGATCATCACGCGTTTCGAGAGGAAACGTCGAAGCGATTTCAATCTTCCCACGATATTTTTTGTGTTCGATCAGTGATTGTTCGGAATAATTCATATTGACAATAAAGATATTATTGATAGGATACCGTGTCGATCCGACAAACGAAATGTTCTTTTCCAAACGGAGGAACCAATGCTCAAAGAATTTTGCATTTGGCTGGATACGTTCATTCTACTCGGATTCACAGCTCGATACGTGTACGTTATAAAAACGAATAGAGATGTGAACCCGACACTTTCGACTTGGATCATTTTTCTGCTTGGCACATCTCTCAGTCTTACAACATACCTGTTAGCCGAACACCATGATTTTCGTTCTGGTATTCTGAATACCGCCGACGTCATATCTGTCATCATTACACTTTGTTCCATTCTCATCTGGGGAAATCGAACAATTCGTCTGCATGCATTCGAAAAGTGGTATCTTGCGGGCGCGACAAGTATTGTCATCTACGGACTCTGTACGGGGAATGCCTATCATTCCAATCTCTTCACACAACTTTTGATCACATTTGGTTACGCGCCAACGGTTCAAAAAATGTTCAAGGAGAAACGGAATACGGAATCCTTTTCCGCTTGGAGTTTCAGTCTCCTCGCCGGATGCATCGGACTCATTCCTGCACTGATCGATGGGAATACCCTCGCATTCATCTATGCGTGTCGTAGCGTCATCTGTGTTTCGTCCTTCATGCTTCTCATGTGGCACTTCCACAAATCTTCATCAACGAATCATCCTCGTTGATTTTTATTTCGATCGTGCACGATGTTCCTTCTTGATCTTCCAATAAATCGTATCTGTTCCCGGTTCTTTCCCCGGATTGCTTTTCATCAGTTTTGCAGGATATTTTTTCTCAGCCGCAGCCAATTTCGATCGCATGATTTTTTCTGTATCGAATCCAAGAAGAATCGAAAGCTCTGTCGCATAAATGAGAACATCCGCAAGTTCTTTTTTAATCTCTTCCATTTTTTCTTTATTGGCTTTGACTTCATTGAGTGTCTGATTTTCCCACTGAAACAACTCGAGTAATTCCGCACCTTCAATCATGACAGATTTCGCCAGATCAGCCGGTCGTAACTGGTGCCAGTTTCGCGCCTTCAAATAGGCGTACAATTTCTTTTCAAATTCTTTCATATATAAGGATTACACATCTCTCAAAAAACTTCCGCTCGATTTTTTCGAAGATGTACTTTTCACCTCTTCCCCCATCGCATCACGCGTAATCGTCGATTCACCATCATCATTCGGCGTCGATTCCCAATCCGACGTATTCCAACTCGAAGTGTTCCCGTACGATCCACCCTTTTCTTTATTGTAAAACGATGTCGATGGTCGAAGACTCTTTAATCGCACTTCCTCCATCATAGCAGGATCGAGTTCTTGCAGGAACATGGATGGTTGGCTGAACAGGAGCGATTCAGAACCGGAGGTGAGTGGGTAGGTATAGTACAAATATTTTCGCGCACGCGTCGTTGCTACATAAAACAATCGACGTTCTTCCTCGATGCCGTCGCGTTCGTCGAGCGCTTTTCCATTTGGAAATTTTCCGTCGACGAGATTCATGATGAAGACAGCGTCCCACTCGAGACCTTTCGCTTGATGAATGGTCGAAAGAATGACGCGATCTTCATCGCCGTGCGTCTCCTCACCGACGATTCCGTAATCGCTTGTGAGTGAAACATCCGTCAAAAATGAAGTAAGGTCGGAATAATTTTCTGCGAAGAGGGCGAACTGCTCCATGTCTTCGAGACGATCCATGAAGTCCGGATATTCGGCTTCGAGATAATTCCGATAGTCGCTCGCGATCACGGTGCGAATCATTTTCGCTGGCGAGTTTTCCTCCGCAAGTTTTTTTAATGTCGGCACAAGAGCTTTCCATCCCGCAGATGCTTTTACTCCGCCAGACAAATCCTGTGCAGCGATTTCGAGTAACGATTCATATCCGCGAATTTGCGAGATCATTTTTTGCGCGGTCACAAGTCCGATGCCGGTTTGCAATCCGAGCACGCGCATCCACGCTACTTCATCTTTCGGATTCGCTTTCACTCGAAGATGTGCGATCACATCTTTCACATGCGCGCGTTCGAAAAACTTTAACCCTCCGCGATATTCGTAGGCGATGTCGCGACGCATCAATTCGAATTCGAGTGCCTGCGAATGGAACGCGGCGCGAAAGAGCACGGCGATTTCTCGAAGCGGGGTTCCTGCTTCTTGCAGCGTCAAGATTTGTTGTGCGATGAATTGCGCTTCTTGCTGCGCGGTTTGCGCGGGAACGAGTTGCGGTTTTTCAACAGACGTTCGCATCGAGACCAAATCTTTTTTGAATTGATTTTTGTTGTGGTGAATCGATTCGTTCGCAATCGACAAAATTTCGGGACTCGATCGATAGTTCGTGGTTAATCGAAATGTTTTGGCTTGATTGTATTGATCGGGAAATGACAAAATGTTTTTGATCTCCGCCGCGCGGAACGAATAGATCGATTGCGCGTCATCGCCGACAACGAGAATGTTTTTGTGCACGCCCGCGAGCATCGCGATCAATTGTGCCTGCAAGATATTTGTATCTTGATACTCATCGACGAGCACGTATTCGAATTGCGTCGCGAGTCGATCGCACACGATTGGATTTTGCACGAGCAGATCACGAAGACGAATTAACAAATCATCAAAGTCCATCGCGTCCGCCTGACGCTTGCGCAATTCATACACTTCTCCGATGCGTTCAATGATCGGAATCAAATCGTAAAAATGATCGTGCTTTTGTGCAATAAC
>CAYHDY010000055.1:1456-5923 GCA_964355525.1 uncultured Gammaproteobacteria bacterium | reverse complement strand
GAATTTGTTTTGGTGGTATCGCTGAAGCGAAGCCTGCCGAGGAAGTTATATTTTCATTCGCAGGAACAGCGTCGAACATGAGGACGTAGGATCCATTGTTGGATGATTTTACGGCGGAGTTCGGTACCATTACGATATCGGATTTTGCATTTGTGAGAATAGCAGCCGAAACACTCATGCCGGATTTGATGCGATCGTCTTGCGTGTCGAATCCGATTTTGACGGTGTAGGTGACGACGCCTTGTGTCACGGTTCCAATCGCATCAATGGTTGCGACGGATCCCGTCAATTGTAATTCGCTGATTGCATCGAATGTGAGCGTTGCTTTTTCCCCAACGGCGATTTTTGCGACATCGACTTCGTTCAGTGAGATTGTCGCGATTTGTTGTTGAGTGATCAATGTTGCGATGGCAGAACTGTTCGATACAGTATCTCCCTTTTTTACAGTGACCTTTGCAAGCGTTCCGTCAAAAGGGGCTCTTACTGTGTAGTCCGATAATTTTTCTTGCGCATCCAGAAGCGCATTTTGTTTTTGTTGGATGGATAACTGCGAAGATTTTACATCGAGTGTATTTGCACCGGCTTTTAAATCGGCAAGGGTATTTTCTTTGTCGACGACGTTTGCTTTTGCTGCGGCAAGGTCCAGCGGATTATTTTTTGTCAGGGAATCAATCGTTTGATTTGCTCGTTTGAGCGTGTCTTCGTTATCTGCGATTGTTTGTCGAATCGAGAGCAAGGATGAAAGATCTCCACTGATGGTGGCAGTATCGCTTGCGATAGCAGATTGATAGGTTGTTACTTGGCTGAAAATGGAGACACTGTGTGCGTTACGATAGTCCACCCAATAGGCAAAGGTGTTTCCTTCATTTTTCAATCCGTCTGATGTTTTTTGTGTGGCGTTCAGTGTTGTTGTGAGTAAGGAATCGATGACGGAAGGATCGGATGTTCGACTCGTGTTTTTATATTCTGTGAACGTTGAGTCATAGGCCGATTTTGCGGACACATAGCTGTCACGTGATCGTTGAACCAACACACTAAACTTGTCCCGATCTTGTGTGTCTTCCGTACGAATGTTGTTATAGAGGATATCGGCGTTTTCTTGACCGGCGTTGTTTGTTCCGATGTCTGAATTGTAGATGGCGTCATGAAGGGTACTGATGGCATTTGGAAGATCAAGAAAGGTATTGGTGATGTCATTGAATGCATCTGCATATGCCTTATCGACGTTGTCGGAAGCTTTTTGTTTTGCATCAAGGGCATTTTGATAATCATTCGGTTGAGAAATCTGCAGTTTTTGCAAATTCGTTTTTGCGGCGGTAAGCGCATTTTCTGCTTGTACAATTTGTGTTGTTGTCGGCGCTTCTGTTAATTTTGCGAAGGAGAGTTGGGAACTGACGAGACTCGCTTGCGCGTCTCGAACAGTCTTCAGAGCATCGCGAGCATCCAGCTGTGCAATAAGGTCACCTGCTTTAACGACCTGTCCCTCTTCTGCTTTCAATGTCAGAATTTCACCGGAGGCTTTTGGCTTCAGATCAAACTGATTGAACGAAGAAATTTGTCCGGATCCGGAAATGGATGTGACGATCGTTCCTTTTGTCGCTGCAGCCATGATATATCGAATGGGTTGATGGGATTTCACGTAGGATGTGTATTGCCAATAACCGCCGCCGACGAGGATGATCGCACCGATTGCGGTGAGAATTTTGTGAGCCTTGAGAAATTTCAGCATACGTTATTATTTTTTTACAGGTGTTGTTTCCATTGAGTTTACTGCATTTTTCGGAAAAAAGACATCGTCAAAATGATCAAACAAAAAATCGAATCACGATGATTCGATTTTTTGTGGTGCGCCCAGCAGCCTGCCCGAACGACCGAAATATTCCTGTTCGGTCGGGCGGGGATTTGAACCTACGATCCCTCAATTTCTTTTTTAAGGAATCGTCTCCCTGCCGAGGTTTTTAAATAGATTTCGAATTCGCGCGCATCAACCCGTGTTTCAAATTTCTTTATAAAAACAACGCGCAGATTCTTCATCGAACGCGTTGTTTTCGTCTGACCTCTTTGATGTTCTTTTAATCGGCGATCAAGATCCGCTGTCATTCCCTTATAGTATCTGCCGGACTCATCCTCGAGAACATAAACGGTATACATAATTATCTGGTGCGCCCAGCAGGATTTGAACCTACGACCCTCAGCTCCGCAAGCTGATGCTCTATCCAGCTGAGCTATGAGCGCATAAAGACTCTGGATATGTTGACGATGAACGGAAATCGTACTGATAACTTTGAACCTACGACCCTCAGCTCCGCAAGCTGATGCTCCCCGCCCGAACGACCGAATGATTCCTGTTCGGTCGGGCGGGTATCCAGCTGAGCTATGAGCGCAGTAAAATCCTCAGAATTTGCGATCTGTTGGTTTGCTCCTGCGGGCGGCGCCTCTCAGTAGTATTGAACTACTGTTCGGCACCGTCCTCGTCGCGCACCAACATCTCATCAAATTCTGAGAATTTTACATCAGACAACTTTCTGGACTCACAGTTTATACAGTCTTCGGACCACATCCGTCAAGTGCTCGTTGGTCCGATTTAAGTCTTCCATACAGAACGAAAGAAGACTGTTTCGAACGATGTTTGGATCGATATCTTCGAGAGGAATGGAGAGAAGTGGGTGTGAGACCGCGTAAAAATCGAGATAGAGTAATTTTACATCTGGCGGATCGTAGACGATCGAGAAGTCTCGGATGGATTGGTAATCATAATAGATGTCGCCGAGGATGACGCCGGTTGTTGTGATTATCATCGGGATGCGGCCGGGTTTGGTGAACGATGAGATCATCAAAATAACGCAACACATTAAGATGATGACAGCGAACATAAAGTTCGATGTCACAATCGCGTACACAATGAGCGAGACGCTTACGATCCCCGCGATGGTATACCACATGCGAGACCGCACATGTTGCGGATATTCATCGACTTCCCAGCCCACAAGCAACTCACCGAATTCATCGGGATGAAATTCAAAAATAGGTTGTGAATCTGTTGCTTGCATATGGAAACAGTATACCAAACATGCGAGAGAACTTGTAGAGTGCTATTGACAATTTCGAAACATTTGATATTCTTTTCGCACTTCACACAACCTGACTCAACCAAACAGGCAATCGTGGAGACGGAGGAAATATGGATCGCTTGACTCGCAAGTTCTTCATCTCGGAATTGCATTTCGGAAATCGGCACGACAGAAAAGCTACTCTGGTTTTGAAACCGGCCGGTGTTCATTCGCTTCAGTTGTCCGAGATCAATGTGGTTGTAGAAACGGAAAACGGAAGGTGGCCGGAGATCGACTTATCCCTCATGTTGATCGACAGGTGCGTGACGTGTTACATCTATCCGGTCACGAAAGATTCTGGTCATGCTCGGAACGCCGGAAATCAGTTCTGGATCACGGAAATTGGATGTGCGAAACGCTGGGATACGCGTTCATTGGACAAGACAGACTTGCGCAGCAAAGAATGTTTCTATGCCACGTTCGCACGCGTGCGCTTCGATCAGATGCAGCAGCATCATGGCCGTGAATCGGAAATCACGGTCGGACTCACTGTCGAGGAATATGCGATGCTGAATTTGCCGGAGCACATCGTTGACTTTTACCACATTGACCTACGACTGTCGGACGCATAGAATCAGAAATCTTCTCGCACACCATTAAGCGGTGTGTTTTTATTTCCGCCTTCTGTTACCTTTGAAACCTTTGTCACCTCTGTTACCATGCTTTTAATTATGTCCCTCCACTTATCCACTCCCGTATCCGGCCTCCCCGGAATCGGTGAGAAAGCGGCGAAAGATTTGCGATCAATTGGGATTATCTCGATTCGGGATCTTTTGTGGTATGTGCCGTTTCGGTACGATGATTTTTCGAAGATCAAAAAGATTGCGGAGGTGAAGAGTGGGGAAACCGTGACAATCGACGCGACGGTTTCATCAATCGGGATGCGACCTTCGAAATCGAAGCGTGTGCAGATTGTCGAAGCGGTGATTGCGGATGAGACGGGTGAATTGAAAGTCATTTGGTTCAATCAACCGTATTTGCTGAAGACGATGCCGATCGGAACACGCGCATCGTTTGCAGGATCAATCGATTATCGGTTCGGCCGTACGCTTGCAAATCCGATTCACGAACCCGCGGGACGTCGCGTTCACACGGGACGTCTTGTACCTGTCTATGGATTATTCGGTTCGCTCACGATGCGACGTCTGCGCGATGCGATCGAACGATCACTCTCGGCACTTCCCGAAATGCTCGATTGGTTGCCATCTGAAATTGTCGAAAGCGAATCGATGCCATCACTTTCGAAAGCACTCTCAACGATTCACTTTCCCGAATCTCATGCGTTACTGGAAGAAGCAGTGAATCGATTAAAGTTCGATGAATTGTTTTTGCATCAAATGTTGTTCGAAGAAATTCG
>CAYHDY010000055.1:0-1356 GCA_964355525.1 uncultured Gammaproteobacteria bacterium | reverse complement strand
TCACGCACAATCAAATTTTTTGGAATCAAGAAAAAATGAAACGCGATCAGCTGATCGAAAAAAATTCGCGCGGTGAAGTTGATTGTCTCATCGGCACACATGCAGTGCTGCAAGAGGGGATTGATTTGTCGAATGTGTCGCTTGTCGTGATTGATGAGCAGCACAGATTCGGTGTCGCACAACGTCATGCGCTTCTCGAACGTGATCCGAATCACTCCCCACATCTTCTCTCGATGACCGCGACACCAATTCCGCGTTCACTCGCGCTCACAATTTACGGTGATCTCGACGTTTCGATTCTTGATGAACTTCCGAAAGGACGCAAACCAATCGGAACGGCAATTGTTCCAGAACAACATCAAGCGCCGATGTGGGATCATGTTCGATCTGAAGTTGAGGCGGGTCGACAAGCGTTCGTGATCTGTCCGCTCATTGATCCATCCGATGTTCTCGGTGCGCGATCCGTTGCGGATGTTTCGAGATTTCTCGAAAAAGGTTCGCTTAAAGGTTTGAAGATCGAAACGCTTCATGGAAAATTGAAAGCGGATGAAAAACAAAAACGCAATGAAGCGTTTCGTGATGGAAAAATCGACGTCCTTGTTTCGACGACCGTCGTTGAAGTCGGTGTGGATGTTCCGAATGCAACCGTGATGGTCATTATGAGTGCGGAACGGTTCGGTCTCGCACAACTGCATCAACTTCGTGGACGTGTCGGGCGATCGAGTCACCAATCGTATTGTTATTTGATTCCTGACAAATTAAACGAAACCGCGAATAAACGATTGCAAGCCGTCGTCGATTCGCAAAACGGATTCGAACTCGCGGAAAAAGATCTGGAACTCCGTGGTGCGGGAAACATCTTCGGAAACGCCCAATCTGGTTTTCCTGATTTCAAATTCGCGACGATGGGAGATGTTCCTTTCATGAAAAAAGTACGCGACTGGTCAACAAAATTACTTACAGATCAGAACTTTTTCGAAAAGCACTCACTCGTTCGGGAACAAATGACGATCGCGCTTGAGAAAGTGCATATGGAATAAAAAATCAACGCGATTAAATCGCGTTGATTTTTTGATCCCGGGACCATGATTTTCACCATGGTGGATGCAACGAGAATTGAACTCGTAATGTCCGGTGTCGACTCGGCTGAGGTTACCTTTACCTCCATGTGCCCGTGAACCCGGGATAAGATAAAAACAGAAAGACCTCCCAGTGGTGATCAAAAAATTAATTTTGATCAGCTGGGAGGTCTGGATATCTGTTTCGACACCGGACTTGTTGAAGGTAATCTTCAGCCGTGAATATATTACAACAGAAAAAAGATACATTGTCAATAGTGGTCGTGTGGATAATTTA
>CAYHDY010000054.1:0-6017 GCA_964355525.1 uncultured Gammaproteobacteria bacterium | reverse complement strand
AGCGTGGAGGATCAGTCGACGACATTGCTTCACACTGTTTCATTTCGTATGACGGTGTGAACGAAGCGCGGCGGGGGATCGGTCGGATCGACGGGAACTACAAGCTCATCGAGTCGCCGAACTTGTCCGAGTGGCGCAAGGAACTCGATTGGATGATGCGCCAAGCATGGACGTTGCATCGCGACGATGCGGACGAAACGCAGTACGTTTGGAGAGCGGAGTCGGTGGTGAAGCGGCAACGCGGTGTGGTGAATGAGAAGAAAACGCAAGCACTCGAAAAAACGCGGAAGGCCGCGTCTCGTATCGATGCGACAAATCGTCGCAACTCGGGAATGATCCCGCTTCTGTGTATGGCTGCGGACGATCGTCTGCATAAACGTACTCAGGACATTCGCGGGATCGGCCGGCGGATGGATTGGCGCGGCGCTGTGCTCGAGAATTTCATCGACCAAATGCGGTCGAAGTGTCTCGAGATCGAACGTGCGGTCGAACAGCGGCTCAGTGCGGATACGGTGTTCGGATCGAAAGCGACGCGAGCGAACGTGCTCAAATCCGCTTCTCGCATGCGGGAATATGCGCAACACTTGCGCGGATTCCACGTGCGTCCGTTCACGCGTGCACTCGCGCACGTTGCGAAGGATCTCGAGAGTGCAGCTGAGCTCATGGAAAGCAATCTCCGCGACAATATGGAACCGGCAAAGGCGATGTTGCGGCGGATCTACCGCTCCATGCGCGTGCTCGAAATCCATTGGCGCATCGAGGAAGTGCTTGTGCTCGTGTCTGAAGCGTTCAATCGCAAACGCACGTTGCGGGACGAAGCGATCTTCAACTGCATCAACGAGCTGAAAATGGCGTACGCAGACTTGTCTCGGAAAGATCCGTTCACGAAGGAGTTTCTCGAAGAAGGGTTCGAACGCCAGGTGACGTTTCGTCCGAAACAATACATCAACCTCGCACGGATCGCACTTGGTCAGCAGATGGCTGACGTGAACAACCGTCTGCACACGACCACGGCCTACGAGTACATCAAGGAAGCCTGTCTCCCGTTTTGAGTCTCTGACGAATCTCCCCGAGATTCGTTTTTTCTTTTTTTATACATTGACAATTTGTGACAGAAACAGTATATTCTTCGGTCTCTCCGTCATGTGATGGGGAGTGAAATAGGCAAAACATTCGGAGGCAGATCGTGTCAAGAAAGAAAAAAGTTCGCGTTGTTGTTCAAAGCGTTCCTGTCCGGGAATTCAACTGGTGGATCCCTGCGATGTTGGCGACGATGTGTCTTGGAATCATTTCTGTCGCAATGATGGATTCATCGAAGAATGATTCCGCGAGTGCGTCGATGACGATCGAGAAGCCGAGTGTTGCGTGGCCGATGATTCCGTTCGAGCCGGTCAAATACGGAAAATTGCCGAGTACACTTCCGGTCATGCATCGATTCGCGTTGACAGAAAAAGCTCCCGACGATTTGAAAATGTCTCTGCACGACAGTGCATTGCTCGATGCGCGTCTGACACAGTTGATTGCTCGCAACACCGTTACACCCACTGCGAACGAGTTGATGGAACTCACGCGGTCAAAGAAAATTGTGTATCGCATGTTCAAGTCGGATCCGGATATAAGCGCGCAGTTTTTGGTCGAGAACGGCCAGGCGATCATTTCCGTTAGCGCACAAAATTTGGCCAAGATCGATACGCCCAGTGAAGTGATGGTCATGATGTCTACGTTTGCACATGAATTCATTCACTACAAACAGTGGGAAAAATCGAATGATCCATTGGAACGGGAAACATTCGCGATCGGATATTTTTCCCATCTTCCTGCAAGCGCTTGTTCATTTGTGTGGAAACACGAATTCGAAGCGTATCTCAATCAGTGCATCATGCTCAATGATGCGGGGATCGAGTGGACGTCAACGTCCGATCCAAAGACGCATTTTTGTCCCAGAGTCAATACGCCAAAAGCATTCGCTCAAGCGTTTTATTTCTCGATCGTTGCAACATCACGAGAAAACGTACGAAATACCTGCCGGGAAATCTGGTGGAAACTCGCCGGAGGACCAAGCTCTTAGCCGATGCATGACGCGTCGGTTTTTTATTTGTTCAAATGCAATCGTTCCGCGAAAAATGTCAAAACAAGCGCGGTGCTTTCAACGATCTTCTTAATCGGTTTACCTGCGCCGTGGCCGGCTTCCATTTCCGTGAAAATATAAATCGGATTTTCTTTATTCGTTGTTTGCAATTGCGCACACATTTTTCGCGCATGAAGCGGATCGACGCGCGTGTCTTTCATTCCTGTCATGAACAGTGTTGATGGATATTCGACACCGTCTTTCACATTGTGATACGGACTCCATTTTAGAATTCGTTCGAGATCTTCCTTCATATTCGGATCGCCGTACTCATGAACCCAGCGTGAGGCGATGCCGAAGAGTGGGAAGCGAACCATGTCGGTGAGGGGGACACGCGAACACACGGCGCGAAATAGATCAGGTCGTTGCACTTCGACCGCCGCGGTCAACAATCCGCCGTTGCTTCCGCCGAGAATGCCGAGATGATTTTTGTCGGTATATTTTTGCGCGATGAGATATTCGGCCGCGGCGATAAAATCGTCAAACGTGTTTTGTTTGTTCTCTTTGATCCCGGCCTTGTGCCACGCTTCCCCGAATTCCGCATTGCCGCGCAAATTTACTTCGACAAAAATGCCGCCGCGTTCCATCCATGGAACGTAACTGCGCATGAACGCAGGTGAATCGATATTCGCAAATCCGCCGTAGCCATAGAGAATCGTCGAGTTCGGTTTCGAGGTGTCGATATCTTTTCGATGAAACAAAAACATCGGCACGCGCGTTCCGTCTTTGGATGCGAACCATTCTTGTTTCACGATGTAATCGTCGGGATTGATCGGATTGTCCGTTTTTCGAAAGACGACCGATGTTCCGTCGGGTGTAAATCGATAAACGATTCTCGGAAACGTGTACGAGTCCACATCATAAAAAAATTCTTCCTCCTCGCGGTTGGTGGAAATTTTTTCGACCGTTGAAAATGGCGGTAACGATACATTGTCGAGTTTGTTTCCGCGATGATCGAATAGAACAACGAGAGAACAGGCGTTCTTTAAATATGTGACGACTAATTTTGATTTTGTGATCGCAACGGATTGCATCAAGGATTCCGATTCGGGAATGAGTTCCGTCCATGTGTCGATCGGCGCGAACAAATTCGAAAGCGGATTCGAAAGGACACGATATTGTTCCGCACGATAATTTGTGTGGATGATCGCAGTGTCATTCAAAAAAGCACAGTCGAACTTCGCGGGAATATTTTCGATCAGCGATTTTATTTCTTTCGTGGTTCGATCGTAAACAAACAAATCATTTTGCGTCCACGTCATGGAAACATCGATCGCCATGTATCGATCGTCGGCGGACAATCTCGAAAGTCCGATCATGACATCCTTCGACAAATTTTTTCCGAAGATCAACTCATCGTTCATCGAGTCATCGCCGAGTTTGTGAAAATACACTTTGGTGTGCAGATGCAATTCATTCTCCGGAACCTCACCTTCACGCGGATTGCGCGTGTAGAAAAAACCGGAATCATCGGACAACCATCGCACCGCCGAATAACGACAACGCGGAATCGTGTCCGCAAGATTTTCATTCGTCAAAACATTTTTCACGAATAATGTCGCCATCTCATCGCCGCTTTGTGAAAGTCCGTACGCAAGAAAATTTCCTGTGCACGACGGAAACCAAAAATCAATCGATGTCGTGTTGCTGTTCGAAGTTCCGTTCGGATCAACCAGCTTGATCGGCTCACCTTCGAGTCCGTGTCGCACGATGATACACGCCTGATCCTCACTCGGTTGTCTCTCTGTATAAAAATAATTTCCGCGCACAAGCACAGGATTTGTAAAATTCACAACATGAAAATTTCGCGCGAGTTCATTTGAAAACGTCTCGAACGTCTCGTGCTTCAACGAATCATCGACAAAATTATTCTGTCGCTCGATCCATTTCTGCACGGCGTGATCGCCGATATCTTCCAGCCAATGAAACGGATCGGGAACGGGAATTCCATGAATCACATCAACCGTGTCCTCTTGTTTTGTGGGAATGATTTGCATACGGAAATAGTATAGCAGAACTTTTCTCGAAACCCCCTCCTCCTTTGAGGAGGGGGCAGGGGGTGGTCGCCTAGACGCGAATCAATTTTTTTGATAGTGTCACATTGATTCGAAATTTATCGGATTACTCGCACCTTCCATCTCGAGGCAAACCATGAACAAGGAATCCCGCGCACAATTCCTCGCTATCTTCTCCGGCATCGTCCTCGGTGCATTCAGTGCGAACGCAATCGCGGACAAGATGATCTTCGGTCAGTATCTCTGGATCCTCGGCGCTCTCTTCGGCGGCATGATCGCATGGATCGGCGTCGATGCGCGCAAGTTCGTCGTCAGCACCGCGCTCGCGATCAAACACGCGTGGCGGCAGACGATCTCGTGGCGTCCGGATACGGAACACTGGAAAATCATCGGGCGATTGCTTTTAGCTGTGGGATCGGCGAGTCTGACATCTGTCGGCATCTTCGGCTTGTTGTCCGTTTGGCTCCCCAAGCCTGTTCCACTGAACTCGACTGCTGAGTGGTGTGTCGGTATATTTGTGGGAGTGCCAGCACTCCTTTGTGGTGCCATCGCTATATCGCTGTTTTGCATCACGGTTGTATCGTTGTTTGTAACGATGCGAAAAAATTCGATTAGTCTTGAAAATCTCCGGTATATAACGTTCTTCGCGAACCCCGTTGGGATTCTCGGAATTTATGTGGTTGTAATCGTGTTTCTAACCGTGTTTCTCTGGTTTCTCCTGATCGATGTTCCATTCGCTTTCAAGCGTGTATGGATATGGATGCAAGAGACGTCAAAAAAAGTCGGACCTGCGAAACGACAGACCGTTCTGTTCCTTCGTCGCGCGATTCGCCTCGCATTCCTCTACATCAACACGGAACGCCGCACGCCAAGTCTCTTGTTCGCATCAATCGGCGCTTCGGTCGGTCACCTCTACGGCCACGTGTTCCTCGTCGCCGCGATCGGTGCCATCATAGGCGTCGTCGAATTCGAAGTCGCGAAGAAATTTCGCGACCGACTCGCAGACAATCGTCAAACCTCCTCGACCTGAAAATAGGTCGATTTTTATTTTTGAAAATCGGATTCATTTAATTGAGACTGACGCAAAATAGATCGAAATGTTCCATGTGGAATTTCTTTGCGATGCATTGGGACAACGACCGTTAATGTTGGATTGCCAATCTTGCGATATTTTGCGTGCGATCCGTTTTGAGAAACAAAAAAGAACCCTTCGTGTTCAAGAACATGTACAACATGTTTTGCGAGATAGGTTCTAGGCATGTTGAAGGGTTATGGACACGACGCTTGGATTTTTTGCGCGCATGTCTTTGTTTGGAAGCGGCGCGTCCTCGAAATACAATGAAACGGCTTCCCCCAACATGACAAGCGCTTCTTTTTTTGTTTTTCCAAAACTGGACACATCCACATCCAAACATTGGGAGATGTAATAATCTCCCTCTTTCCAGACAATCGATTTCAGATTTGTTTTCGGCATAAAAATTTCTACTTTCAGTTTATCGAATTGCGAAAAAAAATCAATAGACCATTTTCCCAACGTCGGCAAAATGGTCGTTTTATTATCCTCTGACACCTTTGTTACATCTGTTACCTCTGTTACAATATCCGCGTTATGAAAGAACTCACCCTCACAGATTCGCAAGCGTTCGACTCAAACATTGATTATCGCAAGGAATTGAATGCGGAACAGCTTGCGGTCGTGGAGAACGGCGACGGGGCGTGTTTGGTTTTGGCGGGTGCCGGTTCGGGTAAAACTCGAACGGTTACCTATCGAGTTGCGTATTTGCTCGAACGTGGAGTTGCGCCGCAGAATATTTTGTTGCTCACGTTTACGAATAAAGCGTCGAAAGAAATGTTGTCGCGCGTTGAATCGTTAC
>CAYHDY010000053.1:0-6040 GCA_964355525.1 uncultured Gammaproteobacteria bacterium | reverse complement strand
CACTACTTTCGCAGGAGGCGGAGTATTTACCTGTGTAGCTTCTGGACAAGTCGTAACCTGTACTACTAACGGAGCGATTACCGCAGGAACCGGAACCATCGTGATGTCAGGAATTACATCCCTGTATGCGGCATCAAGCATGACTATTTCTTCCGTGGCTGTTTATGACACATCCGCAACGGCAAACACAGCAACGGATGCAAGTGGAACTGTGACAGATACAACAAATACGGCTCCGGTTATTACATCAACAACCGTGACAGGAAGCAGTATTACAACAACAGCAGCAACGATTACATGGACAACTAACGTTGCAGCATCAACAGTTGCTGTAGAATACGGAACAACTTCTGCGCTCGGATCATCAAATGTAACAGAAAGCGGAACAACAACAGCTCACAGTGTGGCTTTATCAGGATTAACCGCAAACACAAAGTATTATTACCGCGTATCCTCAACCGTTAGCGGTGCAACTTCTTACTCAAGTATCTTGTCCTTCACAACCTCAGCAGCTTCTTCCGGTGTTTCAACATCTGTTCAAACGCTGAAGTCTTATGCAACAGCTGACGGAACGTTCACAAATGGATGGCAATTCAAATTCAACGTTACGGTGAATGCTTCAACAGAAACATTTCTGAAGATGAAATTTGCAGATTGGACAGGAGGAAGCACATTAGGAGCCGCAGCCAACATGAAGATCGCTCTTACAGATGATGTGGCGGGAGTTCAAGCTGGAACAGCAGGAGTATCTATCGGAAACTTGTACGCAACACAAGCAGACGGAGATTCATTGTCTTTGACAGATGAAGATGCAAGTGTTGGTGGAATTCAAGAAACCATTTATGTCTATGTAAAGGTTCCATCCGGATCAAGTGGTGGTTCATATAGCACAAGCTATGGAATCAAAACAGGAACAACTAATGCAATTACAGATTAATTACAAGGAAATATTATGGTAAATAAAACCTTATACGCCTTGTTATTGGTCGCGGTCGTCGGGATCACGCACGCTACGTTGGTAAGTGCGTCTGAAGTGACTGGTTCAATCAATGTAGGTTTACAAACAGGAATGGAAGGTGTGATTAAAGCCGCACCTTCCGTTTCTCCGGCGGCTGGAACCTTCACAAGCACTCAGAGTGTTTCTTTGACGGCAGGTGGTTCAAGTGCGATTTGTTACACAACAGACAGCACAACTCCTGCTTGTGCAACCGCAACAACATGTACAACAGGAACAAAATACAGTTCAGCGATTTCTGTTAGTTCAACCACCACCATTAAAAGTGCCGGTTGTTATGCAGATTTAACAACAGGACCTGTTGCAACTTCAACCTACACAATCTCCGCAGGGGGCGGTGGTGGAGGTGGAAGCAGTGGCGGAACGGTTTTACCGGTTGTGGCAACGGTACCAGTTGTAACACCAACTCCCGTTGTAACACCTACCCCGACACCAGAACCTGTAGTGGATGTAATTCTTCCACCTCAGGCGGCACCTGTCGCTGTGCTCATTCATGATCCTGCTAAGTTCAATGAACTTTTAGCCGCTCTTGGACTTGTAAGTAAGCCAGCGGATTATGCAAAGTACAAACCCCTTTTAAAATCTGATGCGCTCGCATTTAAAGTAGTTTTGACAGATGCACAATTAACCGCGATCACAAACTTTGTTGTGTACGGTGCGTCTCCTGCAACCATTAAGCTTGGTTCCGGAGAACGTCGTGCGGTTATGCGTGATTACTTTGAAACAGTCGGACGTTCTGAAGTTATTTGGGATGATATTCAGCGCATGAGTACGGGACAAAAATTAGTAAATCGTAACTTGGCAAAAGAACAAGCGCAGGTGGATCGTGTGCTCATCAATTTCAAGAAAATGGTTGGACACACACCAAATTTCAAGGTGCTGGCGGAAGATATTGCATGGAACACCATGATGTATCGCATTCGTTTTCCACGCGATCTTGTAAAAGAACAAACGGGAATCGTAAAGTTTAAAAAGCTCTACGTACGCACCCCAAGCACACCAATGGAATGGTCTATTGTAAGAGCGCTTGGATACGCGTTGAAATAAAAATCAGCAACAGGAATAAAAACAGTCCCGACGTTGCGTCGGGACTGTTTTTGATAACAGAGTCTCATGATAGAATAGGGTCAATCATAATTTTTTTGTTCATTCTATGTCTCTTTTTTCTTCCGGACTGCATCGTCAAGAAATACCAGGGGTATTCGGAGTGATTGTACGATGGGTTACCTATCTTGCATTCTTCCTTGTTCCATTATTTTTCCTTCCGTTTACGGCAGACATTCTCGAGCAGAACAAACAAATGTTGCTCGTCATCCTCGCGATCGTTGGTTTGGTTTCTTGGCTTGGTCAGATGGTGATCGGGAAACACTTCACGTTCAAATCCGGATGGTTGAACCTTGTGCCGGGTCTTTTTCTCTTGGTCGTTTTGCTTTCATCGATTTTTTCCGTCTCCGGATATGTCGCATGGGTCGGACAGACATCGCAAGAATATGCGAGTTTTCTTTCTGTAACCATGTTTGTTGTTTTGTTTTATCTTATTGCAAATACAGCGACCAATGTACAGGTGCAGAAAAATATTTTATTCGGATTATTGCTTTCCGCAGCCTTGTCCGGAATCGTAACGATGCTCGGAGTATTCAATCTTGTTCATTTACCGTTCGGTTTCGCAAAATCTGTTTCGTTTAATACGATCGGATCGTTCAATACATTCATCACATTCATTGTGACCGTTATGTTTCTTGGACTTGCGATGTGGCTTGTGTCTGCAAAAAATCGCGACAGCGTAATTCTGGAAGGTGCTATGGGAATGCTGACACGCGTTCTTGTCGCAATTGTTTCGCTTGTAACACTTGTTTCTCTCATCGTGATTGATTTCTGGTTATTTTGGGTGATCACAATTCTCGGTGTTCTTTTGCTCCTTGCATTCGGATTCTTACAATCAGATGAATTTCCGAATCCTCGCCGATTTGCCTTCCCACTCGTTTTGTTACTTGTGAGTGTTTTGTTTCTTTTTCTTCCGTCTCCGCTTAAACTTAAATTGCCCCCTGAGGTCTCTCCAAGTTTTTCAACGAGTTGGCATATCGCAACCTCTACACTTAAAGTAAATACGAAACAGTTATTTATTGGATCCGGTCCGGGAACCTATCAGTATGATTTCCGCGCATACAAATTGAGCAACATCAACACATCTCCATTCTGGTCTCTCGGTTTTGATCGCGCCGGTTCTGCGATCATGACCATGTTGACCACAATCGGTATTCTCGGTGCATTGCTTTGGCTCGTCCTGATGGTTTGGGTCGGAGTAAAAGCAATCGGTCGTCTCTTGTTTGATCGAAACCATGAGTCATGGAAAATGACGTATGTTCTTTTCGTTGGTTGGATGATTTTGTTTGTTTCAGGTCTGTTATATTCAACAAACTTTACGCTTGAATTTCTTCTTTGGGGATTGACCGGACTTCTCGCGGCACAGGTTATGACAAAGGTTTGGAAAACGGATTTTTCCGCTTCGCCAAAACTCGGACTCTTCGCATCCTTTGCGTTTGTTCTCGTTGCTGTGGGTATGTTCGCATCATTATTCGTTTCCGGAGGTCGGTACATGGCAGATATGGCATTTGCAAAAGCTGTTCAACTCGATCGATCCGGCAAAGCGGATATTCAACAGGTGATCGATCAACTTGCACTCGCTGTTCGTTATAACCGTGCGAACGATGTCTATTATCGCAACCTCAGTTCCGCATTACTTGTAAAGACCAGTAGAAAAATTGCAGATTTGAAAGGGGTACAACCAACAGCGGATCAAACAAAAGAAATTTCCGGTTTGGTGACATCTGCGGTAAACGCCGCTGTTCGCGCCACGCAAATTGAACCGAATAACGTGGACAACTGGTCCGTACTCGGGTCTGTGTACGTGAATGTGATGTCATTTGCGCAAGGAGCCGAGGATCAAGCCGCACAAGCGTATACAAATGCGATTCGTCTTGAACCAACAAACCCGGTTCATCGCACAAACCTCGGACGCTTGTATATGACTGTCGCGGATCGCGCACGAGCTTTGAAAGATTCGAAGAACGCTGATCTTGCAAAAACGGCTGTTGATCAAGAAAAAACAAATCTTGCGACAGCAGAACAAGCATTCGTTTCTGCTATTAAAATGAAGAACGATTATCTGCCGGCTCATTATTACTTGGCTGCCGTTTATGAACGCCAAGGAAAATTGCAAGATGCCGCTGTACGTTTGCAAGACATCAGCAAACATAGTCCGTCAGATATTGGAGTTGGATTCGAGTTTGCTCAGCTTCTTATTCGTCTGCAAAAATATGATTTGGCGCAAGCGGAGCTCGAGCGCATCATTACGATCAATCCAAAATATTCAAACGCCCTTTGGTATCTCGCAAGCATGTACGAAATTCAGAACAAACATGATAAGGCAATCGAGATGGTTCAAAAAGTTGTTGATGTGAATCCGGATAACAAACCAGCACAAGATCGATTGGCTAAACTGAAAGCGGGGGAGACAACAACGCAAATTCCAGCTCCACTCGCGCAAGATGAAAAGTCCGCAAGTGCCGTTGATACAAGTTTTGTAACACCAGCAGCTGGTGCCACAACGACTATTCAAACAGGCGCAACAAAAAAATAGAACCAACGAAAACAAAAAACCACCCTTCGCAATCGTGTCGGGTGGTTTTGCGTTTCCCCCGCCTTTACAAGGAGGGGGCTAGGGGGTGGTCGTGATGAGTTGTTTCTTCACATGTTCCACGAGTTCTTTTTCAACCTGTACGATTGTTTTTCCTGAGAACAACAGTCGCACTTCCTCTCGCGTTCCGGCTGCGTGGAATGGTGCGCAAAGAGCGAGTGCGTCCAAAGGTCGTTCTGTGTGAACAATGGCAGTGATGTCACGGTTCTTATTTTCATAAAGTAACACGACAACATGTGCACTTGGGGAAGACGACAAGAGTTCATCGATCACATCGTGCAAATCATGTTCCTCTGCACCTGCGTGCAAGAAGTCTTGCTGCGAAAGCATTGTCCATACCATTCGTGCAGAATCATCCATTTTCAATCTCGCGAGCGCACGGCCCCATAGACGCAAGGTTGGTACCGTACGCGTGCGATACAAGTTCTGGATAATATGTTCACGCTTCGCCCCGTGAGCGATGAGCTTGCTCGCCGTCTGTAATGTTTTTGGAGTGACGTTTTTTGTTTTGAAACTTTTCGTCTTCGCAATCATCCCCGTAAGAAATGCTGTCGCGATTTCTTCGTCCATGAGTCCGGGTTCGATTGATTCGATTAAATCGTGACACACTTCACCACATGCGGATGCTGTTAGATCGACGACATTCATTTGGCCGTAGTGTTCATTCTCCGGCGTATGGTCGATGTTGATGACGGGGGTGCGGAAAAAGAAGTCTGTGTTTTCGTGATAGATCTGCGCGCAAGATTCGTAATCCGGCGATCCGATGCAAATGATCAGATCGTGTTTGTAACCAGACGAGGATGTTCGAACATCGTTTGCACTCCAAAATCCTTTTTTTGGAGAAAGATACACAAACAATTTGTTGTCCTTCAATTCATAAGTCAATTCATCCACTTTCGTTTTTGACGCATCGAGTTCAATGACAAACTGTCGCAAATTTTCGATTTTGGATTGAACCTGTTCGTGTCCGGAAAGAAATTCGATATTCTTTGGTGCTCGTCCGTCCGCCGCAACAATCACTGGTTTCTTCTCAAGTTTCAACAATACTTTCGCCATCCCGATCGCGGACGCATATTGATCCGCTCCCGCTCCCGAAGGAATACAAATAAGCGGACGGTTGCTCCGCTTAATCGTCTCAAGAATTTGTTGTGATTGCGCGAGCGCCATGCAATTGAGTTCCCCTCCTTTACAAGGAGGGGATAAAGGGGTGGTCGTGTCTCCCAAGCACGGGAATCGCCTACTTTATCGTCGTTCTCGAATTGCGTCAAGATTCTGTACTAGAAGGGCACATCGGTAACACTTTGTAGTATTTATAATTAAAGTTCATC
>CAYHDY010000052.1:0-6052 GCA_964355525.1 uncultured Gammaproteobacteria bacterium | reverse complement strand
CCGGTGCCTGTGATCCAGAAGGCGCCGCAGCCGTCAGTGTCGTTCGATAATTTGATCAAACAAAAATCCATCGCACATGCGATGGATTTTTTTGATTTCGATTTATTATTCACGTGCAACCGGCGACTGACGCACGATTGGTTTCAGAGTCTCGTCGACTTCTGAACTCAATTTTCTTTTTACGACTCCGACAATCTTGTTTACATCCACGATTTCTTGCGCACCGGATTCCATATCGCGAATGATGATGGTTCCATCGAGCACTTCTTTTTGTCCGAGAATGATCGTGAGTTTCACGCCGAGTTTATTTGCGATTTCAAGTTGCGCCTTGAGCGCATTTTTTCCAAACGCTTCCGCAACCGGAATTCCAGCCTGACGAAAATCTTCGTACAATTTGAGACCGACGCGACGTGCGGCGTCTCCGAGCTGGGCAAAGAAGACGTTTGGTTGTGGACGTTGCGGTGGGTTGATCCCTTGATCTCCAAGCGCTTTCACAATGCGTTCCATCCCGAGAGCGAATCCACAAGCTGGTGTTGGACGACCACCCATCAATTCGATCAAGCCGTCATAGCGTCCTCCACCACCAAGCGCATTTTGTGCGCGGTCCGGATCCGAAGTTTTTTCTACGAACTCAAACACAGTGTGCGTGTAATAATCGAGTCCGCGAACGAGGTAAGGATTCAATACGTATGGAATTTGAATTTCTTCCAAGAACTCAAGAACTTTTGTGAAGTGTTCTTTTGAGGCATCATCCAACCAGTCCAAAATCTGTGGAGCATCGGCGAGCAATTCTTTCATTCCTTCTTCTTTACTGTCGAGCAAACGCAACGGGTTTTTTTGCAAACGGCGTTTGTCATCTTCGGAAAGTTTATTGCGATGCGGACGGAAGTAACTGACGAGTTCCGCAAGATAGGCACTTCGACATGCCGGTGTTCCGATCGAGTTCACTTGCACCTGAATGTCGAGTCCGAGATCGCGGAAAATTTGCGTACCGAGCACGATCAATTGTGCATCGACAATCGGTTCTTGTGCACCGATCGACTCAAAACCGACTTGGTTGAACTGACGATAACGTCCGGCTTGAGGACGATCGTGACGAAACATCGGACCTTCGTACCAAAGTTTCACCGGGTGTGGACGATCAAGCATTCCGTGATTGATGTATGCGCGAGCAACCGAAGCCGTTGCTTCTGGACGAAGGGCAACGCTTTTTCCGGAAGGATCGACGAACACATACATTTCTTTTTCAATGACATCCGTTTGTTTGCCAAGCGTACGCAAGAAAATATCCGCACGTTCCAAAATAGGAAGATCGATGCGATCGAATGTATACGCTTCCGCAATCGCGCGAATGCGATCGCGTACAAGATTCCACTTCCCCTGTTCTTCAGGAAGAATATCGCGGAATCCACGCAGAAGTTCAGGGGGTGCTTTCGCTCCGCCTTTTTTTTCTTTGTCGTCTGTTTCTGTTTTTTCAACTTTCGGCGCGACAACTTCCGGCTGTTCTTTTTTCTGTTTCATATACATACGCGGAGGGGAAAAGTCTTTAAGAAATTTTGAAGTCAATGTGATGAGACTTTTTGCTTCTTATAAATTATACGTAGGCAAAGGAAATGTTGCCGCTCGATTCACAGGCAATCCGCGAATCCAGACGCGACCAATGAAGTGATTGCGTGTCACGGGTCCGAAAATGCGGGAATCCATGCTTTCTCCGCGATTGTCGCCGAGAACATAGAATTCATTTGCGGCGAGCGTGACCTTTTTTGTGCCGCTTGTCAACATGTCACCGATATACGACTCTGTCAAAAGCACTCCGTTCGGATGCTCCGTATTATAAAGAGTCACATGCCCGTCTTCAATTTGAACCGTTTCTCCCGGAAGTCCGATCACACGTTTGATGAAAAACTGACTCGGATCTCTCGGATAACGGAACACGACGATCTCTCCACGTTCCGGAGAACGTGTGCGATACGTGAGTTCGTCAATGATCAGATATTCTTGATCGTAAAAGTTGGGTTCCATGCTTGCGCCCTTCACATAGAACGGCTGAATGAGAAAATAACGGATCGGAACGATGATGGCGGAAGAGATCAGAATGATTTGCAAGACCTCTAGGATAAACAAGGTGATGGATGCCCCAAGCGGACCGAACTTGCGTTGCAGAAAAGATTCGAGGGCCAAATTTTTTTTAGGCATAACAAAGGTAAAGCACTATTATCTGTTAAGCATATCAAAAAAAAAGACCCGAAGCAAGGGTCGGGTCAGGCGGTCTCAGCAAGGATGTTTCGAGCGATTCTCAAAACTTCTCCTGGCGAGGCTGCATGAATTGCATGCCTCATTTCTTCATAGTGTTCTGGACTTGCACGCAATAGATTCAACAGCCCGGCGCCGCGATGTTTAATCCAAGCGGTCAGATCCACATCCCCACGATCATCGAGCTTCGTATGCTCCGCGTCGATCTGATCGAACTCTTGCTTGAACTCTTCACGAGAAAAGAGTGAAAACGTAGAAGTCTGCGACAAATGAACGGGGTCATGAAATGTCATGAATCTCTCCTTCTAAAGTCAAAAAAATCATAACACACCTTTTCCAAAAGAAAAATCCGCGAATCGTCCGCGGATCAAGAGGAAAGAATTTTTGCGTATTCGTGATCGTAGATGAACTTGCCCATTTCCCCACCTTCTTCAAGCGGTCCGAGAAAATTCTGAGCGGGATCGAGAATCAAGATCGGATGATCTATTGCTTCGTGTCGAGCCCATGCATGACTGAACATGTGCGGAATGTAGCACCGACACAAAAACATCCGTCCGATCGTCAACGATTTTTTCTCGAGCAATTCGAACATTGCGACAAGAAACAGAATCATGTGACGACAAACACCCGTGCCGGCCGCGAGATAGTGATCAAGAGAAAATTCCGCATCGAGTTCAAGTTGTTTCTCGCGAAACAATCGCGCAACTCGAGTCTCGTCATATGTCAGACATGTTCGTGTGAAGGCAAACAATGCTTCCGGCAAAGCCTGAGCAAACGCACGAGACAATCCGGGAACGGTCATTTCAATGTCGAGTTCGCCGCGAAGATACAGCGATCGCAAGTTTGCAAATCGTGCGTGCATAAATTGCAAAAACTTTTTTTGTAGCCATGCATCTTCAACATCAACGACGAGTGCTTCACGCGGAACGTGTCCAAGAAACACACCGCCAAGAACACGCGTCCCCGTACCGATCACGTGACGATTACGGAACCGTCCGTACGGTGCGGCGAGATCGCCAGCGACAGGAACGCGAAATTCCGGGTGTCCGGACAAACGTTCCATGACAAGCATCGTGTTCGTGAGAAAACTAGACTGCGCGCGAAACGAACTCTTCGGAACTTCCCCGACGTTGGTCTGGGTAATGTCCTGCTTCGCGACTCTGTCGAAAAGTTCATCAACAAGTCGAATACTAAATTCGAATTCAGCGGTGTTACGAAATGATTCCATGGTTATCCATGTTATTATTCTCCAATGAAAAGAACGTCTGTTTCAAGTCTCGATGACTTGATGACACAACGTATCGAAAACGATCGAAACGGTCAAACCATGAAAAACAAAAATGAAGACGATATTTCATCTTCATTTTTTGGTGGACGTTGGAGGATTTGAACCTCCGACCCCTGCAATGTGAATGCAGTGCTCTAACCACTGAGCTAAACATCCATAGATAACGGGAGATTAGCATAACCAAGAATTGTGTTCAAGACGCACGAATTGTGAACAGTGTCGAGTCATTGATTTATCATCACAAAAGAGCTATACTCCTTATACTTATGGAGAATCCTAAAATTGATTTTCTCAAAGAGAAATACGCGCTTTCCAAACCGGATGAAAAGCCGTTTCTTTTTTTCGGACGAACCGTGATTGCTGTGATCTTGGTGCTTGCAACCACAGGCGCGGTCTTTTCTTTTCGCGTCGGGAAAACAACGGAAGGAAAGGCAAACGCAACCAGCTTTTCGCTTTTTTCCGCTATACGCAGCTTCATGACACCAAATGATGCCGAGCTAAACGGGGAAAAAGAAGATCGCGTAAATATCTTACTGACGGGCATCGGGGGAGAAGGTCATGACGGACCGCAGCTGACAGACACCATTCTCTTTGCAAGCTATCGCCCGTCCACAAAAAAACTTGCTCTTATGTCGCTCCCGAGGGACATGACGGTTGAACTTCCTGGACGCGGATATCAAAAAGTCAATCATGCAAACGCCTATGCGGAAATGGAAAAACCCGGATCCGGTGCAACCGTTGCCGCAGATCTCATCGGAACTGTTATTCGTCAACCCGTCCAGTACTACATGCGGGTAGACTTCAGCGGATTTTCCGAATTGATTGACTCGCTTGGTGGAGTCGATGTCTATGTCGATCATCCGTTCACAGATGCAAACTATCCAATCCTTGGAAAGGAATATGACACGTGTGGAAATAGTTCCGCACTCATGAATGGAAAGTCTATTCAAACAGGATCAAACACAGAAGGATCTTCGACAGATGCTCTTGCGACAGACAATGCAACACGTATCGTGAAAACTCCAGGACCGGATTACCGATGTCGATTTGAAGTGCTGACATTCAAAGAAGGATGGAAACACATGGACGGAGCAACAGCGCTTGCGTTTGTAAGATCGCGTCATGGAAACAACGGTGAGGGATCGGATTTTGCACGATCCATGCGTCAGCAAAAAATTCTACTCGCCGTGAAAGATAAAGTTTTTTCCGTGTCCACATTTTTCAATCCGATTCGTGTAGGCAGCATTCTCGACACGCTTCAAAAAAATATCAATACAAATCTTTCCATTTCAGAATTAGTGCGTCTCGGAAAAGAATTCAAAGATTTAAAATCGGAAGATGTTGTGAATCATGTGATCGATGCCTCACCGAACTCACCGCTTTATGAAACAACGGTGAACGGCGCATATGTCCTTCTTCCAAAAAACGATGATTGGACACAACTTCAGCAAATGGCGAAGTATATTTTTACCGCTGAAAAAACAGATGTGAAGCAAATAGCTGTAAAGGAAGCGGGGTCTGGGGACCCCACCCATAACAATGTTCTCATTCCAAAAGTCATTCCAAGCCGAGTCGACATTGAAAATGGAACAACGATCGCTGGACTTGCCTTTCGCGCTTCTCAAATTTTGAATGATCAACATGGGTTCAATGTGATCAAAGTCGGTAATGCTCCGACGCGAGGTTTTACCCACACGATTATTTATGATCTCACAAACGGCAAAAAATCCGCGGAGCTGAAAACGTTGAAAACATTTTTTAAATCGGATGTCACTCTCACCTCTTCCGGATGGATGACAGAAGGAGATGTCGTTCAAAAAGAACTTTCCGTTTCAAGTGAAGATGTGAAACAAATGGCATCGGGGTCAGACATTGACTTTTTGGTCATTCTGGGAGAGAATTCGCAAAATTTCGTATTAAAGTAATTATGTCTCTTCCTTCCCTTCCGACCGTCGTGCTTGTTGGGCGAACAAACGTGGGAAAATCCACATTGTTCAACCGCATGATCGAACAATCCAAGGCATTGGTCTCTTCCGTTGCCGGCACCACACGCGATCGCAATGAAGGCGAGTGTCTTTGGCGTGGAAAAATCATTCGTGTCGTGGACACAGGAGGACTCGATGCAAACAAGGCGGATATCATTGAGAAAAACATCGTGATCCAAGCCGAGCTCGCTATCAAACAAGCGGATGTCATTTTATTTGTTGTGGACGCAAAGGGTGAACCGCTTCCGAAAGATCTCGAACTTGCGAGTAAACTTTGGAAATCCAAAACCCCGATTATCGTGGTTGGAAACAAAGCAGAGAAATCCGCAGAACGCAGAAAACTCCAACATGCCGACTGGCGCTTACGCGGTCTTCCGACCCCGATGGCCGTCTCCGCCACACAAGGAACGGGTGTGGGAGATTTACTTGATTTGATTTACGAGAAACTGGAAAGTATCAACAAACCTCCGGTCGATTATCGCAAGATTGAAGCGATCCGCGTCGCCGTGATCGGAAAACCAAACGT
>CAYHDY010000051.1:0-6398 GCA_964355525.1 uncultured Gammaproteobacteria bacterium | reverse complement strand
TGAAACGATTTGGAAACGGCGGAAACATTATTTTGCTCGCGGGCGGTTCGACAAAAGGATTCACGTTCGAACAACTCGAGGAAGCACTGCGGAATGAATGTAAATACGTAATTCTTTTCGAAGGCACAGCAACGAACGATCTTGAGAAAGCGATCGGCACCGTTCCACACGTTCGTGTCGACTCCATGGAAAAAGCGATGCAAGCCGCAGCGTCCGTTGCAACACTCGGCGACATTATTCTTCTTTCACCCGGCACCGCAAGTTTTGGCATATTCAAAAACGAATTCGACCGCGGAGAACAATTCGAAAAAGTCGTGCAGATACTCGTGAAGAAAAGTTCAAAAGGCGAAATTTTAAAAGCAGATTAACCATGTAGGGGACGGTCGAGACCGTCCCTTTTGTTTTGTCATCCGCCGTCACCCACGTCGATTGACAGTCGCACGTTTTTCGCGTATCATCGCGTGTTGTTCAACCAGGAGGATCCATGACAACACCAGATGTTCCTTCATCTCCGAGACGCATCGAAGAGGCAGAATTGCCACATAACGTTTCTCTTCTCCTTCGCTTCGTTGATTTCACGCCATTTGATCGATGGGCGTGTAAAATCGCGTTCTTGTTTCGATATGCGAATCGGATCGGATTCTCGATCCTTCATGTCGTTGTTTCCCTTTTTCTGATCATGAAGATTGGGAAAATGCTGGGAGTCTTGATTCTCGTGTGTGAGTGCGTAGGCTATGCCTTTTTCCGTTCGAAATTAGGGGTTCAATCACGGATAACACACGCACGGAAAAGAGAACTCACATCGAAACAGATGCGACAATTGGGATACATCGTCGACTTTCTCACCTTCTTCGGGTATCCCATGCAGTCGTATCGGGTTCTCGAATATGAAATGATCCGATTGCGCTCCGCTCTCCCGGATCTTCGTGGAGATGTTCGGCGAAGGTATTTTCGAGATTTGAAGTTCGTGCTCGACAAATGGAATGTCTATGCGCAGGAACGGGTCGATCAAGCACAATGGAATCTTGCCGTTCCGTACCCGAAACGGATGGCGAAAAATTGGGTCTTCATTGAAGGGCTCTTTCGCGAAGTCATCAAGAAGACAGATATACACTTGACCGCGCATCCTGCACATGTTCGGTGCGAAACGAAAACAGATGAGTTGAAATGGCTAGAAGCCCAACTCGATCTCGTCCACATGGAATTTGATTGTCTGCTTGAGGATTTAAGAGCGGATCATCGAAACGACGAAACAGCTTAACACTCACTGCGAGTGTTTTTTCTTTTGTCTGTGTTACACTTTAACTTGTATGGCAAATCACAAACGTTTTTTAGGAGAACTTTTTTCCGGTCTGATTGCACTTGGTGGCGCGGCGGATTCTTCGCCTGTTGAAAAACCGAAGATGGAAGATGCAAGACCTCTCTCCGACTCTCTCCTTCGAAAGGAGAGAGGGGGCGATGTGAATCGTGAGGTTCGAATTGAATTGGATCCGATTTTTCGCGCCGAACATCCGATCGAAGCGGAGCTGCAGTCGTTGAAAAACGATTTGCCAAAAGAGAAACGTGAATCGTTTGAAAAAAAGATTTCGCACGCTTTACAGAATGCGGAAGAATATGTTCGAGGGAATCTATACAAGAATCCGAAGGACGAACAAAAATATTTTTCCGCGTGTTATGAGACAGAACAATGGGGGCACATTAAAGAGACGGCCGCGTTCGTCTCGGAAAAAACGGGCATGCCCGCAGATGCGCTTCTTGCGATGGGATTTATCGAAACACAATTTGACGAGCGCGCCGAACACATTCAAGAAAATGAAAATAATTCTGCGTTTGGAACGCATCAGTTCACGGTTCGAACGGCGCAGCGCATTTCAAAGAGAGCAAAGGCGATGTACGGATTCGAAATTCCCGTGAATTCAAAAGAAGATTTGTTCAACACAAAGACGAGTTTATTGCTCGCAGGTCTTCTTTTTCATGAGAACCGTGGACATTACGGTCAAGACGGACTTGCTATCGCCACACATGCGAGTTCAAATACTTCCGTAGAACATCTGATCGAGTCATCGTTCCCGGTTGATCTTGGAACGAGCGATTGGAAGAAAATGGAAACATTGCATGCACAAGAAGTGGAATTTCATGACGCTTACAATGCTTTGACGGAACAATACAAATCCGGTGATGAACGCGTTTCGAAATCAGAACTGAGACTCGCTTATAAAAAATTTGAAGATACGGCGAACGCGTATAAAAAAGTGAAAGCGTCTTGGAAAGGGAAACGAGCACAGACGTCAAAAATATTGAGAGATGCAGGTGTAAATCTTGCAACATTGCACGCACGACTTGAAAAGAAAGGAGACGTTCCGTTTTTCATCACATACGCGTTTGCGGTTGATGGTGTTGCAAAAACGATGCGGAAACAGGAGGAGGTCGCTCGGGGAACGGATTCGATTATCGCTAAAGAATAAAAAAAGAGGTACCCATGTACCTCGTCGGGAAACAGATGTCTGGGTGATCCTCGCCATCGGGAGGTTTCAGGGAGGAGACAATGGTGTGGCGTTTATCGCCATGGTTACATGGCAAGGGACGTCGGTCATTATTCTTACCCGTCGGCGGCGCGGAACGTATTTGCGAGTCTGACTTTCCGCCAGAGGCGGATCCGGATCAACCGGAAAGGGGATCCCTCCTGTAAGCAGTCCCTTAATTGCGAACAATTATATCACATTTTTTTTGTTTTTTATCCACAGTATAATAAAAAATCCGTTCGCGACGATTCGACAAACGGATGAGAGTGATTATACCGAAGAGGGAAGTGCGTTCATGGGCACCGAGTGCTTGATCGGCGGCGGTGTATAGGGCGTGAAGCGGGAGTAGCAAAGGATGAGCCAGTTGATGTCGACAAAAAGGGAGATTAGCAACCACGAAATGTCCACGTGTACTGTGATCCCCAAAGGGATCACAGCGACAGAAATGGATATAGTACCCCATGAAAGCGCTTGGGTGACTTTGCAAAAAACTCCCACGAAAAGACTCAACAGTCCATGCATACTTCCTTCGAGGTTGACTCGACCTTGCTGTTCGCCTTTTTCATCTAATCGTCGAATGATTTCTCTTCCGTAGAAGAAATCGGCGTAAAATTGGAAGCAATCTCCAATCACTGAGAACCAGTTTTTGATCGGAACATGCACAGACAAGTTGTGTGCGAGCATGATAATTGCACAAAAGGCAAAGTATCGATAGCGAATTTCGGAAAGTTTCAAATCGAATTGCTGCATTGCGAAGTGCGAGATCCAGTCCACACCTCGTTGTGTCTGTTTGTCGATCCAAAGAAACGGCGCGAAGATCGAACGGATCAGCGGTCCGAACAGGAGTTCGAAAACGGATTTCATGTGCACCTTGGGTTGTGAGGAACCTGCCCGAGAATACTTCAAATCATTCGTTTTGTCAATGATCGTTGAAGTAGAGAGAACGTTCTCGATATGGTATATTGTGCCTGTTATGTTGAAGCGTTTGATTAAAAAATTCCTTCCGGCGTCGATGTTGAATCGGTATCATTACATGCTTGCGCGAGCGGCGAATTTTTTGTATCGCCATCCATCTTCACAACTTGTGGTGATTGGTGTGACGGGGACAAATGGGAAATCAACGACCGTTCAATTCATCGGTCGCATCCTCGAACATGCGGGTGCACGCGTCGGGTGGACGAGCACAGCGAGTTTTAAAGTTGCGGAAGAAGAATGGGTGAATGATCAAAAGATGACCATGCTCGGGCGGTTTCAATCGCAAAAGTTATTGCGTCGCATGGTGCAAGCGGGTTGTTCGTACGCCGTGATCGAGACATCTTCGCAAGGTATTGCTCAATCGCGTCATATTGGAATTGATTACGATGTTGCTGTGTTTACGAATCTCACGCCGGAACATATTGAATCGCACGGCGGTTTCGAAAATTACAAGAACGCCAAAAAACAATTGTTCGTGAAAACAAAACAAGGACGCCGCAAAAAAATTCAAGGACAAATTTTTGAAAAAACAGCTATCGTCAATTTGCAGGATCCGCACGCGGCGGAATTTTTGAACGTCGGTCTCGACCGTTCGTTCGGATTCGGAATTGATTCCGCGTCCTCTCCCTCCTTTCGAAGGGGGGAGTCGGAGGGGGGTCTGCGTCCGATGTCCGTTGTGCCTGTGATCGCGGAAGATGTTGTGTACGCACCGAACTCGACAGGGTTCATGCTTGCTGGTTTGCATTGGCATGCAAATCTTGTTGGCAGATTCTATCTCGAAAATGTTCTTGCGGCTGTTTCAACTTGTCGCGCGCTCGGGCTTGATTGGGCGATGTTGCGCGACGCGGTGAGTCGTCTCGAAGCGGTTCCAGGTCGGTTGGAACGAATCGATGAAGGGCAATCGTTTTCTGTGATCGTGGATTATGCGTACGAACCCGCAGCATTGAACGCAATTTACGAAAGTGTAAAATTGTTCGCGCACAAACGCATTATCCACGTGGTCGGATCCGCGGGAGGTGGGCGCGATGTCGCACGTCGCGAGATTCTCGGGGCGATGTCGGCGGAGTTTGATGACGTTGTGATTGTGACAAATGAAGATCCTTATGACGATGATCCAATGGAGATCGTGAACACGATCGCGGATGCGGCTGTCGCTCACGGGAAAAAAGAAAACATCGATTTGTTCCGCATTCTCGATCGCGGCGAAGCGATTGATTATGCGATTCGTCTTGCTCATGCGGGAGATTTGGTTTTGATTACAGGAAAGGGAAGTGAGCCTGTGATGGCGGTCGCGAATGGAAAAAAGATTCCGTGGGATGATCGCGTTGCCGCACGTGTATCGCTTCATCGTTTGGCGCAGATCGTATGAATATCGAGAAGATGATTCACTTGAAACCGCACGAGGAGATTTTGCAGATTGTACGCGAATCGATCGTGCCGCACAGTGGAAAATTTTTTCTGCTCGGGCTTTGGTTTTTATTGCCGTTTTTTTTCTTGTTTCCGCTTTTGAGCGCGGGAACGATCGGCGTCGTCGTATTTTGTCTGCTTGTCGTCACATCGACGGTTGTTTTGTGGCGAGCAAGTCGATCATGGTCGCATACGCTTTTCATTATCACGGATCGTCGCGTCATCGATATTGATCAACGCGGATTTTTTGATAGAATTGTGACGGAAACAGTTTATGACCAGATCGACGAAGTCACCTATCGCATCAAAGGAGTGGTTCCAACGATTTTCCGTTACGGAACGATTCGATTGCACCTGAACGGTTCGGCTGACATTGAATTCATCCATGTTACGCGTCCGTCACGCGTGCATGATCTCCTAAATGATTTGCGACATCCATCCGCATGATCCGATCAAACGAATCCATTTTTCATCGCATTCTCCATTGGCGCTATTTATCAGCGGTCAACGTGTTGTTGATTTTATTGATCATGCTTTCTTTTGGTCGTGAGATGGTGCGACGCAAAGATATCGACGGACAAATTCATACGTTGCAAAAACAAGCGCAAGAAATGCAAACGCAAAACATCGCATTGACGGAATTACATGATGCGGTTCAGACGGAATCGTATATTGAACGGGAAGCGCGCTTGAAACTCGGATTGAAGAAACCGGGAGAGTCGGTGGTGATTCTAAAAGGAGAAGGTGACAGAGGTGACAAAAGTAACAAAGGTAACAGAGGTGGTGATTCGACGGATCCGCTGGGGATTATTGTGGAGGGTTCCGGGGGACAAAAACAATTTGCAAATTCGACAAAGTGGTGGTATTACTTCTTCAATAAACAAGCTTATCATGACGCCATAAATTTATGATTGATGAACAAAATGAGGAGGCACATATCTGTACGGACACACACGGTTGCGAAATAGATTCATCGGATGAACATCTTGTTCCTTCGGAATCAATCAAACCTTCACCAACACCGACTGTCAAAAAGAACATTCCGATGCGATCGATCGCACTTGCCGTCGTTGCGGTGATCGTTCTTGCAGGGATTGGACTTGCCGGATTTGTTTACACACATTCCGCGAGTGATAAAACGGTTCAGAAGATCACGCAAAACGTTCCGTTTCCGGCGTTCATGATCGGACGATCCTTCATTACATACGCACAGTATTATGAAGAACGCGATGCTCTGACAAAATACTTCGCTTCCCAACAAGCGGGAACGGAAAAACCAACAGGCGATCAATTCACTCAATTAGTTGTCGACACTCTTACAAATAAAGCGGTTGTAAGAACACTCGCATCAAATTACGGACTGACGCTGGATCCGTCCAAAGTTGAAGTGTTCTATCAAAATATTCTCACCTCTTCTTCCGGGGAGGAGACATTCAAGAAACAACTTCAAGACACGTTCGGATGGTCCATTGCAGATTTTAAACGTCGCATTGT
>CAYHDY010000050.1:0-6435 GCA_964355525.1 uncultured Gammaproteobacteria bacterium | reverse complement strand
GAGAAAAACAAAAAACGCAAACGTGAGATCGGAAAGATGTTGAACGATGAACTTGCGCACTCTGCTCGCCATAAAGAAATCAAAGAAGAACTCGCGACGTTGCGAGAAGAGAAGAAAGCCATCGAGATGACGGTGCAAGCGGGGAATCCGGATTTTAAGGAGTTGGAAGAATTAAAGGCGGAGATTCAGACCGATTCGGAAGTTTTGTCTGATATCGCCCTTAACATGTATATGAAGGATCAGAAAGTTGAAATTGTCGACGAGTATGATCAGACATGGTTTCCCTCGTTCAAAGTTTCATTCAAAAAAGGAAACGGTTAAAAAAATAACCTCGACACGTGTCGAGGTTATTTTTTTGTTTCGAGATAATCGATGATTGCGCCCGCTACATCAACCCCGGTTGTTTTCTCAAGCGTTTCGAATCCCGGGTTCGCGTTGATTTCGAGAAACAATGGACCGTCCTTCGATCGAATCAGATCAATTCCGCAGATTTCGAGATGAAACAATTGCGCGAGTTCAAGTGAAAGTTTTTCTTCTTCCGGCGTGAGTGTGACAATTCGACAAGTTCCGCCCGCCGAATTCGCACGCACATCATCTTTGCCCGCAACGAGTTCCATGCTCGCGATGATTTTTTGATCAACGACGAATACACGAAGGTCACATCCGTTTGCTTCCGCGATGAATTTTTGAATCAAAATCGGATTCTGATCGCGAATCGTCAAATAGTCGACGATCGGCGCGAGTGTCTTCGCATCGTTTGCATAGAAGACGCCTTTTCCGTGCGTGCCGAATGCAACTTTCAAAATCACGGGATATCCAATCTGTTCGGCGACACGTCTTGCTTGCACTTTTGATTTAATGATCGCCGTGCGTGGCATGGAAATGTTTGCATTGTTCACGGCGGTGAATTGCGCGAGCTTGTTTTTTGCAATCGCGATCGACGCGTTTCCATTCACGAGTGTGAAGCCGGCCATGCGAAGCAACGCCGTCGTGTGAATATGAAGCGACGGCTCCTCGATAAAATTCGGTCTGCACAAAATGAGATCGAGTTCCGGTAATGGTTTGCCTTGATGTGTGATTTCAATGCCGTTTTCCGTTTGAAGAAAACATAAAAACGGTTCGTACAATCGCGTGACCTCGTGCCCGTGTGCTCGAGCTGATTCCTCGAGACGTCCGACGCACGTGGATTTTTCCTGATCCGGTTCTGAGAAAATGAGAATTCCAATGTGCATACTATTTTGTTAATTTCATGCGTTCACCCGCATCCGGATGCGCGGCATCGCGATGCGCGATTGCGTCCTTCATTTCCGGATCCATGCGCATTTTACCAAGAATCATTTCGACGTCCTCACGTGTCGGCGCCGTATGTAATCGTTCTTTATATTTTTTTGCGCCGTCCAGCCCTTTCAAATACCAAGTGAGATGTTTACGAAATGTCGCAACAGATTTTTCTCCGTATTGTTCGATGTGCAGATTCAAATGGAATCGAATCGTGTCCACCCGTTCCTCGATCGAAATCGCTTGAATCTCCCTCTCCCGTCGCGGGAGAGGGCCGGGGAGAGGGGTTGTATCTCGCGAGAGTAATTCCTCGATTTGTCGAAAGATCCACGGATTTCCGAGCGCGCCGCGGGCAATCAAGATGCCGTCGCATTTCGTGTATACGAGGGCTTTTACAGCAAGGGGCGCAGTGAACATGTCTCCGTTTGCAAGAAGTGGGATTGAAACCTGTTCTTTTAATTGACGAATCATTTCCCAATCGGATTCACCTGCATAGCCTTGCATACGCGTTCTGCCGTGAACCGTCAGTAAATCTGCTCCTGCCTCCTCGAGCGCTTTCGCAAACGCGAAACATTCCTTCGGATCTTCCCAGCCTAATCGAATTTTTACCGAAACAGGTTTCGAAGTCGCTTGCTTCATCGCCCGTACGATTGCCGCTGCGCGTTCCGGTTCTTTCATGAGTGATGCTCCATTGAAATTACAAACGAGTTTATATACCGGGCATCCCATGTTTACATCAAACCCGTCAGGATTATGTTCACGATCGATGATGCGAACAGCCTCGGCCATCGTCTCGGGATTGCTTCCGAAGATCTGTTGCACGAGCGGACGTTCATCTGGATGAATGCTCGTCATCTCGAGAGTTTTATTATTTCCGCGAATGACCGCTTCCGCAGAAACCATTTCACGAAAAACGATCGGGGAGGAAAGAGATTTTACCGTACGACAAAATGCCGAGTCAGTCATGTCGGCCATCGGGGAGAGGGCAATGATCGGGCGTTTGAGTTGTTTCCAATCGAGAGACATATTTTTTTTTGTAGGGGGCTGGCCTAGTATCCGCCCGTTGATTCGATGCGAAAGGTTACCTTGAAAAAACGAGATGCACAAGGCTTCCGACTATGTTACACTATTTTGCGTATGAAAAAGACGTTTGGACTCCGTCAGTATTTTTTGCTCGACATGAATGCGGTTGTTCGATTTCTGATTCTCTCTGATACCGTTTGGATGGGTGCTCTCGGATTTCTCGGTCCAATCTTCTCTTTGTTCATTGTGGACTATGTTCAGGGTGGGTCTGCCGCTGTCGCAGGAGTCGCCGCATCCATTTATTTGATTACGAAAAGTCTTTTTCAAATTCCTATTGCATCGATTATTGATCGCATTGTCGGAGAGGTGGATGATTTTTGGATGATGATTATCGGATCGATGTGTGCTGCATTGATTCCACTGTTGTATTTGATCATTCACACACCGATGCAACTTTATTTTGTTCAGTTTCTTTACGGACTTGCATCCGCCGCAACGTTCCCGTCTTTTATGGCCATCATCAGTCGCCATATGGATAAAGAAAAAGAAGGAAGAGAGTGGGGAATTTATTTTACACTCACGGATTTCACTTCTGCACTCGCTGCGGCGATTGGAGGAATTGTTGCCGTCACTTCCGGTTTTCACGCGCTGATTTTTATTGTGGTCTCATTGAGTGTAATCGGAGTTTTGTTGACGTACCCGATTCGTCCATATATGCGCGCTCCTGTTAAAAAGCACGTATGAAAATGCTCCAAACACAATTTGTCCGTGAATACTTTTTGCTTAACTTGAACCCGATCGTGCGTTCGCTTGTTTTGTCGGATATCATCATGAGATCCGCGGGCGGTTTTCTCGGTCCTATCTTTGCGTTGTTTGTTGCGGATTTTATCGTAGGAGGAAATGCGGAAGTTGTCGGTATCGCGATGACGATCTATCTTTTTACGAAAAGTATTTTTCAAATCCCGTTTGCCACCGTCATCGATCGCATTCGCGGAGAGGCGGATGATTTTTGGTTCATGTTCATCGGATCGCTTACGGGAGCGTTGATTCCGCTTTCTTATCTCTTCATTCATACGCCGATGGAATTATATGTGACGCAATTTGTTTACGGAATTTCCGCTGCCGCCTGTTTCCCTTCGTTCATGGCTTTGTTTACGAGACATCTTGATAAAAACAAAGAGGGAAGCGATTGGGGAATTTATTACACACTGACAGATTTCAGCGGAGCGATCGCTGCGACCGTCGGGGGTGTCATTGCCGTCACACTCGGATATCGTCCGTTGATTCTGATTGTTGTCGCGGTCGGTGTCCTTGCATCTTGCTTTTTATTGCCCGTTCGTGCTTTTGTTCGTGAACAGAAAAAGAAATCCACATAGGTTGTTTTACGATTATCCGTTATACTTTCATCATATGAAACGTCCTTCTTCCTCCGTCTACCTATACGTCGCGGCCATTTTAGTTGTCGTCGGATTGATTGTTTTTGCCGTTAAACAACAAGTCGCTCCGGCGAGTCCAAGTGAAAATGCGTTTGCACAGTGTCTTACGGATCGCGGCACTAAAATGTTTGGCGCTTGGTGGTGCTCGCATTGTCAGAAGCAAAAGGCGTTATTCGGTAAGTCGTTTGATAAAATAAACTACACAGAATGTTCCAGCCCCGGTTCTCAAGAAATGAATCAAAAATGCAAAGATGCCAAGATCGAAGGATATCCGACATGGGAATTCAAAGACGGATCGCGTGTAAGCGGAGAACAGACACTTGAATTTTTGGGAACGAAGGCAGAGTGTTCGCTTGAAGTGAAATAATCTATGAAAAAACTTTTTGGATGGATGATCGCATTTTCGATGATTGGACTGTTCTTGTCGACATATTCATTTTTACATAATCGAGGATTTGTTTCCGGATCAATTTGTACGATCAACGCGACCATTAATTGCGATGTGGTGAACAAAGGTCCGTTCTCACAATTTTTCGGTGTCCCTGTTGCTCTGATCGGACTCATCGGATATTTCTTCCTTGCGGTTGGATCGATTTTGAAATGGAAAATGCCGGAAGATCGCCTGTTGACCTTGTTTCTGTTTGCCCTTGCGTGCGGCGGTTTCGGATTCAGTTTATATCTTACTTCGATCGAAGCGACGATTTTGCATGCATGGTGTCTCATCTGCGTGTTATCACAGCTCATGATGCTTGGATTGATTGTTGTGATAACGATTCTTGCAAACAAAGAAGAACATTTCCATCCGTTTATTTCGCGTATAAAAAATTTATTTCATAAATCGTAAACGATGTACGCGGGACGGTCTCGACCGTTCCCTACGAACGAATAAATATATGACGGAAATGCTTTCTCATAATAGCGAAACATTATTTCTCGAAATCGTCTCGCGCGGACGTGAACAAGGTGTTACCGAGCAACCGCAGTTCGATGATCTTGTTGAAGAAGTGATTGAGGAACATCGCTCGCTCGGGGAGATTCATGATGATGAAGATACGGAAGACATGGAAGAACAATTGCGCGGCATGTGGTCTCGCTATGAGGAAATGTTGGGACTCGAGAAGGATCAACCGGTTTTGTAAAAATGCGCGTTGCTGCCTTATCGACTCAACGACTTAACGACTACTGTTTATGAACATCACGTTTCACGGTGCTGCACAAGAAGTTACAGGATCGTGTCATTTGCTGACCTGTAAAGATTCGAATGGGGCGGAACGAAAGATCCTGATCGACTGCGGCATGTTTCAAGGAGAACAGATGTGCACGCAAAAAAATCTGATCCCGTTTGCGTTCGATGCCTCGGCGCTCGATGCGGTTTGCGTCACGCATCCGCATGCGGATCACACCGGTCGACTTCCCGTGCTTCCGAAGAATGGATACAAAGGAAAAATTTATATGACTCCGCCCGCGATCGGACTCACAAAGCTTGTGCTCGAAGATGCACATCACATCATGGTGGAGGATGCGGAGAAATGTGGAAGCTCGGTTTTGTATGAAATGGAGGATTTGGTTGCGGTGTTCGAACAAGCGACTCCCGTCAGTTATCACGAAGAAGTCACCATCGCTCCCGGAGTGACGATGATGTTTCACGATGCCGGTCACGTTCTCGGTTCGGCGTATATCACGGTTGAAGCAGAAGGAAAACGTATCGTGTTCTCGGGCGATATCGGAAACGATGATGTACCGATTCTCCCGCCGACCGATCCGATTTCGCATGCCGATGTTGTCGTGTGCGAATCGACCTATGGTCACAAAGTACACGAAGATCCGGCAACGCGTTCGATGATGTTGCGAGACGCGATGAAGTCCGCGCTTGAGGGACACGGTGTGTTGCTTATCCCGGCGTTTTCGATTGAACGTACGCAAGAAGTGTTGTATGAAATGGATTTGATTTTGCGTGATCTCAAAACAACCGAACCGATTTACCTCGACAGTCCGATGGCGATCAAAGCCACACAACTGTATCGCGACTTCAAAGAATACCTGCGATTTCAATCGCCGATTCTTGACGAACCCGATCGTGACTTCTTCTCGTTCCCGAATTTGCATGAGACGCTTTCCGTCGAAGAATCAAAAAAAATAAATGATGCACCCGCACCGAAGATCATTATCGCCGGAAGTGGAATGATGAACGGTGGTCGCATCATGCACCACCTTTCGCGTTACTTGCCGAATTCCTCGACAACGATTCTTGTGATCGGTTATCAGGCTGAGGGAACGATCGGTCGCAAAATTTACGAAGGGGCAAAACAAGTAACGATTCACGGACAATCCGTCGATGTTCGCGCGAGCGTCAAAGCGATTGGTGCGTTCAGTGCTCACGGCGACATGAACAAACTCACCCGCTGGCTGCATCCGGAAGATGATAAAATTCCAAAACAAATTTTTCTCGTTCACGGAGATCCAGACGCAAAAACGGTTTTCGCAGATCACCTTCGAACCGAACTGTCCGCCAGAGGCGGATCCGCCTCTGGCGGAAAAACAGAAGTCATCATCCCGGAATTGCATTCCGTGCATGAGGTTTAGTATGCCAACATTTGGATCCGAATCTCGATTCGTTCCCGAATCGGAACAACAACCGAAATATGAAATTCTCGCGAATCCGGAAACGCGTGAACGTTTGAAAGAGCGGATGCTTCGA
>CAYHDY010000049.1:0-6493 GCA_964355525.1 uncultured Gammaproteobacteria bacterium | reverse complement strand
AAAAAATCGGCAATTTTCTCAGTTTGTAACATAAAAACACCAAACATTCACACATGATATTTACCAAAAGATTATACCACAAAAGTATCTGGCTTTAGCAGCTTTTCACAGATCAAACAAATCGTTTATTAAAACTCCCGAATGCCTGTGTCCCCCATGCGAAAAGAAGAAGCAAAAAAATACCCTTCCATAATTTGAAGGGTATTTTTTGTTTCACTCCTTTTATAATCCGATTCCAATCTTTTCCAAATTCACATCCGTGATTCCAAGTCCGAGGAATCGCATGAGCGAGTAAGCAGCGGCACCGTCTTTCAGATAAATACGTCGGCATTTTGTTGCGTCGACATACCATGCCTCGCCGTGCTGCTGAACTTGAAGCAAAATTTTTCCCGAGACGGCCTTCGCAGAACTGTTCGAGGAGCAAACACTCGTCGAAGCTTTCATTTCTGCAACCGATGCAACACTTGGAATCAATGAGAGATTTTTATCTGCAATTCCCAATCCGAATTTTCGCATCATTCCGTACGCCGTCGGACCGTCCGCCATGTAATAGCGAAGACCGTTCAATGGGAGAACATACCAAGCTTCCCCATGCTGTTGAATTTGCAAAAGAATTTTTCCAAGAAGCCCCATCGACGAAGCGGCACCCGGTGCGCATGCAAGCTTGTTGTTCAAACCAGATGTTGCATTCAATGTTTTGATGGTTCCAACGACAGCTTTTGAATCATCTGCGACAAGCGAATCCGATTGAGTGACTCCGTTCGAAGAAATTTTGATTTTCACTTTGTGTTTCCACGAAGCATCTGAACTGACAAACAAGAATTTTACATTTTTGCAGTCCGTGTAATCGACATCGATCACAGAATCATTGTAATCGAAGAGTGGATTTTTTGGATCAAGTGTTGCATCTTCAAAAGAATATCGTTTCACTCCGTTTCCACGATCTGTTACACGAACCCAATCTGTTCCTGTATGCCGCTCCGCTTTGTCCGGATTGATAATATAGAGATCGTACGTAAGTTTAGAACAGATATCACACGTAGGAGGAATAATCGTCGGTGGAGTAACGGTCACGGGCGTAATAATGATAGGTGGAGGAGGAACAACAGGAACAGCAATATCATTATTTGTGATCGTACATGTTTTTGTATCACCCGGAGCAAGAACAACCGTTCCACTATCATTACAATCTCCGCCAATTTTTACCGAGTACCCCGCGAAAAAATTTTCACTGACCGTATATGTCCCTGCATTCAATGAATAGGAAGTTCCCGGAGAACTCGCTCCTGCGTGCGGACTTCCCGTTACATCGCCCAAGCCACTCATTACATGAACAACCGCATCCGAGACGATCGCTTTCCCACCATTATCATTTAGAACGATTTTTACCACACGCAACGTAGCCGATCCGGAATCGTTGGTCGTTATGGGCGGTCCTTTAATATCATCGTTCGTGATGGTGCATGTTTTATTTGCACTCGAAGCCAATGTTATGTTTCCATTTGCGTCACAATCTCCGCTAAACGTTGAGATGTAACCAACGGGAGCATTTTCACTTACCACATATGTTCCTGCGTCGAGACCGTATGTTTTTCCAGGTGATTCGATTCCAGCCGCGGGACTGTCGGAAACGTCATTCAATCCGGAAGATCCGATCGTTTTTACGTGTAGAGTAAACGAAGACGCTGTCGAAACTCCGCCATTATCATTCACAACGTGTTTGATGACATGCAGTGTTGCAGGCAACGGTGGATTTTGATCATTTGAAATCGTACATGTTTTATTATCACCTGTTCCGATGGTTACATGACCGTTTATATCGCAATCTCCGCTGAATATTGCCGCATATCCGGCAATGGCGTTTTCACTCACGGTATATGTGTTCGGACTCAACGAATACGATGTACCGGGAGACACAGATCCGGCTTGAGGACTTCCTGTAACGTGACTCGCTCCGAGCTTAACAGAGATTATTGCATCGGAAGGAACAGCTGTACCACCGTAATCATTGTAAAATGTTTTAATCACATGAAGCGTTCCTGTTGACGGAGGTGGCGTACAGGATGTTGGAACAGTAATGGATTCGTCAGAAGCCATATTAACTGTACCTCCCCCAACCGTGAGAGCTCTCCCAAACCAAGTGACACCATCATTTACATTGTACCCATCATGAGAAAAAACCGTCCCGACAAATGTCGAGTCATGACCGAACGTTGAAAGAATCGCAGGACCGTCCGAAAGCCAAAATACTCCGCAAGATGACGCTCCGTTCTGCATGGAAACAACAGAAAATGGACTCGTTATCAGAACGCCGTTTGGGAATCGAAAAATATAGGTTCCACTTCCGTTAAGCGTTATTCCACCCGCTCCGATATTCACAATCGAAGTTGCCATGCTCGTACAATAAACTCCCGGCGGATAAATCCCGACTCCACTTCCGACATTTTGCGTAGCCAAATCAACTGAAGCGCCGGAAAAATTATTCGTACACGGATATGTTGTTGCATTCTCGAGTGCGTTCCATGCCGTATTTTCATCTAGCTCGGCTTGAGCGTAGACACTGTCCGCCACATGTGTCGAACCGCTTACGACTGGCATGGGCGATGTTCCTGCGAGGATCGTATATCCGAAATCTCCAGTGATCACCGGACCTGGAATTCCAAAACGACCATAAAGATAAGTCAGAACACCGAATGGATCTGCTGCTCCGAGAGACGGTGCAGCCGTCGCGTGGGTAACAGGAACAAATGGCATCGTAAGGAATGCGCAGAAAACAAAAACCGGCATCCACAACGCCTTTTTTAAAACGATCATATTTTTTCTGTAGTTCCTATTAACAAAGAACCTAATTGCGATTCAGTGTAGCACAAAATTAAAAAACGTTTTCCATCGAAACTAACGCTTTTCCCAAATCTCACGATACATACAATCGTTTATGCGATCTTGAATGACTTGATTTTGATGCGGGACAATATTTTCAGGCAAGGCTGCAAGTGGAAACCACGCAAGATGATCGCACTTGGACGTTTCCATAATTGTCGCTTCGCCTTTCCATTGATTTACTCGAAAGAAAACATCCAAATAGACCCGATCTCCACAGAATCGATGCAGAAGTTCTATAAATTCGAGATGATCTTCTGATGCAATAAGTCCTGTCTCCTCTTTTAGTTCGCGCAAAGTCGCTTGCCGCAGCGTCTCCCCTTCTTCAAGATGTCCGGCAGGCATGTCGTATTGTCCATTTCGATATCCCGTATTCGCACGGCGAAGTAAAAGGATCTCATCACGATCATTGACGACCATCACATAAACAGCAACAAGACTACGGTAACGTTCTTCTTTTTCCATATTTACCGACGAAATAATGAATAATCGAAGCAAGAATGGACCAGTAGAAAATGAAATAGATCCCAACAAATGGAGGTGGCGGATCCTCTTTCAAAAAATTCACAGAAGGCAGCAGCAACGGTCCGATCAAAACAATTTTGATCGGCGATATAATTGTGGATACGGCACTTTTCCATGATACGGATGAGTCCATGAGCAAAAGAGAGTCAGGGGGCTTAGGAAAACCTCGAGGGCCTGTTGATCCCAGAAGTGAAGTTGTGAGAAAAAGAAAAACGAAACCGGAAACAATGAAGAGGATCACGAATTTTTTTCTTGAGATGTTCATACCATTACATTCTATCAGTTTTTATTCCCCTTGAGCAAAAACAAAATTCACTCTGCGGGGTGGAAGATTTGAAACAATGGTTAGACAATGAAAAATTATTCACGACCCGTAAAGGTAAAAATGTTTCGCTCAACATGATTTATCGAATAGTTGATAAATCATTCTATACGGGTAGATACGAATTCTTTTAAGGAAGTGGTAAGTGGTTCACAGGGAAACATGAAGCATTAATCACAAAAGAAATTTTTGATCGAGCGCAGGAGGTCATGAAGGGCAATCCAAAAGGATCAAGAATAGCTGGTACAAAAGAATTCGGATTCACGAAAATGTTTAAGTGTGGAACTTGTGGCTACGGACTTATTGCGGATGAAAAAATCAAAAGACTGAAAGATGGAACTATCAGACGATATGTTTACTATGGATGTGGAAGAAAATGGATGACTGGATGCAAAGAGCCACAATTAAGAGAGGAAGATTTGTTGAATCAACTTTGTAAAATCATCGACAAAGTTGAGATAGATGAACTCTTCGCCGTCGATCGGATTAAACAAGAAATAGATCGACTCCAAAAAATGATCTCCAGCCTTGGCGGCCATGCTGCGACTGCCAAGATTGCCGAGATCATGCCGGATATCGATGTCTATGCGTGCACAAAATATATTTTGAAGGAAGGCACAACGGAGGAGAAAAGAAGTCTTCTTCAATCCGTTAGAAGTACGGTTATGCTGGAAAGTGGACAACTAATTGTGGTGAAGTAGATTGTATTGCGATCAAATCCACAATACAACCCAAACGAGATATTAAGTCTCTAAATCTGTATTCGGTTGCACTAAATTTTAGAAACGAAGTAAGATAATCCGCTTTGGATTGTTGAGAATTACTAGCAAATAAAATCCATTGAATACGTAGTGGTTTTTTTAGTTATTAAGGAATATCATAGGCACAATATCTTCTATGAGTATGTTTCTTGAGCCATCGATTGAGTATTGCGATACATTAGAAAAGCTTCTTTCTTCCTCAGAAGGAGCCGGATATTTTTCCTATGGAATTGGCGGCAATATAGACGACATGCTCGGAAGGAGCAAAATACTTCTTGCTGGTGAACCTGGCTACGGGAAATCTCGCATTCTTCGTGAAATAATTACGAACATCAATCAACAAGGAAGCTCAGGTATTTATATAGACCTAAAAGCCCTCGGAAAAAGAACAATTGAAGATACAATTTTAGGCAATGAAGTCCTTTTAGGAGCAGTTGGAACAACTGTAGACGCATCTCGTGAACGAATCTTTCAGACCGCTGGTTTTAATTTAAAAAATTCGGCCGATGTAACCATATGTCTTGATGCGCTCGATGAGGTTAGGCAGGATGAATTTTCCGACGTTGTAGAACGAATAAAAACCTTCACTAAAAAATATAGCGAAATTCAGATAGTTCTGTCTTGTCGCAGAAACTATATTTCTAAATGGCAGCACCTATTTGCTGACCAATCCTTTTCCTATTTTCACTTACTTTGCTTAGGACACGACCAGGTTCGAAGCTTTCTGGCGGATTCAGGATTGAACGAGGATGATGTAAACATGATTTTAGATAAAGTGCGTTTTGGTGAACGACTCCCGCTTATCAGGGTACCGCGCTATCTAGAAATGATGCCTAGCTTTATTCGTTCCCAAGGTATCGCTGCACTTGCCAGTATAACTAAGTCGTCGCTATTTGAATTCATTGTTGACACTGAACTCACAAATGAGGAAAGAAAAGTCGGAGCACCAAACTATAAGCCGATGGTGAGAAAAGTTCTTGAAAAGTTGGCCTTGATCATGGAGATATACCAGGCCAACGAAATACAAAAAAGTGAGTTGATGAACTTTTTTGATGATACGAAGTCAAACCTAAATATTAGTTTTCTTGGCCAGGTACCGATTGAGTTCTTCTATGGAAGAAGTTTGATAAAAGAGAACCCTGACACAATTGAATTTGTAAATACAGAGTTTCAGGAATATCTCGCTTCCTGCGAAGTGTTAAACCTCGGCCGAACGGATCAGGTCATTTACGACCTAATGATCGTAAAGGAGTTACGAGAGATTCATCCTTCATGGCTGAGTGTATTGGCTTTTTTGCTCGAAAGAAATTTGAGTGTCCTGGTCGGCATCATCGAAAATACTGTTTTAGAATGGGGTCTTGAAGATCACTTGAAACTTTTGCCAACAACAGGAATTGAATTGTTATCAGCAAAAGATAAACGGATGATATTTACGAAAGTTTTGGAAGGCTTTAAGCAGAACGGACACTGGATCGGTTACGACGTTGCAGAGCGCCTGGTCGAGTATTACGAAAAAGGTTTTCACAAACACATTGACGCTTACTTTAAAACTGCCCATCAAAATCAGGATATCGTTGAAGTTTGTAAAGCGAACGCGCTCCTTCTGAGCGGTTACATCGCCGAAAAGAACCAGCTCACACAATCCCAGAGAAATCTTTGGAAACAAAGGCTTCTTAAGGCAATAAATTCTCCATACCTCAACGAAGTCCTTCCGAGATTCGCTCTTCTTGCTCTGGCGAGCTTCAAAGACAAAACTGTATTTACAAAGGCGTTGGTCGACAAAGTTTATGAGAGCGATGAGGAGACAATAATTTCAAATCTCGTCTACGCTTTTGAGAAGGTGGGCATAGAGACTGAAGCGGCTGTTCACTGCATCCTTCGCGGCATAAAGAAGAATGTAATCCCAGCAAGACATGCTGTCACGAATATAAAAACATCTTTCGCCATCAACCTTATGGTTGATGGGATGATTGGTGATAAAGATGTTTTGAATGAATTCCTAGAT
>CAYHDY010000048.1:3334-6588 GCA_964355525.1 uncultured Gammaproteobacteria bacterium | reverse complement strand
ATCCGAGTTGTTTTTCCGAATCTTGGAGTGTTACCGATGTATCTCATCTTTTCCAGAGTCAACAATAATTATTCAACAAAAGAAAAAAGCCCCGTTTAAGTGGGCTTTGAGAGCTAAAGGTTGAGACTGTGTATGAGGTAAAGCATTCCGTTGTCGACCGCCTTGAAATCCAGATATGGAGAAATCATGATGATGTCTTTGAAACCATCATCATTCAAATCCCCATTCAATGAACAGATGCGGCCGAGTTGGCTGTTTGCTTCTCCGACCCACTTGGCTGTTGCAGAGGACAGATTCATGCCAACGGGATTGGCTGTTCCAAGTACGAGATAGACGGCTCCGGAATAGGGTAGAGATTTTCCGTAAGTCGGGGCTCCGACAAGGATGTCACTCTTTCCATCTTTATTCAGATCACCGATTCCCACACTTGTTCCGGCAAGGTCGTTTGCATTTTCCCCGATCCATTTGGCGGCTGCTCCGGAGAGACTTCCTCCAATCGGTTTTACGGATCCGAGAATCAGATAAACAGCTCCCGAGTTCGTTCCGTTGGTGTCGTTGAGTGGAGCTCCGATTACAATGTCTGATTTTCCATCTCCGTTTACGTCTCCGATAGCTGCGCTGTGACCTGCGTTGTCTTTACTGAACTCACCCGACCAAATAGCATCAGCCTTTGAAAGACTTCCGCCAATCGGTTTTGAAGATCCGAGAATCAGATAAATAGCACCAGCCTGACCCCCGTGCATGATAGAGGTGATGACGATATCGTCTTTTCCATCTCCGTTGATATCCCCGGCGTTGTCGGCCAGTTTCGCGGTTTCGTCACCTTTTGTTTCACCTGTCCACTTTGCGTCAGCACTCGACAGATTTCCTCCGACGAGATTTTGAGATCCGAGAATCAGATAGATCGCTCCACTCTCATTGTTCACTCCGGCATATCCCGGAGCTCCGATAAGAATGTCATCCTTTCCATCTCCGTTCATATCCGCGAGATTTACGCTCGTTCCAGCTTGATCCACGAAGTGTTGGCCCATCCATTTGATTTTGACTTTTGAAAGCGAATCTCCTGTCGGATTTGGAGATCCCATAATGAGATAAATCTCACCCATGCCAGCATTTGCATTTCGTGCTCCGACAAGGATATCGTCCATCCCGTCTCCATTCGCGTCACCAACACTAACGCTGAATCCTGTCTGATCATTCGGGGCACCTATCCATTTTGCATCTGCCGCATCGAGAGAGATATCGCCAAGTGCAACAGGACCCAAAAACAGGTAGACCGCGTTGGTATTGATACCTGCGGAAGAATCGTGTTTTACTCCGACAATCAAATCGTCTTTTCCGTCTCCGTTTACGTCGCCGATTGCGATGGTATCGAGAGTAACGTTGTTGGCATTGCCGTAAATTTTCGTTTGCGCAGCAACGCCTGGGGCGTAGACTCCTGCGATCTTGCATTGATTCACGCTGTCGTCGCAGTTATCGTCAATATCATTGTTACAGATTTCTTTCGCATCGGGATTGATGGATGCGTTTGCATCATTACAGTCAAGTGCGTTCGTAACATAACCCGGCGGTTGTTTACAATCCTGCTTCGTATTTTTCGATGTACCGAAAGTGTCACCATCTCCATCGAGATACCATGTCACGACTTTTGCATCCGTGTCCGTGATCCCGTTGCAGTCATCGTCGATGTTGTTCTGACAGGTTTCTTGGGCATTTGGATGTGCGTTCAAGTTCCCGTCATTGCAATCCGTATTGTCTGTAACAAGTTCCGTCGGCGTTGAACAGGTGTAAAGCGAGACGACGGCGCAGCTGCCGTATCCGTCTTTATCTTTGTCTTCACACCAGAGCTTTGCATTGGGAGCATTGTCCGTAATCCCGTCGCAGTCGTCGTCCTTTTTGTTGTCGCAGATTTCCACGATGTTCTGTATTGACTCGTTCGTGCATTCCGTACCGAGTTTATCGCCCGTGCAGGTTAACGTCCCGTTTTGACAGAGATCCGAATCGACGCCGTCACACGTGGCGCCGACGGAGAAAATCTCATCCGTTTGTCCGCTGCAATCGTCGTCGATGTTGTTGCATTTTTCTTTTGCTTCCGGATGGATCTCTTTGTCGAGATCTTCGCAGTCCGTCTTATCGAGGGTGTATCCGCTCGGCAGGTCACACGCCATTTTCGTGACAAGGTCGTTGCCGTATCCATCTTGATCCACATCGATGTAATAGACTGTCTGTACATTCTCGTCCGTTTGCCCGTTGCAGTTATTGTCGAGTCCATCGCACTTTTCCACGATGTTCTCTTCCGACTCATTCACGCATGCTGTTCCGAGTTTATCGGCTGTACATGTGAGAGTTCCGTTCTTGCAGAGATCCGAATCGTTGCTGTCGCATTTCACGCCGACGGAAAAATTTTCGTCTGTCTGTTCGTCACAGTCATTGTCGATTCCGTCGCAGAGTTCTTTTTCATTCGGATGAATTTCTTTTGCGTCATCGTGGCAATCGGAGTGATCGACCACGAAATTTGGCGGAGCAAAGCAGGCGACTTTTGAAACCGTCGTGCTGCCGTACGTGTCTTGATCTTTATCTTCGTTCCATGTTTTCTGGTCTGAAGCATTGTCATCGGTCTTCCCGTTGCAATCGTCATCGAGATTGTTGCAGACCTCTTCCACCCCCGGGAAAATTTTGGCATTTCCATCATTGCAGTCACCGGTCTTCTCGGTCAGATCTTCGGACTTCATGCAGCGAATGACCTTTTCATTTCCGCCGAATCCATCGTGATCGATGTCGCGATAGAAGACGTGGGTGCTGACCTTTGGATCTGGATTGCGATCGTCGCAATCGTCAGGACGCGGAATTCCATCGTGGTCCCAGTCCCATCGGTTCTTCGCCATCTGATCCGAGATGAACGGCAGAATCTTCTGACAGCCCGAGATGGCACACAGAACAAGAAGGATAGTGAGTGTCTTCGTCATGTCTTTCTCCTTTGTCTTCGATTGTAAAAAGCGTGTGTTATGGATTGGATCCCTTGATCCCGTCCTCGCTTGCATTGTTGGGGAAAAATGGCTTTTTGTCAACAGTCGATTAAGGGAAAAATTGCCAAACAGCGCGATTTTTCGTACACTTCGTCTGTTACGGGGTGTAGGCACCCCGATCTATTATCCGATTATGTCGAACAATGAAATGCCAAAAGCGTACGAATCGAAGGAGTACGAAGATCAAATTTATCAAACATGGATCGAAAGTGGATTTTTTAATCCGGA
>CAYHDY010000048.1:1858-3234 GCA_964355525.1 uncultured Gammaproteobacteria bacterium | reverse complement strand
GTGGACTGGTCACGTGAAGCGTTCACTCTCGACGAACCGCGCAACCTCGCGGTTCGTACGATGTTCAAAAAAATGTTTGACGACGGACTCATCTATCGCGGCTATCGCGTCGTGAACTGGGACCCGGTCGGACAGACCGTTATTTCCGATGATGAAATTGTTTACAAAGAATCCGTCGGAAAATTTTATACATTCAAGTACTCGAAAGATTTCCCGATTTCAATTTCGACCACGCGTCCCGAAACAAAAGTGGGGGATACGGCCGTTGCCGTTCATCCAAGCGATGATCGATACAAATCGTTGATTGGTCAAACATTCGATGTTGTCTTCGCAGGAGTTCCACTCAAGATTAAAATCATCGGCGATGAGAATGTGGATCCGGCATTCGGAACCGGAGCGCTCGGAGTCACACCTGCACACAGCATGGTGGATTTTGAGATGTCGCAGAAACACAACTTGTCACTCATTCGTGTGATCGATGAAAAAGCGAATATGACGAGTGAGGCGGGTTCGCTTGTTGCGGGATTGTCGGTCATCGAAGCACGCGAGAAAATTGTTGAATGGATTCGAGAAAATGGACTTCTCGAAAAAGAAGAAGAGATCGCACAGAATCTTTCGACAGCGGAACGCACAGGAGCGGTTATCGAACCGACGCCGATGTTGCAGTGGTTTGTAAACGTGAATAAAGAATTTCCGTTCCATGCGTCGACACGCGCACCAATGATCGATCTTGTTGAAGGACAAATGGTGACGCTGAAACAATTGATGCAACAAGCGGTTCGTTCGGGTCAAACAAAAATTATTCCGGAGTCATTTGAAAAAACATATTTCTGGTGGATCGATCACTTGCGTGATTGGTGTATCAGTCGTCAGCTTTGGTACGGACACCGTATTCCGGCGTGGTATCGAGGTGAGGAACTCTTCGTTGGAATCAATCCGCCGGAAGGTGACGGGTGGAAACAGGATGAAGATACACTCGACACATGGTTTTCTTCTGGAATGTGGACATTTTCCGTGCTCGGTTGGCCGAACGAGACAATCGATCTTGAAACATATCATCCAACAAACATGCTTGAGACCGGTCGTGATCTCATCTTCTTTTGGGTTGCGCGTATGATTCTGATGTCGACATACGCACTCGGTGAGGTTCCGTTCAAGACAACCTACATGCACGGACTCGTTCGCGATGATCAAGGACGCAAGATGTCGAAGTCGCTTGAGAACATCATCGATCCGCTCGACATGATCGCGATGTATGGAGCGGACGCAACACGCCTTTCACTCATGATCGGCATCACGCCGGGAAACGACACAAAACTTTCGGAAGAGAAGGTTGCGAGTTATCGAAACTTCACAAACAAACTCTGGAACATTTC
>CAYHDY010000048.1:0-1758 GCA_964355525.1 uncultured Gammaproteobacteria bacterium | reverse complement strand
CGGAAGAGAAGGTTGCGAGTTATCGAAACTTCACAAACAAACTCTGGAACATTTCCCGTTTTGTTTTCATGAGCGTGGATTCTGTGCGACGCGTTGAATCTGTTGATCCGAAATCTGTTTCAGACAAATGGATTTTATCGCGTTTCGAATCGGTTCTGAAAAAAGCGACTCTACATCTCGATCGTAACGAATTTTCACAAGCCGCGGAAGCGTTGCGTGATTTTACCTGGGGAGAATTCGCAGACTGGTATCTTGAGATTGCAAAAGTGCAACGACTCGACGCAAATCTAAAATCTTCGACAGAAGACGTTTTGCTTTTCATCCTTCAACGATTGTTATCTGCATGGCATCCGTTCATGCCGTTTGTAACAGAAGTTATTTGGAAAGAGTTTGGTTCAGATTCGCTGCTCATGATTGAATCATGGCCAACAGTTGATGGATTTTCGAATAGCGAAGCCGAACAAGAATTCGAATCATTGAAAGAAATCGTTGTGAGTATTCGTAATGTGCGATCGCAACAGAAAATTGAACCAAAGAAAATCGTTGATGCTGTTTTTGTGACGAGTGAATCAACGAAACTCATGTGTGAAGCGTTTCGTTCGATCATTGTTGCATTAACGCGAGTGAATCCGGATTTCATGATTGCAGCACACTATGAATCCGCACCGCACGATGTTTCAATTCTATTGAAAGATATGACGGTCTTTCTTAAACTCGAATCAACTCTCGACCCGGAAAAAGAAAAAGTGCGTATCGAAAAAGAAATTGCTGAGCTTACGAGCTACCTCGAATCGCTTGCGCAAAAATTATCGAACAAAGAATTCCGATCGAAAGCGCCGGAAAAAGTTATTGGACAAATGGAAATGAATCAACGTGAGGCACAAGAAAAATTAGCATCACTTCAACGCAAATAATTTTTATGTCACCGATACAAAAAGCGAAGCAACAAATTTTGCGCGAACTGAAACAAGCCGTCGGGGGAGGATTCGTTCCGAATCTTGCGGATTTGTCGCAACCGCCGGATGCAAAAATGGGTGATGTCGCCTTTGGATGTTTTCATTTGGCAAAAAAACAAAAAGCCAATCCAAACGAAATCGCAAATGAAATTGCGGCTAAAATTGGACCAAAGGGGTTTGTTTCGCATGTGCGAGCTCTTGGACCATACGTAAATTTTACGTTTGATCAGGAAGCGTTTGGTAAGGAGGTGTTGAGAGACGTAGATGGGCTTGGCGAAAAATACGGAACGTCTTCGATTGGAAAAGATAAACGTGTCATGGTGGAGTATGCAAACCTGAACACACACAAGGATGTTCACATCGGTCACCTTCGAAATTTATTTGTCGGGCAGATGACAGTGAACGTATTGCGTGCAAACGGGTATGACGTGATTCCTCATGCATACATCAACGATCTTGGTGCCCATGTAGCAAAATCTGTTTGGGCGATTATGACACTGCATGCGGATGAAGTTGTTTCAAAAGAAAAACGCATCACATTTTTGCGCGATGTTTATATTGAGGCGACGCAATATCTCGAAGATCATCCGAATGCAAAGGAGCAGGTTGCTCTCACGTTTCGAAATTTGGAAGATCAGAAAGGTCCTGAAGTCGCCGTTTGGAAAAAGACGCGCAAATGGTCTGTTGATTATTTGGAAAAAGTTTACGACGAACTCGGGATCGGTATCGAAGAATGGTATTTTGAAAGCAATCTCATCAAGAAAACAAAAAAGGAGATTGAGAAGTTGATCAAGAAGGGAAT
>CAYHDY010000047.1:0-7172 GCA_964355525.1 uncultured Gammaproteobacteria bacterium | reverse complement strand
CCAAATGTTATAACAATCACCTCTTCTTGTCTCGCGAATTCCAATCACGGTTTGATAAGCTCTTTCGCGCATCGCACGGATGATTGGTTTCAGTTGAGGATTATCTTCCTGTGGATCGTGCTTTATTAGGGAAAACTCGATGATCTCAAGAGTTCTGGGATCATCTTTTAGTAATTCTCTTAGTTCCTGAGGATTTTCACGGGAGAGTCGAAAGAATTGTTCGAGCTCTGCCTCCGTGTACTTATTGAATAGCATGAAGCTCCTTTCAATGGAAAATATTCCCGTCGAAAGCAGAAAGTATCAATAAAAACTGGAATGGTCAAGTCTGAACGCAAACAAAAACAGATCCAATCTGGATCTGTTTTGATAGTAACTCTGGTGGGCGAGGCGGGACTTGAACCCGCATGGGGTTACCCCCAAGAAATTTTAAGTCTCTCGTGTATACCAATTCCACCACTCGCCCTTGGGCAATAGATTATCAGAAAAGGATCATTTGTCCAGACGGATCATTATTTTTTTTTGAAAAGTGTTGCAATCAAAAAGACTCCAGAAATCTGGAGTCTTTTTGATGGAGCGGGAAACGAGATTCGAACTCGCGGCCTTCTCCTTGGCAAGGAGAAGCTCTACCCCTGAGCTATTCCCGCGAATAACCGTGGCATTATTCTAAAAGAAAAAAGGAAATGCGTCAACGCGAAATGAAAACACCCATCGATTGGCCAGTCGAGGGGTGTTTTTTTGCTCAGGCGACGCGTGCTTCGAGGTTTTGCAGGCGAACGCGGGTGGACGCGGATTCGAGATGTGTTGATTGATTGAGACGATCGACGGCCTGCCTGACTGAATGGATTTCCTGATTCTGTTTGTCCGATTTTCGAAAAACATCCGCGAATCGTTCATCCATCTCATGAAATCCGTTTGCTGTTGTTAACGTGAGATCATCAATGCGTTTATCAAAATGATGTTCAAATTGATCAAGTCGTTCATCCATTTCATGGAAACCATTTGTAGTTGCGAGTGCAAGTTCATTAATGCGTTTATCAAAATGGTGTTCCATTTGATCGAATCGACTATCTATTTGATCGAATCGATCATTTTGTTTTTGAACGATATTTTCAAATGCGTCGATCGTCACAAGATGTTTCTCGACATAACCCGTGAACTGTTCAAATGTGAGAGGTTGATTGCTCATATTACATACGAGTATATCACACCGCCGCGGACGCTGTATTCGCGCCTTTTTCTCGCAATTGTTTATGTAGCCATGCGATTCCGCCTTTGTTTCCGGCTTTATACTGACTCTTTGCCACTTCGAAGGTGAACGATCGAAACCGTTCCGCTTGGATCGGATCGAGTTCGAATTCTTCTGTGATGGAATTCAATTGGCTGAGAAGATTAATGTACCACTTTGTTGTTTGTGTGTCGGACATAATAGGGTTTGGTTAAGAGTTCAAGTAAATATTCTCCGAGTAATGTTGAAACGGCATTTGAAATGCCATACGAATAAGCTTTGAGTTCAAGATGTTTTTTGAGGTCTAAGAGCGAGAGAGGATTTTCGTCCATACGATTTGATGAAGGCATAAAGGTGTGGTCGAAGTTTGAGGCCGACAAACGCAATGCTTGCGAGCACAGCGAGAAGAATTGCCATGGTTTGATTTTGCGGTTGCTTGTCGTTCGTATTCTTTTGAAGATCGGTTGTTGATGCGACATTCGAAGAAACAACGGACACATCCTGTTCCGATCGCGGTTTCAATCGAAGGCCCGTTTTGGAATTCGTGAGAATGCCGCTCACAGTAATGTTTGAACCTTTTGCAAAAGATACCTCATTCGATGATGATCCTTTTGGTAAATCGATGGTCCAATTTTTTCCATCGATATCGATGAGGGCTTGGCTGCCGGATCTTGATGTGATCATGCCGGCGATCGTGATGAGTGAACCAATTGAAGATGATCCGTCATTTGTCGAAACAGATGATGCGACAACCGGTGCGACCGTTGAACTCACATTCATCGATGAAGCTTTCGAAACTTTAATGCGAGCTTCTCCATTTGCATGCGAGAGTGTTCCTGTTACGGTGACTTCTTGTCCGAGTGTGAGCGTTGGAAATTTACAATCGCTTTTGTAAATCTGGATTCCACCCGTATCATCTTGCACGTACATGGTTTGCGAATTGAATGTGTTCGGCAGAGCTGTGACGAATCCACGAATCGTGACACGTGTTCCGTCTGTTGCAAGTTTTGCATTCGCAATCGTTAACACGCGAGCGGAGACGGTCCCGACGGAGGTTGTGTGTGAAGCAGTCGTTGCAGTTGGATTTGCTCCGACCGGATCGCTTGCACCAATCGTTTCGTTGTTTGTCGAAGCGCGGTTCGGTTCATTTGGCGTAGGAACTCCCGTCCAAGTCCAAACTCCTTCGACATTCGCTCGCGCGAGATTTGCTGTTGTTTGATCATATGTTTGTGTGTCCGCGATCGACCCGTCTGGCGCAAAGAGCGTGATCGTGTCGCCGGTATTGTTAAGAGTAAGTTTTGATTTCAATCGCATCACAGCAAGAAACGCGTGTGCGGCGATTGCGTCTGGTTTCACGAACGTGAATCGTGTGCCTCCTGCATCCGTGATCGACCATCCGTCGAGCGACGCGGATTCTGTTCCGTCATTTGTGATTTCGATGAATTCATCCGTCGCATCATTCCCGCCTGTGTTCGGATACAATTCGGAAAGATGAATCGATGCGCTCGTAGGGCGCGGGTCTTGCTTGCCACTCGTAGCTTCAGCGAAGTGTGGTGTCCGCCCGTCGTTCGCGATTGTCGGTTGTTGGGTGTCGGTGTTTGGGATTGTTGGATTTGGTATTGTCGTCTCGTTATGGGTGGGGTCCCCTGACCCCGCTTGCGCAGTCGAGTTCGTCGCAACAATCGAAATGTCTTCATTCGCCGTTGACGTGTTTGTGTTCGTCAACACGGCATTCGAAGTTGTCGACGAAACAGTGACTGGTTTTTGTGTCACGACATTGTCCGCATTTTTTGTCGGCGTCGTTGTAATTGCGAGCGTATGTGTTCCTGTTCGGATCAACGATTCATCGAGCGCGGGAACGAGTCCGAGATCTGTGTTGTACTGAACAGCATCTGCGATCGCGCCTGTCGGATCTTTGAGAATAACCGTGTCCCCATCATTGTTTAATTTCCCCTTCGGATTTTCGATGACGAGAAATGATCCTGGTGCGATCGCACCGTCCGGAAACAGCGTGACCGCTCCGCTTGCATCCGCGAGACTCCATCCGTTTGTTATGACAGTCGCGGAAGATGTATTTGTGATCTCGATCCATTCCGATCCATCCGTCGTCGGATGCGGATACAGTTCACTAATGCGAAGTGTATTCGAAGGAGCGGATGATGAGGACGCGATGACAACAGCCGAGGTTGTTGTCGATGTTTCAATCGATTGTATTGATTCGATTTGTGAATCGATCGGTGAACCAGTCAGTGTCGATGAAACAGTTGTCGGTGATTCGATCGATTGTGTTTCTGTCAGCGCTGTATTCCAATCGTTATGGGTGGGGTCCCCAGACCTCGCTTGCGTAATTGCATCCGAGACGACAACGTCTTCGCAAACGGATTCCGTATCCGCGACGGGAACGATTTCGTTTATCGGCGGATCAATCGGTAATGACGATTCAACGGCGAGGGGAACAATCGGTGCGGGGGCATTTATGACATCCAGTTCTGATTGCAAAAATGCATTTAAGATTCCTGGCGTTCCTTCGTCGAGCGTTTCATCTTTGAATCCAGTCGACATGTCCGCATCGCTCCAAGAATCTTTGAGTGTGCCGTTCAACGAAGATCCTCGTCGTTCCATGGATCGGTATCGTCCGAGAGAAGTTCCTCCAGTGCTGAGAGATCCTCCCGCGAAAGGATTTCCTCCGTTGCCGGCGGAATCAACCAAAGTGCGATCGTTTCGCGAAAGCGTGATCCCAAGTTTGTCATTCGGGAGCGAGATTGCAGCGGTAATGAATTGGGCATGGGCGGCAAGTGCAGAACTTTTATTTGCGTTGTCATAATTTGCGATTAGGTATGTCGAGTGCGGAGCGATAGAACTGGCAGCCGGAAGCGTGAGTGTTGTGCTCGCAGCTCCGTCGATGAGCCATCCGCTCACGTCGATCGTTTGATCTGTCATGTTTGTGAGCTCAATCCATTCATCTGCGATTGAAATCGAGGATCCCGCCCACGCAACTTCCGAAATAATGATCGTCGGTGTTGTTTCCGCACGCACGGTTGAAGGAGTAAATGCAGCGAGCATGGCGAAAGCAAGAAACAGAAGAGAAAGTTTTTGTTTCATAGGGTCAAATTAAATTTCGAATGAACCTCTCGAGAAGAAGATCGTGATCAGCGATGTTCATGTTTTAACGCATGAACAAAAAAGTACTCCCAACTCATTCAGTAGGGAGTACTTATTTCTTGTACATTCATTTCAACAAAAATTTTTGTGTTTGTCAATGGGTGTCGTGTGGATAAATATTTTTTTTAAATATTTTTCAACGTCAGCCCTCCATCAACCGTAATCACTTGTCCGGTCATCGCGTCATTTTCGAGAAGCATCACAGTCGCGTGTGCAATTTCTTCTGGAGTGACGAATCGTTTGATGAGGGTTTTTTCGAGGCACATCTTTTTTTCTTTTGCGGACGTTGTGTCCCACATCGGTGTCAGAGTGAATCCGGGGGCAACGGCATTCACGCGGAGATTTGCATCGGATTTTGCGAGCGTGACCGTCATACTTGCAAGTGCCGCCTTTGCCGAACTGTATGCGATGTAATCGAAACTTCCTCCCTCGAGATTTCCGTACACAGAACCGATATTCACGATTTTACGCATCGTCGATTTCGATTTTTGCGCAAGAAATTTTTGTGTGACGGATATGGTGGAAAAGAAATCTGTATCGAATGTTTTTCGCCACGTCTCCATATCCGAAAACGTTCCTTCGATGAGCGCGCCGGCATTATTCACAAGCATGTCGATTGCGCCAACTTCGCGGGCGATTTTTTTGAACATCGTCTCGATTTGTTTCTCTCGCGTGAGATCCGCTTGAAAGACAAATCCGTTCGAGTGTGTCGCGACTTCTTTTAATGTTTCTTTTGCACCTGCGAGATTGTTGTAATAGTGAATCAATACCGTCGCACCTTTTTCCGCACATGCAACCGCAATCGCTTTTCCAATTCCACTCGATGCACCAGTGACGAGAATGATTTTGTTTTCCAAGTTCATATTATTTGAAATTGATTTCTTTACTCTCCTCATCGCCGAACAATTCATCGTCCCAATATTTTATAAACGTCGGTTTCACAACCCAAACTTTCGTTCCCCATGCATTCTCGCGAATCCATTTCGCTGTAATTATTTTTTTGAGATCCGGAAATGCTTTGGCAATGAGGGTGATGCCTACCGTAATCTCTTTTGCATTTTTTGCCGTGCGACACACGCCCCGACCTTGCACACCTTTGCGATTCGAATGATTCATCGGATCAAACCACGCACTCGAAAATGCAATGTTCGGATTTTTCAAAATCATTTTACTGTGTGTCGCGTCGAGTGGGCTCACGAAATACATCGCACCTTTCGCATCAGTTGCGAAGTACACATTCACCGCCCAAACATCTTTCGCATCCCGACACGCGATCACGAGCAATTTTTGTTTTTTCAAAAACGCAATCAAATTTTTCATATGTTCACAGTCTATCCGAATCGGTCGAATTAAAAAAGATTCACATGTGCGAATCTTTTTTGCAATCTATTTTATCAACACAAGCGCTCCACCTTTCAGTCCGCGAATTGGAATAGGGATTTCTTCGAGGGTGATATCCCAATGCAATTCTTGAAATTTGATTCCGCGTTCCGTGAGTTGTTTTTCCCATCGTGCGAGGGGAACGGAGAAATATCCGTCTGCTTGTCGAACGCTTGTTGTCGTGACATCTTCCGCATCGAATACATGAATGGCGATTCCGTTTTCTGCGAGAGCATCGTACGAATTCAAAATCACATCCCATTGTTTTTCCGTTTCGATGAATTTCAGAACGACATGACCGAATGTGATGTCATACGGAGGATTCGGAAGCGGTATCGTGAGATCGTGTTCGATAATACCTTCCTCATTTTTCAAATGCTCGGCAGTGATATCAAACGTCGTCATCTCGATCTTTCGAGCGAGAAGGTTTTCAAAAATCTTTTTGTGCGCCGGAACGAACCGTGCATCTGCACATCCGAGAACAGCGACGCGAATAGAATCGGATGTTGGTCGAAAATTCGTTGCATTGAAAATCTTTTTCAATTCTTCTTCTTTGACGGCTGCTCGACGTTCCAATTCCGCATTCGAACGTTCTGCATATTTCCAGTGGTAGACGGAGAGAGACATAGAATTTTTAAATTCCAAATTTATTTTTTTCTAGAATTGCTGAAGCAAGTTTTTTTAATATCTCTGGATCCGCTATCGGTCCACTTCCGGAAGAAATCCATCCCTCATATTTTTCGAACCAAAATTCTTTTCCGCTAAGAACTTGTTTCCAAACACCTTTTTTCAGATTTTCTGTCCCATGTAACGGAACTAATTTGATATGTGCGTGGTCGATTCCCGTTCCTTCCATCATCAGGCCGACACGTCCCACATCTTCAAAATAATTTTCCAGAATGTTTGCAACCGTTTTTGCGGCGATGATATATTTTTGCAAAACGGCATCGGGCATTTTCAAAACATCGCTTCCGTAATGTTGTTTTGGAACAACACAGGTAAAGCCTTCTGTGTTCGGGTCAATAGAAAGCCATGCGATGAATTCTTCGCTCTCCCAAAATACGCCTGGAGTTTTTATGTTTCCAGAAATAATTTCACAAAAAATACATTTATGATCTTGTGTTGTTGCATCGTATTTTGCCATAGTATTTTTTTGGTGCGAGCGGAGGGACTTGAACCCTCAAACCTTTCGGTACCAGCTCCTAAGGCTGGCGTGTATGCCAATTTCACCACGCTCGCATGTTTACGAGTGTACGCGATGCGGGGTGATTTTTCAACAACGAACCCAATCCCACTTCGCTCTGATTGTTGTTTGAGAAAAAAGTTTGCGACGATAAAATCTTTTGTGAATTTGTCGAGCTGATCAAGTCAGAGCTTCGAGGGATATTTTGTCTTGGGACAAAAT
>CAYHDY010000046.1:4983-7493 GCA_964355525.1 uncultured Gammaproteobacteria bacterium | reverse complement strand
GTGTTACAGCCTTCTCAATTCCCACACGCTTCGCTTCCGCGACGCGCTTCTCAACCGCCATCACGTTTCGCACTTCGCCACCGAGACCAACCTCGCCGATGTAGACGATCGGTTCCGTGTCGATGCGGTTCTTCGCTGCACTCATGATCGCCGCACACACAGCGAGATCCGATGCAGGCTCTTTCAATTGCATTCCGCCAACCACATTCACATATACATCTGATTCGCCGAGGTGAAGTCCTGCACGTTTCGACAAAATCGCGATCAACATTTGTAAACGATTTTGATCCATTCCATTCGCACGTCGAACGGGATTTCCATAAAAGGATTTTTCGACAAGCGCTTGCACTTCGACGAGAAAAATTCTCGAACCTTCGCGTACGGTTGCGATTACGGATCCGGGCACACTCGCGCGTTCGGCAAGAAATCGCGCACTCGGATTCTCAACCGCTTTCAATCCTTCGCCTGTCATTTCGAACACACCGACTTCATCTGTCGCACCAAATCGATTCTTCGTCGCTTCAAGAATGCGCAGTTCGTGCGACGGATCGCCGGTGAGCGAAAGAACCGTATCGACGAGATGCTCAAGCGTCTTCGGTCCTGCAAGCGATCCATCTTTCGTCACTTGTCCGACGAGGAGAAGGGAAATACCAGTTCGTTTCGCAAGTTCGAGTAATGCGGACGTTGCATATCGCACAAGCGTCGGGGATCCTGCCGTTGCATCAATCGACATCGAATAAATTGTTTGCACGGAATCAACAATCGCAAGCGCCGGTTTTTCTTTTTCAAGTGTCGCGATCAATTCCTCGAGTGAAACCATTTCCAAAAAGTGAATCGATGACAGCGCCCCCTTCTGCATCTCCCCCCTGTGAAGGGGGAGACTGAGACGATCAAACCGCGATTTCAATTGCACACCCGATTCTTCGCCCGACACATACAGCACTGTTAGATTTTGCGATGCAATACTCGACGCAATCGCGGCAACGAGTGTTGATTTTCCAATACCAGGTTCTCCAGACAGAAGTGTGAGCGACCCCGTCACGATTCCTCCACCGATCACGCGATCGATTTCCGGATCATTCGTCTTCAATCGCACGTGCTCATTCTGATTCTTCACTTCCGAAAGCGGAGTACTCTCCTTCGCCTTCGCACGCGCACTCCCTCCCCTTACGAGGGGGAGGGTCGGGGAGAGGGGTTGTGCTTCTTCTTTTATCGTTCCCCAATGATCGCACTCAAGACATTTGCCGGACCATTTCGAAGATTGCGCGTCGCAGTGAGTGCAGGAATACATACGATTCATCAAGAATAACTAGTTTGGAAAATCAGAAGGTTTTGCGCCAGTATCAAATGGACAGATGGACGGATTGTGTTTTTCAACGAAGTAAGAATCGATGCCTTGTCCCATAATAGTTGGCATACGCGTGGCAAAATGTTCGGCAATCGATTTGTCCGGCCATGCAGTGGAATTGCATCCGTAGTTTTCCACGGTCCGGCGCATATTCGCCGGAACCCAGTTGAAATAATAGGTGAGTAAGACTTGATCTTGTGCACTCGCACTCGGACAATGTTTTCGAATATAATTCGAACTGCTTTGAAAAAGTGAAGCTGTTACAAGCGCCATATTTACAGCTGCATTTGTAATTCCGGGAGTTTCGCAGTATTGATCCCAACCGGTTTTTGCGAACGCTCTGCTTGCTCGGCAATAGGATCCGTATGTTTGAAATAAACCTGTTGCGCAATTTTTTGTAGGGTCGGAATTTACAGATACACAATGTGTATTTTTGATACTCGGATTCAATCGCGATTCGCCCCATGCCATCCCTTTATACACTTTGTAATTGACCCCAACGCAGTCGGCGAATTTTTTCATCATGTCGTCGTAAGTTGTATTTTTGATTTCTTTTGCAGTTCCGACCGGTCCGCTTGCGGTTTCGGGGAGAGCGAATTCTTTGACGTTTTGCAGTTCGACCATTTTCAGTAAAGATAATTGCGGATTGACGGTGTTCAAAATGAGATAGGTGCAAATCAATAAAATCAGTCCACTGATTCCGTTTATGATACGTTGTTTTCCTTTTCCAGCTTCACCTCCGCCCGCACCGAGGGTGTATTGCAATCCGCCGATCATGATCATCACAATCGCGATCGTGACTGCAGCTCCGATCATCCATGCATACATTCCTTTGATGTATTGGGCGATGAACGAAGATTGAATGCAGGTTTGCGCGGGATCATTAGAACAGGGGCCTGAAATAGCATCGGTTAATTTTAGTCCTGGAATTTCAACGTTGAGTGTCGGAGTGATGAAGTTTTTTCTGGTGGCAGCTGACGCATCACTTGTCGCATCGGCGTGGACGATTGGTAATCGAAAAAGGAATCCCGCGAGAAGGAGAGATATAAAGAAGAGAGAGGAAAAAATGAGAGAGACTTTTTTCACGATGATTAATCAATGGGTTTGCTGATTTGGATGACTAAATCTTCCGCATCAAATTGTTTTGTCCCAATTCTTAAGA
>CAYHDY010000046.1:1352-4883 GCA_964355525.1 uncultured Gammaproteobacteria bacterium | reverse complement strand
CTGATTTGGATGACTAAATCTTCCGCATCAAATTGTTTTGTCCCAATTCTTAAGAAATGTTTTGCATCCGCCATTTCTACCCAAGCCGTTCGACTTCCTTTATCTTTCCAGCCTAAGAACATGGCCGAGTGAGTCGATTGGCAAGATGGATTCCAGTTGACAATCATATAGTAATCACCTGGCTCCATTTCATCCACCCAATTCGGTGACCAGTCACCTGCATCACTGAGAATTTTGGCGAGTTTTTTTGCCGCTTCCGCCTTATCTTTTATACATGGCTCTGGCCAGTTGATACAACCGCATTTGGCTACGCTTCCACAATAGAAACCTGCGAGTAATTGAGAGACAGGAATTCCATAGTCTTTTGTTTTATCGTTCGACGCATCATGTTTTGTTTGTTTATGGATGTTTCCATATGGATAGCCAAGATAATTACAGGAAAATTGGCCGTTTGGACTATCCTTCTTCTTGCCTGTCCATGTGTTTGTAAGACAAGCATCACTTTTAGATCCACTTTTTGCCGCCAAAGCATACATGTTTGTGCTCCCAACACCGCAGTTTTCATACTGAATGTGGCATCTGGTGGTTGCCTCGACGGATTTCATCACGCGTTCGATAATGGTGCCTGTGATCTGTGGTTTTATTTTTTCGTGAAATTCCACTCTTCTTGGGACGTTTGCTTTTATACTTACGCTCGGATCGAAATCTTTATTTGTTAAATTCACAGGGCATCCCTCTGCCTTAAAATACTGATATGGATAGGATCCACCACCTTTTATGTCTTTGTCTGTTAACGTTTCCGGGCCGAAATCAAAATTTACGAGATCGACATTTTTTAATGCAACCGCTTTAAAGATGGTGAGTTGCGGGTTGGCTGTATAGAGAATGAGATAGACACTCAATAACAAGACAAGTCCAATCACCGCATTGCTGATGCGTGTTTTTGCTTTTCCTGCGTCCGCACCGCCAGCGGAAAGAACATATTGAAATCCGCCGATCATGACCATGATGATCGCAATGGTAATGGATGCACCGATTAAGAATCGATAAAGCCCTGTGAGATATTGAGAAAGGAATGTTGATTCGATTCCATTGGCTGTGAGGATGGGTTCATTGAATTTTTCGAGACCTGGAATCTGAATATTTAGTTCCGGAATAATATAGGTTGGTTTTGTTTTTGTTTCTGCTTCAATGGCATCGGGGGCATTTTTACATGCGCGCGGTGTTGCCGCGTAGGTAATCGGTGATCGAAAAAAGAATCCCGTGAAAAAGACGGAAACAAAAAGCAGGACAAATAAAAATTTATTTTGACGATTCATTCGATTTTAATGTTTGTCCGGCGGAGACGGATCCGGCTACGCCGGAGAGTTGTTTCGCAATCGCCGCACTCAGTTCATCCGCTGTGAGTAATCCGATAATGACTTGATCGCCGACGAATAACGTGGGGGTTGCGGCAATGCCGAGAGCTTGTCCCTCTGCGAAATCTTTTTGCACGATGGGAAGCGTATCTTTGCTTGAAACACATTTTGCAAATTTGTCCTGATTCAAAGAAAGTTCGGCTGCTATTTGCATGAGAGCGGAATCAGAAAGATAGGATTGTCGATCGAAAACCATTTGTGCATATTCCCAGAATTTTCCTTGTCGATCCGCACAATGTGCGGCGATGGCTGCGGAAGTTGCATGAAGATGGGCAGAATCATTTGGCATGTCTTTCCAAACTAAGCGAACATCGTTTGGATAGGTTTGAAGGGCGATGTCGATGATCGGACTTATCTGTTTACAAACGATACATTCGAAATCAGAATACTCCACGATTGTGAGTTTTGGGTTCGTTGCTCCTTTTGACGGATTCACAAATGTCACTGTTGGTGTTTTTGGAGCAGACGCGTCTGTGGAAGAATTTAAAAATTTTGGAACGGGAATCGGTTGCGTTTGAATAAAAAAGAAGATGAAGACAATCACCGAAAGGACTCCGATCACCAGAAAGGACAAATACCGTTCTCTCATATCCTTATTTTAAGTGAATCAGTTTGAGTTGCCCCGTGCTCATGTCTGTGTAATACAGCAACGATTGATCTTCACTGATGGACAGATTTTTCATGGTTTGGTTTTGATCCGGAATCGCGAGAAGAAGAATTTGTCCGCTTGTTGTATCGACTCTGTACAAAGAGTCCGGCAGATCTTCATAAAGACTTGGTTGAAGTCCTGCGTTGTCCGGTAAGTTTTGAGGAACCGCGCAATACATCACGGTATCTGCTCCCCATGTGCATTTATCTGCCCACGTATTCAATCCAAGATTACGTCGATGATCGCCCATTGTAGAAGCCGTTGCATCGACCGCCCATAAAAGCGGTTTGCCGAATGAATAGTCACCGTAGACGGAATAGACAAGTTCTTTTCCGCTTGGTGACCAGGAAGGGGAAAAACCGAATCCTTGCACCTGGAGTCCTTTGAAATTTTCATGATTTTTTCCGATCGGATAAATCACACGGCTGTTTAAATTGCCGGATGATTCTCCGATGAGGTCTGATGTGTCGGCAAACGCGACGACTTGGTCGTTTGGTGACCATTTTACATTAACGCGATCCGCGTTATCTCCAAGAGCTTGAATCGGAGTGACGTTGGAACCATTGTCGCTTGCGGTTACGATCCATCGATTGTTGGAATCAAGAGCCGTGCTTTTTGCGGCGATCTGATTTGTTGTTGGAGAAAAACTGAAATCTTCCCAGCTTGGAGGGAGTGTGACTTGTTTTTGGTTTTGAAAGTCGTAAACGATATTCGATCCGTCCGGAAATTCCAACACGGCTTTTTCCGCGCTGCTGTTCCATGTTGTATTTTTTACATCGGGGAATTGCTGACCCGATAATCGAACGACGTTTCCATCTTTGTCAATCGTATAAAATCGTCCGTCTTCATTATTGTAATAATTCACGCTGATGCCGTTACTGCTGATGGTTATATTTGTAACCGGTGCGGTTGTGAGCGAGATTGTTTGTGTGACACCGCCCGCAGCAACGGGAGCGGCTTCCGGTAATGCTCCTGTTTCAGAGGGGATCGGTGTACCGCCCGTGACGGGAACGCTTTCTCCGGATGGGGTTAATTCTCCTGCAGCTCCCGGAATCGTTGGTTGTTCTGTCGGTGTTGGTGTTACAGCGGATGGTTTGAAAAACATCACATACAAGATGAATCCAATCGCGCAAACCGAAAGAATGAAGAGAAAAATCATTAAAATGCGTTTTGCTCGTTCGTTCATACAAGGTTAAGAAAAAAAGTTTAAAAGAGATAACGCTCCTTGTACACCCAACCACCCGATAATGAGTGCGGGAGAAAACATGACCATGATCACAATGACCTGAAGGGTAAAAAAGACGAGGAGAACGATGACAACCAGGATATCCATAATGACAATGAGTCCTTTCAACAAATCCGCATCCTTGTCAATCGGCATCGGGAGAGGATCCCATGAAAGTTGACCTGTGAACATTTCGTAGTTCAAATATCCGAGAGAAAACATGTAGATGAAAATGTCGA
>CAYHDY010000046.1:0-1252 GCA_964355525.1 uncultured Gammaproteobacteria bacterium | reverse complement strand
CCGCGTTGCATGGATCGAGCGAGTTTGTTGCTTTTACGAAATTCCTCCGTTCGTTTTGCTTGGCTTGCTTTTCCCGCACTCGACGCCGTACGTGCGCCAACACGCGCCACAGCCGCTCCGGCTTTGACGGTTCCTTGTCCGATTTTTGCGGCCCCTTGGGCAACAGCAGCGACGGCCATATGATTCACGTCCCCCTCCGACTCCCCCTGTGCTCAGAGGGAGGGAGCGCAGGAAAAAATTAATGATTCAAATCGCTACCCCGCCCCTGACCACAGGGGAGGGTATGGGTGGGGACGCTACTTACTTCGAACGCACAATTTTTTTCCCTCGAGTGTAATGGTTAATTTTTTCGGATGATCTTTCTTCAACAATCGTTCTGCGAGAATTGACTCGATTTTGGTTTGGATCACATGTCGGACGGATCGCGCTCCGGATTTTGATTCGAGATGAGCGAGAAGATGTTTTGTTACGGCATTTCCGATCGAGAGTTGAATCTGTTGTTTTTGCATGCGTTCAATAAGATCATACAATTGCTTTTCGCAAATTTCTTCAAGCGCTGTTGTTGAAAGTGGTTCGAAGACACAGGTGTGATCGATACGATTTAATAATTCCGGACGGAATCGTTCTTTGAGTTCTGTTTCGATATTTTTTACCCTCTCCGTCCTCTCCGCCCTTTCCGTCTTTTCCAAAAATCCCATTCCGCCTTGTTCGAATTGTTCGAGGCCGACGTTCGATGTGAGAATGATGATTGTATTTTTAAAGTTTACCATTTTTCCGGTCGCATCGGAAAGCTCTCCTTCTTCTAAAATTTGCAAAAGTAAATTTTGCACATCGCGATGTGCTTTTTCAATTTCATCAAACAAAACAACCGCGTACGGTTTTTGTCGGACGCGATCCGTAAGATTTGCATGTTCTTTGTAACCGACGTATCCAGCCGGCGCACCGATCAACTTCGACATCGTGAATCCTTCTGAATATTCCGACATGTCGAGACGGATGAGATGTTTACTTCCGTGAAAGACATGTTCTGCGATTGATTTCGCCAGTTCTGTTTTTCCAACACCGGATGGCCCAAGAAAAAGAAAGGATGCGAGCGGACGCGATGGATGGCTCACACCGGACTTCGCACGACGCAAAGCTCCTGCAACGGTTTCGATGACGCTTGATTGACCAAGAACGTTTGCGGATAATTTTGCGTGTATGTCTCCTATCGCATCTTGGTCTTGTTTGAGCAGTTCCCCGAGCGGAACGC
>CAYHDY010000045.1:0-8781 GCA_964355525.1 uncultured Gammaproteobacteria bacterium | reverse complement strand
CGCCAACTTCTCCTTCCATGTTTTCGGTGTGGTGGCCGGCGGGGTCGTTGCTCCTGGGGTTGCGGCTGCGGGATTCGCGATGGCGGTTGTGGTGGCCGTTGCCAGCGGAATTGCTGCGGGAACGACTGCCGCCGCCACGTTGACAGTGATTTCTCCGAAAACATCCGGATCTGTTCGGTGAAAATATTCGAGATCGTGATCACCGTCGAGCTGAAAACCGTCCCGTGACACGAATTCAATCACGGCACGGTGGTTGTCTGCAGCATCGATCGTCAAAACTTCCATCTCATGCAAGACGAACCGAATGTCTGTCGCCGAGACTTCATACACGTCCCCGATAACAGCGAGCGGATTGCCGGCTGCATCGACACCCTCGATTTCGAGAGTAAGGGTGAACGGCTGGCCGACCCGCGGGTCAGCCGAAGAGAGAAGAATGTGTCCCACGGGAACCTCCTGTCATGCGTTGAAGAAAACTGTGCGAATTTCGACACAGTGTCCAGATTGATCGGACGAGGAAAGATATCATGAAAAATCAAAAAAGTCAAGGTATATCGCACGCATGGGTGTATTTAGGCTAAAAATCAAAAAACGCCCAAGTGGGCGTTTTTTTTGTTGAAAGTGAATTTTAGGTTTACTTGAGCTTGTTTACAACCTTTTCAAAGATCGTTGGGTGATCTTTTCCGAGAGTTGAAAGGGTTTTGCGGTCAAGTTCGATTCCTGCTTTATGAAGGGCATCAATGAATCGGCTGTATGTAAGTCCAAGTGGACGAACAGCGGCATTGATCCGAACGGTAAAGAGGCGGCGGAATGCACGTTTCTTATTGCGACGATCGCGATAAGCATTGACTCCAGCCTTAAGCATGGCCGGTCGCGCAAGACGAATGCTTGATTTGCGACGCCACATCATTCCTTTGGTTTTTGCAAGCAAACTCTTTCGACGTTTGACGTGCTGGGTTCCACGTTTAACTCTTGGCATATTATCCTTGTGCGATTAACGTCTTCACAGTTTTTGTGAAAGACTCGGAAAGAGAGGCGTCTCGGCGTTTTTTGCGGGTGATTTTTCCAGAATCGCGGCTATTAAAATGATTCTGACCCGCATAACGCTTCAAGACTTTTCCGGTTTTTGTTACTTTGAGACGTTTAACCGTCGCTTTGTGTGTTTTTGTCTTGGATTTCATATAAAAGTCTCCGGAAGTATATAAGAAATGGATAAACGCGTCAAGTGATCATCTGTGGATGCAGAGAGCCTCTTGTCGGCACCCTGCATCTGAAAGATTTATGCCTTGGTGACAATTGCAGAGAATTTTCCACCTTGATAGGTGACGGCTTGTTCAATGCGAAGGCTGTATGTTGCCTGAAGTGTTGTAACAAACCGTTTGATTAATTCTTCCGCGACGTCTCTGTGAGCTTTTTCACGTCCGCGCAGGGGGAGTTCTATATGAACTTTGTCTCCGCGATCAAGAAATTTGCTTGCCTGGGCGATACGAACATCAAAGTCATGTGCGCCGATTCTGAAGGTGAGACGTAGGCCTTTAACTTCCACTTCTTTTGATTGCGCTTTTTGCTTACGGGCTTCTTTCTCTTTTTGATATTTGAACGCGCCGTAGTCCAAAATTTTACAAACCGGTGGGTCTGCCTTTGGAGAGACTTCGACCAAGTCGAGTTCTTTTGTTTTTGCAATCGCGATTGCGTCCTCTGTTTTAAGAACACCAAGTGCCTTTCCTTCATCGTCAACAACACGCACTTCCGGTGCGGTGATTTTTTCGTTCATGCGAAATTTCTGAACATGAAGGTTGGATTGTCGGGCTCTGTGGCGATGGATACGCATAAGTTGCCGATACTGTACTAAAGATCTTTCAAAACATCAAGTATTCCTTTATACTCCTTGTTGATATGCCAAAGCTCGCTGTGAATAAAAAGGCCGCATTCGATTACGAGCTTCAAGATGAATATGAGGCTGGTTTGGTTTTACAGGGTTGGGAAGTGAAATCTGCGAAGGCCGGTCATGTGCAATTGAAGGGTTCTTTTCTGCATATTCAAAACGGAGAGCTGTGGTTGAAGAATGCCTTTATCAGTCCATACGGTCCCGCGGGGAATCGTGAAGTGCAGTCGGATCGTGATCGAAAAGTCCTTGTTCACAAACGTGAATTGAAACGGTTGATCGGAAAAAAACAGACGGAAGGACTCACGCTCGTACCGCTTCGTTTGTATACAAAAGGGAACTTGGTGAAATTGGTGTTTGCTGTTGGAAAGGGAAAAAAGAAATTTGAAAAACGCGATGCGATTAAAAAACGCGATGTGGATCGTCAGATGAAACAAGAGATGAAAAATTAAAAAAGCCCGTTGCGCTGCGCAACGGGCTGAGATCTAGTCTTCCTTGTTCATCTCCACGACGATCCGTGTGATTGAATCGATAGCTGAGAAAATGGCGTGCCATTGCGGCGGAATCGATTCTTTTTTGTTCACACGGAACACATCAAAGAGCGATGCAAGACCGAGCGGGTCATTCGATGAAAAAAGTTTTGCTGATTGTTCGATCGTTTCCCATCCGTGTTCCGGCATGATGCCCCATCGAAACAGAGCGACACCCGGGTAATGGCCATGCGTTGTTTCGAGAAATGTTCGTATATCTTCGGCCGTCACATTTTCGAAGGTCATGCCAACCGGAACGAGACGACACTTCATCTCCGGATTGTAGGCACGAAGCGCATCGAAATTTGCTTGCGCATAAACGATTGCGTTCTCAGGCGACATGTCTGCGAATTGTTTCCAATAGACTTGCGGCAGAAAGTAATCCGAGTATGTGACCGCAATCGACCACGGCATTTCCCGATGTTGCAGGATGTGCGGGAATGTCGAGAATGCGAGAATGGTTCCTGGGTGTTCATCGACTTTTTTCCGAAGATTCGAGAACAGGTATTCCCAGTCATTGCGATCGTTGCCGTACATGCCGAGATCATCGACAACGATTCCGTCGCAACCCCATTCGAGTGTGACCTCAGCGTTCTTGATGGATTCGTCGACTTCACTTTTCTCACTTCCTGGATGTCCCGTGAAGTAGGTGTATACGCGAATGCCGCGATCGTGTTGTTCCTTGATGAAGTTTCGGCTGATCGTCGGTTTGTATTCATCGCCGACTTTCGTTCCCCACGTACTGCCATCGTGCGTCTTCACGATCACAAACGACAGTCCATGATCTTTTGTATCTTGCGCAAACTCGGCGTCATCGACGTCGAGCGTTTCTTTCCACGTGAACATGCCGACGCCGGTCATATGTTCAGGGAGAGGATTCGCGAATGCAGAAAGCGACACGAACAAACTAAGGACACAAAGAGCAATGTGTTTCATGATTCTCCCCTTATCGATTCGTTCAGAATCGAAGATTTGTGGTAGTAGATTGGAACATTCAGGAAACGGAGGATGATAACAGAAAAATGGGGTTTTGTCAATTGATTATGGATTCTTTTTTTGAATCGATGTATGTGCGTCCGTCCTTCGCTAAAGCTACGGAGGACACCAAAAAGCCGTCACGATATCGTGACGGCTTTTTGGTGGAGTTGAGGGGAATTGAACCCCTGTCTGATAAGTGTTTTTGAGCGGATGTTTGCAAGTTTAGTCTCATTTGAATAATCGTATGCGTTTAAAACGAGACAAAACGCGCATGCGATTGTCGATCGCAATTTTGAAATGAAGGAGATCGACGACCCTTCATCCGAGCTCGATGATTATAACACCCGCGTTTCACTACCGAGCATCATGAAGGCAGATGGGTTTTTGCGATTAGGCGAAAACCGGAGCGAATGAAGGAGCGCTGAAAGCGTTCTTGATCATCGCCATGACGTTTTTTGCATTTGGCGTCTGTGTGAAGGATTTGCGAGGTTTCACACACCCTCGACTTGATCACATTCAAATCGACTCTCATCGATACCGATCAACCCCGCACTCAACAAGAATTTTTTCTTATCGAATGCGTGATCGATCGATTGTCGGAAGTCTACGCGAAATTTCATGAAATGTCAATCCTCACGGCGTACATTTTGTGTTATACTCTTTCTTGTATGAAGACGAATACAGTCATCAGTATTTCAACGGGAACTTTTTTGAAAGCGGTGTTGATTATTTTTGCTCTCGCGTTTCTTTGGTACATCAGAAATATTGTTGCGATCTTTTTTGTTTCGATGCTGCTTGCGGCACTGATCGATCCATTTGCGGATTGGTTTGCAAAACGACATATCCCGCGTGCCCTTGCGGTTATGATCGTTTATCTTGTTTTGTTCGCGTTCTTGACGGTGATCGCGGTTGTGATCGTTCCGATCATCTCCGAACAATTCGTGCAGCTGACAGCGAACCTCTCAACGTTTTCAAAAGATTTTGAAAATACATTTGCTCAAATTCAATCTTTCTCTGCACAACATGGATTTTCTCAAAACGTTTCATCGAGTTTGCAGAGTTTCCGTGATGGATTTTCGCAATCCATCGGTTCTGTTTTTTCTACGGTAAAAGGAATTTTTGGCGGACTTGCAACCCTGATTATTATTCTCGTTCTGACATTTTATATGGTGGCGGAAGGGGAGAAGATGCAAAAATATTTCAAGTCACTGGCTCCGGTTGCGTATCAACCGTATGTTGCGGAGATCATGAAAAAAATTCAGCTGAAGATCGGTGCATGGTTGCGCGGGCAACTTCTTCTAGGATTTATTATTGGTCTTGCAAGTTTTATTGTACTTTCTTTTCTCGGAGTTCGATATGCTCTCTTGCTCGCGATCATTGCTGGTTTTTGTGAAATGATTCCATACATCGGTCCCATTTTTTCTGCGGTTCCTGCCGCGATCATTGCATTTGCTCAAGCTCCCATCTTGGCATTGATGGTGATTGTGTGTTATCTCGTGATTCAACAAATAGAGAATCATTTGCTTGTTCCAAAGATTATGCAAAAGGTAACGGGATTAAATCCGATTGTCAGTATCGTTGCACTTCTTGTTGGTGTGCAAATCGGCGGACTTCTCGGAGCCTTTTTTGCCATTCCACTTGCAACCATGATGATGGTTGTGATTGATGACACTTTTAAAGCGTATCAATAAAAAATGTATGTTGCATAAACGTTCGTGGTTTCCGTTCGTTGTCTTTTTCTTGACACTCGTTCTTATCGCTCTTGTTGTTTCTTCGTTTACGGGAAAAGAACAATTGCAAAAGCGGGGTCTGGGGACCCCGCCTATTACGATGATTTCGGATGTCACGTATCAACGTGAACTTTCCGGAAACGTAAAAACATTTTTGAACGCCTACGCAACAGCGACGGACGATGCCTCTCGTTCCACGCTTGTGCAAGCGATGCTGAATCAGTTGTTGCACATGCGTGTTCCGGCACAAGAAAAAGATTTACATCTTGAGCTTGCTCTTAGTTTGCAGCAGATGAAAGAAGGTCTCGCGAATCATTCACAGGATGCCTCAGAAGGTTTTGCACGATTGAACGATGTCGTTTCACAAACGTCGTGGCTGCATTTATGAGTCGTGTTGAAAAAACGGAATCCGTTCAAGATCGCGTTCGAGATGAAGTTGTTCTTGACATACGTGACAAAAAATCAAAACGAAATTTTTGGTCGAATTGTTTTTTTCTTTTGCTCGCGTTTGTCGTCGGATGTTTTTTGTGGATTGGATGGATCGTTGCGTCGACCGGACTCTATTATATTCCCGTATTGTCCTCGCTCGCATTTCATAAACCGGAACCGATTCGCGTCGTTGCTTCGGGGACGCCGGTTGAGGTCCTTGCGGAATCCACATTCAAATCCGTTCTCGCGGAACGTTTGCAATCTGGAGGTGGAAAATTGACGGATCGATCGATCGCCCTGACGATTCCGGAATCATCTCTCACCGCGACGATTCGGAATACATTTCAGAATTCATCCATGGCGTTGATTGATTCTTCCGGTGTGCAAGTGGCGGTGCTTCCGAATCAACAATTTGAATTATTCATTCCACTTAAAAACGAAATGCAAAAAACAGCCGCGATCGCACATATTTCTCTCACGGCAAATCAGGGTGTCATGAATCTTGTTTTGAAAGATGTTTCCGTCGGATCTTTTCACGCCCCACAGTTTCTTATTGCCTCTCTTGTCCAGTCGTATGTGAATGCGCAGTTAAGCTCGATCAATCAAGCACTTGGGTCTTATATGCGGGTGGACGCTCTTACCTACAAACAGGGAAGTGTGATATTGTCAGGCGACTTTACTGTGCAATTGAAATAAGTCACGTTGCTCGCGAGTAACGTGATAAACGACAGGATTATGATTTTGTTTTATCGCATCACACCGTTTCTTGTGGCACTTGCAAGCGCTCTCGGGTTTGCGGCATTTTTATTGCATTGGGTTCACCCTGTCCTTGCGGTTGTTCTGACGGTCGTCGTTGTTTCTGTTTTGCTCGCGCGTTTGTTGCGATTTCAGTTTGAATTATTTTCATTCTGGTTTTTTCTTGGAACCGTTCTTGTTTTTCTTTTTTCTGCGTTCTCGGTTTTGTTTCTGTTTGAAAGCATGACAACAAGTTGGTTTGTTGTGTGTCTTACGATTGGACTCTTAACACTCTTTTCTGAATTTATTTTTTTGTACACGCATCTTCCAAGTGTGTATCAACCGTTTTCCCTTGAGTATTTGACGCTGCTTCTGAATTTGTTATCCATGTTTTTTCTGACTTCTTTCGGGTTCGCCATGCGATTGCTTGTTCAGATTCCTCTTTCCTTTTTGTCGATTCCATTTTTCTTGGTGAGTTTCTTTTTGATTTACGGCATGTTGTGGGTTTCAAAAGCAGAATCCGTTCACGCACGATTTTATGCATTCTTCGGCGCGATTGTCTTCACGGAATTGTTCGTGGCGATTTCATTTCTTCCAACGGGTTTCTATACCAACGCTGCATTCCTCACGGTTTTCGCTTATGTGTTTTTTGGAATTACACGAGCACACGCCATTCACAAACTTTCTCGTGACGTTGCGCGAAGATATCTCCTCACGGCAAGTTTCCTCTTATTGTTTATTGGCGTAAGCTCACAATGGTTATGAAATTTCCTTCGTATTCGACAACAATCGTTCTTGTATTGCTAAGCATTCTTCTGGGTGGAGCAAGTGGAGTGATTGCAACAGCACTGACGTCAACTGCTCTTTCGGATTATGCCGTTCAATTGAATGAACAAACGCGTCCGATCCTCACAACGGATCACGCACCAAAATCTTTTCCGAGTTCCTATGCGGACGCGACGAATCGTTTTATCGATTCTTCTTTGCCAAGCGTCGCGACGATTTTTTTGAAATCTGCAAAAGGATCGTTTGGTTATAGTCGTGAGGCGATTGCAGGAACGGGCGTTGTCTTTACGGCGGATGGTTGGATCACAACATCGAATGTTCCGAAACTTCCGATGGATCAACTTGCGATCGGAGTGAAACAACATGTGTACGATGTGACTCGCATTGTGATTGATCCGGTAACAAACATTACGTTTTTAAAAATTCAAGCGACAGATCTTCCTGTTGTTGGATTTGGGAAAGCGTTTGATCTAACGATGGGGCAACAAATTTTTACGGTTACAAATACAGGTGCCCTTATCGATGCTTCTGTTCGTTCGCAAGAATGGCCGCAGGGAGTATTAATGATGTCCGATGTTCCTTTAAGACGTTTATCTGTTTCTTCTGATTCGTCTGAAGCGGGAAATCTTGCATTTGATCTTTCCGGAGCGTTTGTTGGATTTATTTTGAAACAAGATGTGGGAAAACAATTACTTCCGCTTGAGGATATTCTTCCTGCACTTACGGCATTGCTCGAAAAGAAAGAGATCACGCATCCATCGCTTGGTGTGCAATACATTGATATTGCACACGCGATAGGACTTCCAGAAAAATTTATGCGCGGACATACAACGGGAGCGTATCTCACAGGGAAGCCTGCTGTGAAAAAGGGAAGCGCGGCCGCAATCGCCGGATTGAATGAAGGGGATATTATTCTTGCGATGAACGGACAGAGCATTGATGAAACACACAGTCTTGATGAGCGACTCCTTGCATTTCGTCCCGGCGATTCCGTCCTGATCTCTATCGATCGTCTCGGAGAAAAACAAAACATGAATGTTGTTTTGGGAGAATACGTAAAATAAGATATACTGTTTTACACTATGGCCTCGCTTAATTATACACGTGAACTTTTTCGTCGATCGCATACGGTTGTGATGTTCGGATTGCTTGGACTCGTGCTCGCGCTCATTGTTTCGTTCGTGCAACCGCTTCGGTATTCTTCGACTGTACGATTGTTGATTCTGCAAGATCTTGGTGCGTCCGTTGATGCGTACACAGCTTCGCGTTCGGAAGAGCGCATTGCAGAAGACCTTTCGACGATTATTTATACAAGCACGTTTTTTGATCAGGTGATGACAAGCGGATTTACCATTGATACAAAAGTTTTTCCTAAAGAAGACAATAAACGTCGTCGCGTGTGGGCCGAGACAGTTGATGCGACCGTGTCGCACGGATCCGGATTGCTTACGATCGCGACATATCACACAGATGTTGTGCAAGCAGAACAGCTCGTGCGTGCGATTTCGTTCGTCCTCACCCAACACGTGAAGGAATACACCTCCGGCGGAAACGTGGAGATGCGTCTTGTGGATGCTCCTCTTGATTCCCAATGGCCGGTTAAACCAAACATCCTCGCAAACATCGCCTCCGGTTTCTTCCTCGGCTGCCTCGTCGGCGCCGCCTACATTCTGCTTCAACTCGAAAGAATCCGCCGCAGACATCAATTGAT
>CAYHDY010000044.1:0-9152 GCA_964355525.1 uncultured Gammaproteobacteria bacterium | reverse complement strand
GAATAATCGATCGGATTGACCTGCGTGGAGCGATATCCTTCCTTTTCAAACACGGCGAAATATTCGGCGGGTCCGAGAAGGAAGGAATATCGTCCTTTACTGTCTGTGACCTGCGTCTCAAGAAGCTTGTTATATTTTGGCTCGAAGATTCGGGCGACCACGTTTGCAACCGGGCGTCCGGTCTTTTCGTCGTACACAATTCCCCAACTTTTCGGTTTTCGCGGTTTGGCAAGTCGATTAACAGCAAAATAGATAGCAAGTTGTAGAAGAACCATCGCGGCCGCAAGCACGCTCGGTCGGATGATTGCAAAAACAAGGGAAGCCACTGTGCCTAAAAAGGCAACGAGGTGCTGAATGAATTGTAAACGCTTGCGAAAAAGAATCTGTTTGGGTTCATGGTATTGATCAGCGGAAGAAGGATCGATAGGAATGTTCGGTGTGAGCATAGCTCCCGCTTCCGTTACCTTCACAAGTTCTCCGTGGTACAGATCGATGTATTGTACGTCCTCTTTTTTTGACTTCATCAATTCAGAAGGGAATTGAAAACCGTTTTTCATGATCGCCAGACGATACAGTCCCGGTTGGACTAGAAAGAAGAATCGTCCACCCTTGTCTGTGACACGACTTTTCACCAGTTTTCCTTTTTGATCCTGTTCGTTTACCAATTGATACAAGCGAATAATCGCAAGACCAATCGGTTCCTTTGTAATCGCGTTATAGATCACTCCAAATCCTTTTCGTTTCTTGCGCCCAAAAAAGAGAAGAGGCGCCGTAAAAAGATATTGAACGAAAGGAAGGAAATCGAACGCAACCGACATGACAACCACACTTGCACCCGCCGACACAGCAAGTGCGGGAAGAGAAACTTGTGCGGCTGTTTGAACACCTGGAATTTGTCTGACCGTCTCGATACTTTGCTGCACTGCTTTGACCGCCGGTATCGCCGCGATCGCCTTTGCTGTCTGATTGATGTTCTGAATTACACTTTGTGCCGGCTGTGGAAGACCAGACGTATTCGCTGGTTCCGTTGGCACGATCGGTTTTTTTGGAATAGCGATCAAAACCATGCGTGGTGTTGCAATGGAATTCGCGACCGTGAATACGGATGTATCCAAAGGCACATACCCATCTTTTTCCGCATGAACACGATACTGTCCATTTGGAACGTACCACGCAACATTTCCGTCCGAGGTATTTGTCGTTGGATTGAATTGACCAAAGGGTGACCCATCCCATACGGTCGATATTGATCCACTGACGGAATACAGCGTCACTTGCACACCACTCATAATTGCTTCTTCTCCATCGATGATTTCATGCGTGTAACCCGGAGCGATAACACGAAGAAACGAAGAAACATTTGTGGTCTTTCCATCTTTGTAATCGACAAAGATGGTGACCGGGTGCAGGGACGTTTTGCTTGGAGCGGAAACGTCTGCTTCGTAGAAAAGAACGCTCACGTCCGATCCGACTGCGGCAACGCGTGCCGACAAGCCCGATTGAAGTGAAGACAAACTGTTTGCCGTCACCGAACGCATGATGTATGTCTCAGGTCCGATCATGAGTGTGACATGATCAACACCTGTTCCGAGAGCTGAAGCAGGAACGCGAACCATAAGTTCGGCATTCGGCAACACCTCGATAATCTCATTGGTGCGCGGGAGCGTAAGAGCTCCATTCCCAACCTTGAATGTCACGTCTGAAAACGAAAATGCTTTTCCCGTCGTGCCCAGCGACGGTGGTTGCACTTGTTTGCAATCAGACGGACAGGTGAACGCAGACTCGGACACAGAACATAAACCGTCGCCGCATGGAACCGCCAAGCCCCCTGCTGCTGGTGTTGGTGTTGGTGTTGGTGTCTCTGTCGTTCCCGGAACAGGCACTGTTTGTCCCAGCGTGGGGCCGGGTACAGGGACTGGAGCGGGTGGATTGTTCTCCTCTACTGGTGGGGGCACCTCTATTTCTGGAGCACTTGGTTTACCCAAGACAAGGGCGCCAGAAGCGAATTGCCCAGCCAAATCTTTTGCAAAAACACCGTAATAATAAGTTGTTCCGTTTGTTAAACTGTCTTGATTCAAAAATACCGCTTGCGTATTTTCCGCAATCACCGTGCAAGCCGCGTCATTTGGTCCCGCAGGATAAGCATTCAAGCAACGAAGAATTTTATCGCCTGAAAAATCGTTGTCTGTTGGATTTACCCATTCAAGCATCACTGTTTTATCTCCGGAAGTTGCTTTCAATCCGGAAACATTTCCTGGTGGAAGATCCGCGAGTGTTTGAAACGTTTCGTCCGATGAAACACCAACATTCGAGGAAGAATCCAAAGACTTCGCACGAAAATGATACGTGATTCCGCTTAAAAGTCCCGTGACAGAAAAAGAATGCATTGTCACCAAACTTGCATCGCTTTTTGTCGATCCATATCCAGTCGTCAATCCATAATCAAGAAAACTTGTTCCCAATTCATTCGTTGTCCAATGAATGATCGCGGATGTTTTCGTGATGGCGTCAACCAAAATAGATGAGATGATCGGCGGCGTCTGATCGAGTGTTGCGAATGTGCTTGTTGAAGACGTGGCGATGTTGTTCGAAAGATCTGCAGACTTCACTTGAAAGTAATACGTTTTTCCTTCGGACAATGATGACAAATCAATCGAGTGACTTGTTACAAGTGTTGCATCAAAGGCCATTCCCAATTCAAAATCAGAAGTGAGTCCGTAAAGAACTTTCGTATTTGAAGCTTCATTTGTCGTCCAACTGACTGTTACTCCTATTTTTGAGATATTTGAAACAACAATCGCACTCAATAATGGTGCTGTTGTATCAACTTGTCCCTCTTGTCCCGGTGGAATACCGCCTCCACCACCTCCGCCGTCTGGAATAATTGCCGTAACGCCAATTCCATCTGCACTTGAACGAATCGGCAATGCGATAGATCCTGAATCACCAAATGATCCGGCGATTGAGACAAAATACGTTCCGACTGAAGTTGGATTTGTTATTTGATTTGTTCCGACTCCGGAGGATATCGCATTCGTTCCGATTTTTATTCGAACGACACTGCCTGAAACAATGGCACCACCATCTCCTGCACAAATCGTAACGGTAACAATGTTCGACGCAATCGAAACAGATGCTTGTTCTGCACCAGAACAATCCGAGGCTGTTGTGAGTTCCACACCATCATCGGCAATATCAACATCATTTTCTGTAAGAGCGGATGTTGTAAACGCGGAATCAAATCGAACCGTCACAGTTGATCCTTCAATAACACCTGATGAAGTTGTAAAGAGCACCGTATGATTGGCTGCTTGTGACGTTTGCAATGTCGAAACGGTGTCATTTGCAATTGTCACCGTCGCTGCCTGTACTCGAACAGCCGCCACAAGCGCCGTCATGATGACCGCACTTAGGACAATGTTCGAGATGATTGCTAATTTTTTTTGCCACACACGATTGATGCTAATGTTTTTTTGAAAAAGTTTTTGACAGTGATCTATAAAGGAAGAAGACGATAAGTAATGCAAGGAGAATCGTCACTATCAGTTGATACGGGATGTACCAAAAGGTTGTTTGCGTATGTATTGGTTTGAATCCTTCACCGAATTCAATTGAAAGTTCTGATGTTATCGGTCCGATCGTAAAGGATTGCATTTGATTCTTAACCTGCTCAAGAAAATTTTTCTTTGAATCTCCTATGTTGACTTCGAATTTTCGTGTCGAGCCTGGAAGAACACGTCCTTTTGTCGCATTCGTATCGACTCGAGAGAAAACGCGTCCGAACATGTCTTTCAATTGAATGGTTCCATTCGGAATCGCATAAACAGTTCCTTGATTCTGAATCCTGTATGAAAATGTTCCCGCAATCTCTGATCGAATAGGCACGACAGATCCGTCAACGAAATCGAGAAGTGCTACTTGCCTGATCGTTTCTCCTTTTATTGTGAGAAAAACGAGCAGGGCTGTTTTTGCTTCAATGATGGCTCCGTTTGTCGCGACGATATCCGATGGTGCACTCGAAACCGTTATAGCTGCTTCCTTATTTCCAGAAGCAATATCTGCGGGAACAATGACTTGAAATGGAACTTCTATCTTTGATCGCGCCGGAACAGAAATCTGTTCCGCAGGAAAATGAATCCATTTTATAAGTTCACTTCCCTTTCCTTTTTCCAAAAACTGCGGCGTTCCCGATTCATCGCGTGGAACGAATCCGATGATATCAAGATAATATTTCTGTTCCGCAGCACTTGTGTTTATCACCGTAAACATCGACGAGATCGTTTCCCCTCTTGATGCTTGCAAATCAAGCACGGCGGGTGAAAGCGTTGCAGCGTTCATCGAGAACGGAATCAACAGAAGAGCCATGGAACTGAATAAAATGCGAAATTTCATACTAGAAATTACCGGATGCAATTAAAGTGAGCGTTTGCGAATAGGTTCCGCCAGCAGAACCGGACGACATCGACGCTTTGAATGTAACAAAATGTCGATCGTTAAACTTTGTCGTTGATTCTGTTGTCACATCTTGAAACGAGGTTGTAATGGCTGTGTCCTGTGTATCAAATGTGGAAGTGGCAATTGTTGTGTCAGACGATTGAGCGCCATATTCTTCACTCCCGGCGGTAACCGTTCCGTCCGCAACAGAATTGACGTCGTTCGATCCGCTCGTCAAATTCGCTCCTTCCAGTAATTGCACAGAATATCCATTATCGAGCTCCGCAGAAACTTCATAGGCAATCACAGCTGTTGATACAGAGGAAGCGCTCAAATTCCCAAATGCGATAGAGGATCCATCGAGAGGAGAGAAAAAATCGTTTGTTCCATCAATTGTCGGCAATACTCCACCATCTGCCCAGGCATCGACAGTAACCGAGACCCCCGAGGAAATACTTGTGATTTTCCCAACGGCTGATATCTGAACCTGTCCTTGATCTTGCACCAAAACGATGTATTCACCGACAGAAAGACCACTTGTACTTGCTGTGGAAATCGTGAGACCAGATCGAGCTGTTAAGGTTCGTTGATCTGTGACGTTTTGGGGCAAAATATCAAATGTAATGATCTGATCGAATACTCCTGCTCGATAACCCGCTGATACTTGATAATCTGCACTTGTCCCAGTTCCTGTTGTTGGACCACCAAGCGAATCTCTTAAACCGTAACTTGCAGAGGCGGCGGTATCAGAACCCCCGGTGGTCACTGAGTCCCACCGTATCTTGTAATTCGTCGATGTCATCTCCGCGTATGCAGGGCATGCATATAAAAAAACCCCCACAAGCGCAAAGACGGAAAACAACTTGTTCATACCTATATCTTTACGTATCTATTGTATCATGAATAACAATTGTCGTCAAGGTATAATTAGGCTAAATTTAGATAAAATTATGCTACTAAGTTCAAAATTGTCAGAAAAAATACGTCTAAAATGATCAATTCAAGGCTAAACACAAAAAGTTATCCACAAGTAGATTGTTTGTCTACACTATTGTATAAAAACAATTCAAAATTAGCGGAAAAAGTTAGTATGACAAAATTTTTTACTGATTAGGTTTTATTGCAAAAAAATAAATGGTAATAGCTTTAGATCCACGTGAAACAAAAACACACATGATATATCATGTGTGTTTTTTGGTGGACCTGAGGGGACTTGAACCCCTTACCTCTGCAATGCGAATGCAACGCTCTACCAGATGAGCTACGGGCCCATAGTTCTAAACGAATACTTCATCAAGGTTCTTAATAATCTGATCGGCCTCGGAATAATCAATTCCGTCTGCATGAGTCGTTGGTACTGCTATCACAAAGCACCCGGCTGCTTTCCCTGATCTTACACCATTTATTGAATCTTCTATGACAGCACAATCTTGTGCGTCATAATCAAGATAATGCACGGCTAGTAAATACGGTTCTGGATCTGGCTTCCCAATTTGGTAATCATCCGAGGTTACAATGTAAACAAATTCATCTAAAATTTCAAATTTGTTTAACAATTTCAATACATAATCTCGTCGAGAGCTTGTAACGAGACACTTTTTCAAGCCCAAAGAATCAATACTCGTAAAACAATCCAATACAGATGGCATCAATTTCAAATTTTTTTCCGTGCACATGCCAAGTTCCTTCCAAAAAAGTTCAGCAAATTGATCAGCCGATAGGCCTGAATCCAATCGATCAACCATATAAGTACTCCAATAGACTTCCGCTGATCCTAAAATATTCCGGTGATCCAATTCTGTGAATTGATAATGATATCTTTCAGAAAGGGAACTAAACACATAATGAGCAAGGTCTTCCGTATTAAAAATAACTCCATCAAGATCGAATAATACAGCTTTTACATTAGATGGAATTTTTGATCGATTCATATGAAACATATTAACTGAACGAATCAATTCAACAAAACTTTCAAAATTGGCGAGAGGCGACGTGCTGGAGGTAAAATTGTATGCATGATGTATTCACATACTTCATGCATACAATTTTACCGAAGCACAAGCACCTCGCCAATTTTGAAAGTTTTGTGGTGTCCTCAGGGGGATTTGAACACCCATCAACAGCTTAGGACGCTGTAGCACTATCCGGTTATGCTATGAGGACAAAAATGCGTGACTCTCTTTTTCGTAACTAAAATAAGATATAAATAAGTGTCGCAAAATAATATGAGATCCTGATAAGACTCTCGTGTTATAATGTCACTCGCAAATATCATACGTTCATTCATCGCTATCGTAAAGATTATGTCCCCACTTTTTTTCGTCATTCTTATTGTTTTATTTATCGTTGTTATCTTTTTACTTTTAAAAAATCGACCCCCATCGCCTTTTGATTCAACTGCTCTCCACCAAACACTTTCAGATCTTCGTAGAGAACTTCAAGAGACAACTAATAATCAGCGACGCGATGTTTCTGAAAGATTGGATGTTCTTGGCGAACGAATGATGAAAAATCTATCAGAATCATCATCAAATTTGCAAAAGAACTTTCATCAAACGTCTACAATCATTCGCGATGTCACAGAACGCCTTACAAAACTTGATGAAACAAACAAACAAGTTCTTGGATTTTCAACACAGCTACAAAGTCTTGAAAACATTTTAAAAAATCCAAAACAGCGTGGTATTTTGGGTGAATATTGGCTTGAAGCCCTTCTTGGACAAGTTTTATCGCCGACGCAATACGAAATGCAATACGATCTCGGAATAGACGAAACAACAAATCAAAAACTGATTCCCGATGCCGTGATTCATATAAAGGAGATGCTGGTTCCAATCGATGCAAAATTTTCTCTTGAGAATTACAACCGTATTTCTGTTGAAAATGATCCGATCGCACGAGAAGTTCTCGAAAAGGAGTTTAAGGCGGATGTAAAAAAGCGCATCGATGAAACGTCTAAGTATATTCGTCCAGACAAGGGAACAACCAACTTCGCATTCATGTTCGTTCCAGCCGAAGGTGTTTACCATAATCTTATTACAGCAAACGTTGGTGCTGTAAAAGTAAACGCGCAAAATTTAATCGAATACGCATTCAAAAAAGGTGTCATGATTGTTTCTCCAACCTCGTTTTTCGCCTATTTACAAACGGTTATTCTCGGACTCAAAGCCCTGCAAATAGAAGATTCTGTAAAAGACATCCAAATTCAAGCGGATTCACTCATGAAACATCTTCGAGCTTACGAAGACTATCACAATAAACTGGGAAAACATTTGGAAACAACGAGAAATGCTTATAATGCATCTTCCGGAGAATTGAAAAAAATTGATAAAGATATCTTTCGGATTACGGCTGGAACATCCGGAAAGGAGCTTGATCCATTAGAAATTGGATCTTCCGACCTTAATGCTTGACATTCGTCACGAATCCGCTAAACTACTGCGTATTCAGCCTAATAATCATTTTTCGTCGAGGATAAACATCCTTCGGGCGAACAAGCCATCGATTTCAATTATGCCAAACAAAGAAAACGCCAAAAAAGCAATGCGCCAGACCGCAAAGCGCGCAGACCACATCAAAGACATCAAAGCGGAAATCAAATCCCTCCGTGTGAAACTTCGTAAAATGGTTGATGCAAAAAATCTTGCAGAAGCCACGACCGTTGCACAACTCGTCGGAAAGAAATTTGATAAAGCGATGGCAAAAGGAATCTTCAAAAAGAATACCGTTGCTCGATACAAGTCTCGCTTGATGAAAAAAGTAAACGCATTGAAAACAAAGTAAATAAAAATCCGTCCCGCAGCTGCAGGACGGATTTTTATTTTTCATTTACTGCGTGCCCAGTTGTATTATTGTACTAGTACAATAATACAACTACGTTCGATCATTCCACATAATTTCAAACAACACACGTAGCATTTTTACAATGTATTGATCCTCGATAAGCAATGCAAGCGGTGCATGTGGTTGCCAAATCACAACTTTATTTCCAAACAACTGAAATGCGGATTGAAATGTTTGTTCGTTCGGAAGCCAACGAATCTCTCGCAGCTGTTCTTTAGCGATTGTTGATAATCGATTTGCTTCATTACCAGGTAGCGCAAGTACACGAACTTTTATTCCTCGTGTGATGCGTTGTTTTGTCCATCGATCTTGATCAACCTGCGGTAGGAAGCCCAAATAATCTTCAACGGATCCGCAAAAATCCACAGACACTTTTTCCTCATCCAGAATTTGATAAAAAACTTTTAAGTACGCTTCCTTACCCTGCAAAATTTTTATCGATGTAGGAAGTTCACCCTGTGAGTACATCGCGAGAAGATCCGGCATCGACTGTGTCACACGACTGTCAAACAACGCGATCTTGTCGCGTTTTTGTTTTAGCAACTCGGTAATCACCGTTGGCGATTCAACAACAAACGTTCGAGCAAATTTCTTTCGCTCGGAAAACTTGGCTAAGCCAAACGATTCAAGTCGATCGATCACCTTATAAAGGTTCGGGCGGGGAATTCCGAGATGCTCCGCAAGCTTTGCAATCGAAGTCGGTCCAAGCGAGAGAGAAAGCATGTACAGCTTCCGCTCCCCATCCGAAAGGCCCAATTCGCTCAAAGATTCGTACAAAACATCATGCAATTCACTTTGGCTCAACATAGCATTATTTTAATTCGAAGTGTACATTCACAATATACTAATTCTAATTTTTTGTCAAATCTTAGCTA
>CAYHDY010000043.1:0-9414 GCA_964355525.1 uncultured Gammaproteobacteria bacterium | reverse complement strand
GCGGCAAAAGATTGCTTGCTTGTGAGCGCCGACTATTCGCAAATCGAACTTCGATTAGTGGCGATTCTCGCAAACGATAAACCGTTCATCAACGCATTTAAGCACGGAGCGGACATTCATACGCGCACCGCATCGGAAGTTTGGGAGGTTCCTGAGGAGGAAGTGACGAAGGATCAGCGTCGCGCGGCAAAAGCGATTAATTTCGGCATCATGTACGGCATGGGTCCGCGTTCACTCGCTCGTTCGACCGGTCTCACACTCGATGAAGCGAAAAAATTTATTGAAAAATATTTTTCTATTCACCACGCTGTGCGTGATTATCTCGATACGCTCAAGCAAAAAGCGCATGAAGAGGGATTTGTGCAAACGCATTTCGGACGTCGAAGATATTTTCCCGAAATCGATTCGGGCGTTCAGATGCTTGTCGCTTCCGCCGAACGGATGGCACAAAATATGCCGATCCAAGGAACACAGGCGGACATCGTGAAAATGGCGATGCTTGCGGTCGACGGCTGGCTGAGACAAAGTCAGCTCAAAGCAAATATTCTTTTACAGGTTCATGATGAACTTGTCCTCGAGGTTGCAAAAGATGATGTGGATATCGTGTGCAAAGGTTTGAAAGAAATGATGGAAGGTGTCACAGAGTTTGAGGTGCCGCTGCTTGTGGAAGTGAAAGCGGGAAAAAATTGGGGGGAGATGGAAGAAGTATAAAAAAAGAAAAACACTGCATCAAGCAGTGTTTTTTTGTAATCCATTCCACATCTCGTTAAACCACATGGTAAATGATTTTGCCATGGATTCATTTTCGATGATGATGCCGGACGGAAATCCGGAAACATCGATGTAAGCGATCTTGTTTTTCCATTGAATGCTGTCTGTCGGAAATAATCCTTTTTCTTTTGACCAAACTTTATACGCGCCATTTTTTATTTTAATTTTATATTGTTCAATAAATGCATCCTCCGCAACAATGTCTCGTCCGATCATGTTCGGATAATTGAAGTAATCGAAGTTTGGAATAATTTGTTCGAGATTTTCGGGTGAGAAGATTGTGAGGACTTCGATTGATGTTTCTTGCTTTTCAAGATCTCGTCGAATCTCCGCGTAAATATTTTTTACTCCATCGATGCCGTTAAAAAATCGAACTTTCGTTTTTTCTTTCCCACCAACTTGCATTGCATTAAACGAACTCGCCATCTCGGCGATGTTCTTTTCGATTTTTTGTAATTCCTTTTGTTCTCGAGAAATAAACGCCAACAATCCCGCATGGTCTACGGCTTCGTAAGTCTTTACTCCACGTTCCTCAATCTCGCTCACAAGTCCTTTTTCGACTAACCCTTCAACAATGCCATAAACGTGTGTCCGAGTGATTCCTGACTCACGACTAATGGTCGACACAGGACTTTTACCCATGCGGACAAGCGCAAGGAAAATTTCCACCTCTTTTTCGGACAGTTTTAGGTTTCCGAGTAATTGTTTGAGTTGAGCCATATTTTTAGGATGTTGTAAATATATTACGACAATAATAGTATAACATACAATTTTTAAGCTTGCAATAGCAAAAAAGCTGTTGTGATACTATTGACAAAAAGGCAAAAAAGTGGTATACTTTTGTTATCAAGAATGAGAGACCAAAGAGTTTGGTCGCTCTCTTGATCGAGATTGGTTGAAACACAGCGGCGATCGAGTATCGCCACAGGAGTTCACATGATTAACGAAAATATTGAGAAAATGGTTTGCGCTGCAGACTCTCAGGACATGAAGTTCAACTTCGACTCTGTCTTCGAAGTGTTGAAAGGAGAGTCGGTGCATTTTGAGGCAGAAGAAAACAAACAGCCATGTCAGTATATTCCTGTTACCTGTTACAACAGGTATTGGAGGCTGGTGTTCAAGAACGGTACAGGACTGACTCTTTTTCGGCGGATTGATCAGGAATATGGGTGCTCCACCGTGATGGTCTATCAGGTATCTGTCCTTTCGAAGGAGGATGTTATCGAACGATTTGAGTCGAAGCGTAAAAAGATCGAAGAGGAGATTTGCAAGCTTCAAGAGGTGTTGCAACCAATTCTCGGAATTCTCGACTCACTCAAGTAGATCCTTGTTCTTACCCATCAGCCGGATTCGATCACACGACCATTCGTGATCTCCGGCTTGATGGGTTCCCTTCTTGGATGATCAATGAATATTGGTCAATCGAGAGATGGAAAAAATATTTAACAGATTTAAATCCATTGCCGTTGCAATGGATTTTTGCTTGCTTGCCGCACCCTTCGATCAACGATACAATCACTTCACTATGCTTCTCTTCGTCTATGGTTCAGACAATTTCCGCACGCAGGAAAAGGTTTCTCAATTGAAAACCGCTTTTCGGGATAAGCACGATCCCCGCGGAACGAACATCGAGACGTTTCCGGGGGTCGATGGAAAATTCGATGCACCCGCGGCATTGCAATCTGTTTCAACGATGCCCTTTTTATCAAAACATCGCATGGTGATTATTCGCGATTTACTTTCGACAACGAAGAAAGAACAATCTCCTCTTTGGGAAACAGGATTGCAACGGATTCCGGATTCGACGATTGTTGTACTTTGGGAAACGGGCGATGTCGCGTCGATCGAGAAGAAACCGTTATTTAAAAAATTAAGCGCAATCGAAGGGGTTCATTTGTATCCATTCGATGAACTCGTTGGCGCGTCACTTACGAAGTGGATCATCGAACGTGTGAAATCACAAAGTGGAATGATCGAACCGAATGCCGTGCGTTCACTGGTTGAACGTGTTGGAACGGAATTATGGCAGATGCATCAGGAAATTGATAAGTTGATCGCGTATGCAAACGGCCGAACCATTACGGAAACGATGACACTTGAACTTGTGAACGCATCGTTCGAGGGAAAAATTTTTGAACTTGTTGATGCATTATCAAAAAAAGATTCGCGTCGGGCCGTGCAACTTCTTGAAGAAGAGCGATTCGCCGGAAGTGAAGACCATTATATTCTCAGCATGTTCTCGAGACAGATTCGATTACTGATTGGTGCACGTGCGGTACTCGACGAGAACCCGCGCGCTTCGAATAACGATGTCGCAACACAACTTGATGTACATCCATTCGTCGCAACAAAAGTTCTTGCACAGGCAAAAAACTTTTCTTTGAAAAAATTATTGGATGCACACGAAAAATTATTTATTTTCGATCGTGATCTAAAAAATGGCGGGATCGACGTCGATCTCGCTGTGGATTTGCTCGCGACGGATTTACTTGTGAAATAAAAAATCGACTCACAGTTGAATCGACGAGGGTGTGTCTCTTAGATTTTTGAATCAGCGAGACGTTTACGAAGTTGTTCTGAACATTCGCGATCTTGAATGCTTGGCAAGATTTTCTCGATTGCCAACAGATATGTTTTGCGCACGCGCTTGTCTGATGGACTGCGCGTCCGATCAAATTCGCGACGGTTGATGGCGATGAGGGCGATTGTTTCATCTACGTTTTGAATCAACACAACCGCGACATGATCCCACGGCACTTGAAGCCAATCCATATCGTTCGAAACGAGCGTTCCGTTTTGATTTAGAAAGGATTCTTTTGCTGTGTGTTTTGGCTCAAGGCGATAATGAGACATCACGCACCTCCATCGTTTATGCTCTTGTAATTCATCATGTTTGTGTGGATCTGTCAAAAGAAAAAGCCCGTCGTTCTAGATGAACGACGGGCGAGAAGAATCGATTTACTTGAAGCCGAGTTCCTTCAAGTGTTTCAAGACAGGATTGCGATCCAGGGAGGCATCCGACAAATTTCGTTCGATCCAATCGTCATAGTATCGGCTGTCATGGTCACCCTTCAGGCAACCATTCTCGAAACAGAATTTCTCCATCTCGAGACCAATGATGATGGCAATGACACCGATCAGCGCTTGCTTCCACGGTTTGTGTTCGCCTTCGCCCTGGCCGACGCGGTCATCGCAGTCGAAGATCTCGAGTCCGTGGTCGCGTCCCCACGTGCACACCGGTTGTGTCCTGTGGCCGTGATGATACGTCGACGTGATCATGACGACCGGCTTTCGATTGTTGAGGCAATGTTCCGCAACGGTTTGTCCGTTCGGCTTTTCCTCGCCTCCGATCACGTCCGGAAAGAACACGTCCGTCATGACGCAATCGACACACTCGATGAACGGCATCGCACTCGTTAGATCCTCCGCGTACACGACTTCGAACTCGATCGGCAAGTTGCCCCGCACGTTTTCGAACATCTGTTTCGCATCAGCGATGTGATTCGCACGATCTTCGATCACCAGAATTTTGACGACGTTTTGCACAATGAACTCCTGATGGCGATTCATGATCGCCGCTGTGGGAAAAATTTCCCGTTCTCGTCCGACCAATAGCTGATCGTCCGAGGTTGGGGCCCGTCGAAAGTAATCGACGGGCGAGTTTGTGTTTATGAGCGAGTGATTTTCATCCCGTTTGGCAAAATATACTCGCCTCCACTGTTGATTTCAATAAATTTCTTTCGCTCACAGAATTTCGTCACGGCACACCCCTCCTTTTGCTTGGACATGATGAATGTGCGCATCTCATCTGGAATGAAGTCACCAAGCACTTCTTCGTCTATGTGTGTATAGTGCAGGTACGTGGACCATCTCTGATCCGGATCTTTTGCTCCGAGAACAACGACGGCTTTTCGTTCCTCTGTGAGATGGAGAATTACTTCCTTTTGTTCCGGATTTGCCCAAGGAGTGTCGCATTCGAACTTCTCTCGCATGCGACGAAACAGGACGGCAACGTTCTCGAAGAGAAACAAATAGACTCCATCCATTGTTTGATCTTGACGCTTTTTGTTCGCAGAACGAATCTTTGTCAGGTTGAGATTCTCTTCTGCTGCAAGAGTCAGTAGCTCTTCTTCGAATGATGTCGAGAGGGCTGCGGTCATACGTGTTTCTCGATACTTCTGACGTTTGATTTCACGCTCCGCCTCCTCGACGATTTCTTGTGCGTCGTATCTCCGCGTTTGCGCATCACGAATTTTCTGAGGAATTTCGTTGATCTCACGCAAGAGTTCTGTGTAGGACATGATGGACTCCTTTGTTGTAAAACTTCCCGTTCTCGTGCGACCATCTGTTGATCGTCCGAGGTTGGGGCCCGTCGAAAGTAATCGACAGGCGAGTTGAGGTCTTAGGTTGGCGGTGTATATTTTTTCTCCTTCACGATGAGAGTGGCTTGATTGAGTCGCCAAAGAAACTGTTGTTGTCCTTTTTTCGTTCGGCGAACACTCGTCACATTTTCTGCTCGAATTTTTTCGAGGAGGTCGAGTGCATCAACCCAGTTGAGTTTTGTGCCATGCTCCCATCCACCTCCGTCTGCGGGAGGATGAACATGTGTCTCGCCGTCACGGAAGACGAAGATTCTTCTTCCGACGGGTGGGTAGTCCATGTCCCAAAAGATGGCGTTCCGTTCTGCTGGAATGAAACTTTCCGCGTAGAGTGGCATGGTGTCTCCTTTGTCTGTTTCCCGTTCTCGTCCGACCAGCAAATCTGATCGTCCAAGGTTGGAGGCCATCGTGAAGCGATGGCCGAGTTGATTCACCTGAGAGACGCTCGATATTCTGGAAAAGCTTTTTGAATTGCCTCCAAAATTCCGAGTTTCCTCTCGTGGTCGGCGTATGAGTCATCACGAACCACGATCGTTTTGTCCCTTTCACAAATGAACAGCCACCCGAATCCTTTGTGTATCCACACAAAGTCGCTTGGAGACTTCTCAGTTTCCTTTACCTTTTCGAAAGCATAATTGGACTGAGACCCACACCGAGGATTGTGTACAACCAGCGTGTCATTGCTTCTGGTTTTGTCCGCTTCCCTGCACTCACGAAAATATTTGTGGCTGAACTTGTGTGTGATCACGAATTGACATTCACTTTTCAGATCGTTCTCGATAATCATTTCCATGATGAACTCCTGTGGCGATAACGTGATCGCCGGTTGGGATAATTCCCGGGTTCGCTCGACCAAGATGTTTGATCGTTCAAAGTTGGGGCCCGTCGATGAAGTCGACGGGCGAGGTTGATGGAAGGGGGAGAATTACCTTCGAGGCCGCACTGGTGTGGTCCAGCTATTGCTGCGATATTCCTCCTGTTCGGGGAAGGCTTCGAGTTCGGACGGTGGTTCCACCTGAACTTCTGCGAGGGTTTGCAGAAGTTCATCGAGTTCGCTCAGTTCCCTCTCCACCGCATGGAGATTATCTTGAGCTCGCTCGATTTTTGCTTTGTAATAGGTCGTTTGGTTGACACAACCCTCTCGACACCGTGTGAGGAATGACTTCGCCTCACTCGCCGTGATTTCCGGAGTTTCTGGATAGGTGTTGTCATGAACGGTGAAGAACCGTCCATCGTTGTGGCGAATCAGGGCGAACTCAGCATCGCGATGTGCGATGATCCGAAATTCGGGATCACGCAACGGGTTCCCCTTATCGATTTCGACCGGGTAACCGCAGGTGTGAATGTCTTTCCAATACTTCTGCATGATAAACTCCGTGCCGACGCTTTGCGCAGGCGTTGTGATAATGAAAGAACGAAAAAACCAGTTTCAGAGATATCTAAATAGAGATTTCTACAAAACCGGTTCTGCGATCAACCATGGGACTGGATCGCTCAGCTCTCTCCCCGAAATTGTAAGGCACTTCCAACCCTTTCTTTCTCTGCTCTCAATCTCATAAAGCAAGTTTACTCGATTTTGACCAAAATGTCAATCTATACACGTCAGAATATGTCAAAATTTTGATTTTTTAATATCAAAAATTGACAACTCAGCTAAGAAAATGTATTATTGTGTTGTACATAAATACACTACACTATGTTGATTGATGAGCTAAAATCGCTTGGGTTGAGTGATCAGGAAGCGACGGTTTACATTGCCTGCACGGAGCTTGGGCCTGCAACGGTGCTTGAATTAGCTAAAAAAACGAAAACGCATCGGACAACGGTTTATCATACGATTCAGGGTTTACTCGAGAAGAAATTGTTTTCGGAATCCGCTCGTGGTAAACGCCGTGTGTTTGTGCCTGAAGGTGCTACGGCTTTTAAAAAGATGCTGCAGGCTAAACTTGATCATGTTGATGGAATTGCAGGCGAGCTCATCGCCCTCTCGCGTGAGAGTACATTGAAACCGGTTGTGAAATTTTATGTCGGAGTCGAAGGAATCAAAGATGTGATTCGCTCATCTGTTTTTGATATGACGGAAAAATTCCAATATGGAATTTTTACGGTGGAAGAAATGATGAGCTCACATGGAATGAAAGATTTTTTTCTTGGCGAATACAGTGCGCTCCGCGAGAAACATAATCTGTTTGCAAAAATTATTGTTGCGGATACAGAAGGTGGAAAAAAATATAAAAGTTTAGATAAAGAAAAATTTCGTGAAACAAGAATGCTGCCAGAATCGACGTACCGTTTCCCCGCTGAAGTGATGATCTCTGGAAATGTTTTATTATTATTTGTGATTTCAGAAAAAGAACAGTTCGTGATTTCTGTTGAGAGTCCAACAATCTCAATGACAGCGAAAATGATTTTCAATGCACTTTGGACAGTGGCGTATTAAAAATTGATTCGAATTTTGAACCGCGATTTTATTTCGTGAAACACTCTCCCCATAATCCAATGTGATTTTTCTTGGCCGCTTTTTGATCCGCCTTAAATTGTTTCTGATATTTGTAAGGAGCCTTGAATGTATACTCGCGTGCAAATCCATCATGAACAAGTGCATTGTTCACATTCAAATTGCTGAGAAAAACATATCGAAGTAAACGATGGTATTTGTCACGATTATCTTGCGATGGGTCCGATTCGAGTCGAACAACTTTATCCGTCAATAATTCTTTCGTATATTTTGACGCTTCCGGTCCGTAACACTCAATGGGTGAATTTGGTTTCACTGTTTCCGGTGTGTTGATTCCGAGCAAGCGAATCGTTTCGGGTTTGTGATTGAGAGCGACGATGATTGTGTCGCCGTCTACAACGCGAATAACCTGTGATTCGACGGCGGTTTTCGCTTTTGTAATGTCGAGAGAGTGTTTGTTGTTCGATGATCTGGACGTAAAGAAAAAAATAATTGTAACAAAGATGATACTGATGAGAAAAATTATTTTTACACGTTGTTTTAGTTTTATTGTCATAGATATTTTATAAGATGAAAAAAGAAAAAAACTCCCAGCTCATTTAAGATGCAGGGAGTTCTTTTATGATTTAATCATGTCACAGAAAATTTGGTTTGTCAATCGCACATTGTGAAAAAAAGAAAACGATGCCATTAGACATCGTTAGCCAAGAGAGCCTCGAAAAACTTTCGGTTTTTTGAATCCGAGGTTGAACTGAGAAAGAATTTCATCTGTGGGACGAATCAATTCATACACTTTCCTTTCGCGGTCGTTTAAGAGGTCACGAAAATCAGGATCTGAGCTGGCAAGCACTACTCGTTTAATTTTTTCTTTTTCCAAAACGTTTCTGATCTTGCGACTTGTTTCATAGTGATTTTCCCAATAATACCTATTAACGCAACAGTAACAGGGCATGTAGAACGTTTCTCCTTCCCTGTTGTAGATGCATGTGGACGTGTCGCATATTTTTTCGCTGTCGGAATTAAAACGTGGGACAAAAGTGATCAAACAATCTCCCGATTCTGAGTGAATGAAGAATCGAAAATCCAAAGTGTTTACAACCTTGATCTGCATGTGGAACTCCTTGAATGATAGTGGATTGTTGAAGGAACCGTTTCGATTCTCGACTGACCAGCACCATTGCTAATCATCCAAGAAAGGAACCCATCTTCTGAAGATCACGAGAGTGTCGTGTGATCAATTCAGATTTAGCCTGATGGGTATGGCTAGAAGTAGCGTCGATTTCGGTTCGGATTCGAGATTTGGAATCCGAGCTTTTCGAGCAATTCCTTGCTCGGTTCAATCGCTTCGACTTCTTTGGTCAAGGTCAAGTGCTGTGCATCGTGCATCACAATGACGACGGGCATCTTGTTGACCTTGGCTGAGAAAGCTGCGTTGGCGACGATTTCATCCGATCTCTTTTTTACGAGCCGAATCATTTCATCGCTACCAACAGCGGGCTGAGCGATTTGGACGCTGTACCCGTGGTACTTTCGATCGTAACTGTTCCAGGTCTTATCCCAGAACTCAGCGTAGCTATCCCATGCCGAGACGGCATGGACGTGGTAGATCTTGCCCTCGTGGGAAAGCGTCTGAAACATCATCATGGGGAACTCCTGCTGGCGATTCTCGATCACCGTTTGTTTTGAATGGATTATCAAGTGTCTTTATTCTTCCGTCTCTCACTTGATGATTACATAATATCATAATTTTACACTTTTGTCAAGATTAAATAACTAAGATTTGACAAAAAACTATAATTAGTATAT
>CAYHDY010000042.1:0-9813 GCA_964355525.1 uncultured Gammaproteobacteria bacterium | reverse complement strand
TTCATCGACATAAAACTATTCCGTTGCGAGAAATGACATGAGGGCAACATCACTGTCCGCATCGTTGAGAAATCCGTCGTCCGCATCCTTAAATGTTTCGTCTCCATTGTCACGATGCAAAGCGGCGTAATACATCTGATCTTTTTTAAGTCGTATCGAAGTTTGAATGGTAAATTGATTCTCGCGTTTGCGAATCAATGCCGATGATCCGATGATTTTTCCAGGCACGCCGTTCTCATCTTCATGAATGACAACGAATCCGGAATCGGCAAACAGAGCAAAACCGATTGAGACGATGGATTGTCCCGCTTTCTGATTTTCAATATAAATCGTATTTCCCCCCTTCGCTGCCATGCCTTCCGCATTCTTTTGCCGATCTGTCATTTCTGACGAAGACAAAAGACTACTCGATGTTCCTTCATGAACCGTGACGAAAGGACCCGAATCGATAGATGCTTGTAAGATGGCACCTATCACAAGAACGATCATAATCACAAAGAAGAATAGCCACGTTTTTGGGAGAGAAGTCTGTTTCATAATAGAAAAAGAATAACACACGGAGGAACTCTCTTCTAGAGTCCGAAGACTCATCAGAGCCGTGGGCTGGACAAAAATGGGCGGTCGAGCTATACTTCTCGCGGAAACTAAATTCAAACGTATGGCCCGAACTTGCGCACTTACAGGCAAGAAAACCACAACCGGCTTTCACGTTTCCCACTCGAACGTACACGTCAAACGCAAATTGAAACCAAACTTGCAAAAACGACGTCTCGTCAACCCAGCCACAGGTCGTATGGTTACTCTCACGATCTCAACATCTGGATTGCGTACGCTCAAGAAATGGGATCGCGAAGGAAAGAAATACAATCTCACACAACTCAAACACTCGGCCGTTTAATCGGTCGAGTTTTTGTTTTATTATGGACGCATCAATGTTCCACAAAACAAAACAGCCCCGACGTAACGTCGGGGCTGTTTTGTTCTCTGATTTAGAGAATGGAATCTTTACATTGTTTTGCGACACGGAATTTGACGACGGTCTTTGCAGGAATTTTGATTTCTGCACCGGTCAATGGATTGCGTCCTGTGCGAGCGGCACGAGCTTTTTTCACGAGCTTGCCGAGTCCAGGCATGCTGAATTCTCCTGCGGATTTCACTTCTTTGTAAGCCATTGCAACAAATGCATCCCACTTTTCAGATGCTTCTTTTTTTGAAACGCCCAACATTTCTGCCATCGATTGAATGAATTGGCTCTTGGTCATTTTTGCCATATGGGTAGAAAGCTTAGTTATTACGGCGTCATTGTAACATGGTCTTTAAAAATTGTGAAGAATTGCTGGGATTTTGAAAGGGAGAGTTATCAACAGGGGTTTTGAACCTGTTTACGCGATCGATACCGTCGCATGTTTACGAAACCAAACGCGACTTTTTTCCAAATCTTCTTTGATCACAAGCGCCATTTCTTCATTGCCGGGAAATGGAATAATATCTCGAATTTTCTCGCGTAAGATAACGGTCAACTTTTTTCCCGTGAGATCCATTTCTTGATCGAGAAGATGCACTTCCATTTTCAAATTCACGCCCGTGCGACCATCGCTGATACAAATCAATGACGGATACTGTTTATGTTCAATCTCCGCATCTCCAACATAAACACCGAGCGCGGGAATCACGACACCTTGTTCGATCGCAATGTTTGCTGTTGGACATCCAAGCTCTCGAGCGATCCCTTCGCCTTTTTCCACACGTCCGGAAAATGTAAGTGGTTGCATATTATATTTTCTTTAGTTGTTCGAGTGCACGACGAATGATTGGGATCAGATCTGCGTATCCGGATGTTTCAAGAACTTTTTTCAGCGGAACCCATTTTGCTCCGTATGCGTTTTGTTTTGGATCCGGAGCAAGCTCGGCATTCGAAGGCGTTTCGAAAAGAAAATAATGAATATCTTTATGAATCAGTTTCCCCTTCTTTTCATAGCGATCCCGAAACCAGATGCTGATTTTTCCAAGATCATCGAGAAAACGAATTTCCTGCAAACCGATTTCTTCCAACGTTTCGCGTGCAGCCGCTTCTTCGATCGCTTCCCCTTTTTCAACATGCCCCTTTGGGAATGTCCACTTATCGTATGAATCTTTCATGAAGGCGATCTGAATTCCGGAATTTGATCGACGAAACACAACACCGCCGGCAGAAACTTCTTTCTCGGCGGGTTCGTTTTTTAAACGCGAAGGGGAAACGTTATTTTTTGTCCGCGGCGGAACGTGCGACAGGCGGCTTATAGGTGCCGTTGAGGACGTCGAGAGCGGTTTGCTTTTGATTATCATGACCGTTTTTCTTAAACGCATCGACATCGAAGTCGACGTTGATATCCGGCTCGATGCCGATTTTATTGATACTGCGACCAAGAGGGGTAAACCATTCTGCTGTCGTGATTTTCAACGCGGAACCATCCGGCAAATCCTGATAATCTTGTACAACCCCTTTTCCGAATGTTTTTGTTCCAATCAGTTTTGCATAAGATCCATCCTGAAGCGCTCCGGAAACAATTTCCGAAGCAGAAGCACTTCCCCCATCAACAAGAACAACCGTAGGGATTCCAGCGAGTCGTGGTGCTGTCACTCCATTAAATGAATTGGTTTTCGCACGACTTTTTTCCAAAACAACGGGATCATATCCAACCCAAGCGGACGCGACGTTCACGGCTGTTGTCAAAAGGCCCCCGGGATCGCCGCGCAAATCCAAAATGATTCCTTTTACATTTTTTGTGAGAGCTTCTTGAACCGCTGTGTTGAATAAATCAGATGTATCACCATTGAATGTTGAAATGGAAATGTTCATGATGTTTCCGTTTTCGATTTTCCATTTTACAGAATCAACCGTGATTTGTTCCCGTTTGATTTTTACTTCTTTCAAATCATTCAATCCGTCACGACTGATTTGTAACGTGACTTCGGTCCCTTCTTCTCCACGAATGAGTGAGACCGCTTCTTCCGTCGACATTCCGTTTGTTTCTTTTCCGTTAATGGTCACAATCCAATCGCCTGACAATAATCCCGCGCGTGAAGCCGGTGAATTTTCAAGCGGTGCGATCACTGTCAATTTTTTTTCTTTGATTCCGATCTGTGCGCCAATTCCGACAAACGATTCATTCAAATCCGAAAGGAATTTTTTTGCCTCTTCCGGATCGAAATAAACCGAGTAGGGATCATTCAATCCGCCAAGCAATCCTTTCAATGAACCGTAATACAACGCTTTGTCGGAAACAGGAGTTTGATAATACTTTGCTTTAACCTCCGACCAAATGTCCCAAAAATTTTTGAAATCAACATCTGCATCCAACATCGAAGACACCGAACCTTGTCCAAGAACCTTTCCTTCCCCAGCGGAAGTTGCCGTCTTGATTGCGTGCGCATCGCCGAGTTTATACCCGACACCGAATGTAACAAGTAAAAACAAAACGCAAAAAAGTATTTTGCGAGCGCGCATGGGACGATTCTGCAATGGTTGATTGAAAAACATGTGCCTTCAGAATACCGTGTTCGGACGGTTGCGGTCAAGAAATGGGTCGCGTACAATGACACGCATATGCATCATTGGATACGAACGATCTTATTTGCTGTTTTCGCGATCGGTTTTTTGGTTTCTGCCCCGCTCGTCGTGCTCTATACAGCCGGTTACCGATATCAACTCGGATCCAATCGTGTCGTGAAAGCCGGCGTATTGTCGATCACGAGTGTTCCAAAAGGAGCGACGATCACTCTCGACGAAAAACAGAATAGCAAACGCACGCCGGCCGTCATCGACAATCTTTTTCCGGGTGATGTGAAGATTCAAATTTCAAAAGCCGGATACACGACATGGCAAAAAACATTGCCGATCGAGAGCAACAAAAGTACGTTCATTCCGAATGCACTTTTATTTTTAACAGGATCACCGACACACGCAATCGATAAACCGTTACTCGACACAGCTGTTTCAACGGACCCTTCTCGATTTGCGTATCTCACAAACACAAACGGAACCATGGATGTATGGGTTCGAGACTCAACATTCCTTGAAGATCAATCTATTTTTAAACAAGCGTTTCACACGTCCTCTACTTACCAACTCTCTTGGTCACCTGATTCACAATATCTCTTATTAAAAGAACTCGTCGGAGCAAAAGAAAAAACAAACACGATCATTCATGTACGTGAACATACGGTCATTCCCCTTCCCCGCGAAGGCGCGACCGACGTGCATTTTGATGTTGGATCTGATCATCGTCTTTTTTATCACGTTGGAAAAGAGTGGAATGCGTTCGGTATCAATGCAGATCTCTCTCTTCCAAAAAAATTGTTCGCGGATGATCTCCGACAACGAAATGAACGTCTTGTGAGTGTACAATCCAAAGATCAGTCGATTGTTTCCTACCTCGACGACAAGGGAGTCGCGTCCATTATCGCCTATCTTCCCTTGGGATCCTATCGTTTTATTTCCGCTCCTTCCTCCCTGATTGTTCTCGAAGAAACAAAACGACATCGACTAATTATTCTTGATCCAGATCAAGGAGAGCCACTTCGTTTAAATGAAGAAATCCGTTTGAGTGCATGGTCGCCAAAAGAAGACCGGCTTCTTTTCAGCAACGGATTTGATGTAAAAATTTTTGACAGACAATCCGGACACATGGAAACGATCACACGCTTCAGCGAACCACTCACCCAAATCGGTTGGTACCCGTCCGGCGATGAAATTCTTTACAGCAAAGGAATGATATTGAATGCGCTCGAACTCGACGAGCGTGATGTCCGAAATGAAACCGTGCTTGCAAATGATGTTTCCATTCAATCTTTTTGGATCACAAAGGACGGATCCGATCTTTTCTTTTTCGGAAAAAATTCAAAAGGAGAATCAAATCTTTACGAACGCAAATTGCAAAAATAAAAATCGTACGTTTTGTTCGTACGATTCAGAAGAGCTTGACAATGTCGTTGACCGAGACACAGATCGCCGCAACAATCAGTCCAAGTGTTCCGCTTGCAGCGATGACCCGTTCAAGTCGCGCGCCAAAAACCGGAGTGAGTGATCGGATCCACACGAACAGCAGTTGTCCTCCGTCGAGCGGTGGGATAACAAGCAGATTCATGAGACCAAGCGAGCACGAAAGCGATGCGGTGAAAACCCCGGCGGCATTCCACCCATGTTCCAAAATGGATTTTCCCATGGCAAGAATACCGATCGGTCCACTCAACTCACCTTGATGTTTCGCGAACGGATGCAGAATAAACTGCAGTATTTCGTACGCCATCCATCCGATACTTTCCACACTCGAGTGAAGTGAAGCGGTAAACGTAAGGTCACGGCTATACATATGGCAGAGCGCGAGCAGGAAAACAGCGAATGCGAGATTTGCAGCCGGCCCTCCGAGAAGAACAAGACTGTCGCGAAAGAAGCGTGGCTTGTCGCGTGACAATTGAGGATCCACGAAACCGCCGAGAGGAATCGCTCGGATCTCCCATGAAATCGAACCCATCGTCCACGCAAGAAATCGCAAAGCATTTCGTTTGAACGATCCGCTCGCGAACAACAACTTCGAAGATTCCTTTCCGCGAACACCCGTCCACGTGAAAAGAAAACTCGGTTCTGTCGTTTGGTCAGGAAGCGTTTCGATCAAGGAACAGGCGAACAACCGCTTTCCGAAACCGACACTGAACTTCGTCATGGGCGTGTCGGTCATTCTTGCACAGACGTAATGACCGAACTCGTGGATGAACACGAGCGCAGCAATGATGAGCAGCGTCGGGATGATGAACATGTTTGTCTCCAATCTGCATCTTCGACCACCGTGATCGAAAGCAGATCCTAACCGAAAAAAGCGATTTTGTCAATCACGACGACATAAACGACCACCCCCTGCCCCCTCCTCAAAGGAGGAGGGGGTTTCGCGGGGAAAAGAAAAACAGGTCCTAAATGACCTGTTTTATGATTGCTTCCCCACCGAATCTTCGTTCTCGCACGGCATAATCTGCAAGAGCTTTGTCGAGTTCTGTCTCGTCGAAGTCCGGCCAGAACGTGTCTGTGAAATACAGTTCACTGTAACTCAATTGCCAGATAAGAAAATTACTGACGCGCATTTCTCCGCCCGTACGAATCATGAGATCCGGATCCGACTGACCTTTTGTATACAAATGTTGTTCGATCAATTCCTCATTGATGTCATCCGCAGACTTTCCTTCGCGAATAATTTCTTTGACAGCGTTCACAATCTCGGGTCGTCCGCCGTAATTCATGAGGATGTTGCATTTGATGCGCTCATTCGATTTCAGAACATCGACCGCGTGATCGATCTTATGTTGCAACCGTTCCGGCAATTGTTTCAAGTCGCCGAGAAACGCGAGTCGCACTCCTTGCTCTTTCATCAATTTGGATTTTCGATGCAGCCACGATGCGAGCAGTTCGAAGAGAATCGCAACTTCCTTCGCGCTGCGACTTTTAAAATTCTCGGTACTGAACGCATAAATGGTTACGGTCTCAACCCCGCGTTTTGCACACGCTTCCACAATCCGCGAAATATTTTCCGCCCCCGCAGCATGACCTTCACCTGTCGAAAGTCCGCGCGTCTTTGCCCATCGCCGATTGCCGTCCATAATAAAGCCGATGTGTTTTGGTGTTTGAGACATAAACGTATTCAATCATGATTCGAATCTGTAAAGACAGTTTGCCATTTATCGTGATGGAAATCAAATACGGTTTGATCGGGGATAAAAAAACTCCAGACGAATCTGGAGGAGTACATGACATCGCACTACAAAAATGTCTTACGATGACCGTTTAGCCGTTTGCGTTCTTGTCGCTCAAACACATCTTGACCAGTCCATTCGTAAATGAACGAGCCTCGTGTACCGTGTCGACGGAACCAATAACCCTGACTGTAGAGGCCGCTATGACCTAAAATACTGGAAAGGCCGGAGCCGTGTTTGAATGGCCAATCTTTTCGAACATGAGCGGCTTGAAGCATTGCTATGCTGAAGGGTTTTCCTTGCGTGAGGTCGAACAAATATTCGAGGTGAGACTTGTGCCGCGGAATCTCCCGATGAATGTCGATTGGCACAGCAGTGATTTCTGGAATCGTTACGGCTTCTCGCCATTTCCATGCGGTCGGAATTTGTACCTCCTTCCACACAGACATCTGTTGCAGACGTTTCACTGATTTTGCGACACGTTCGGAAAGGCTCCTTTGTTCGCCATCCGTCAGAAATCGTTTTTTCGCATACTCAGACAAAGGAACAGCCGATTGACCAAACCAACCGAACACGTGCGACAGCAACAACTCTTCTTCATCGCTCAACAAGCACGCATTTCGAACTTTGGTTTCGACCGAAGGTTTGATCGTTCCCGGAACCGGCAATTGAATTTGTTCTCGAAATGCGGATTCGGGAATCTCGACCCAATCTTCTTCTGAATGATTTGGTTTACGCACGGAATTCACTTCCGATCTGGAAATAGCAGTTTCGCCATGGAAACAGAGTTCCAAAATGCGCACCGGACGTTTCTCACAGAGTTTACGCAGTGCTTTCGTCTCAATCTGTCGAACGCGTTCGCGAGTGACACCAAATATCCGCGCCGCATCTTCCAACGCGTAATCTTCACGATGACCAATCCCGAAACGCAACCTGATGACCGCTTCTTCGCGAGGATGCAGATCTGTCAGTAACTTGCGGAAAACTTGTTCCAACTCAGATACCATTACACGCTCGAGAGAACGATCTTCATCAAACCAGTCCGGTGCCAGCGAATATTCCGTGTCGCGATCCGGCTGATCATAGAGTCTATCCATGAGAGTCTCGACCACTTCCTCTTCAGCGAAATCGTCAAGGATGGGCCGAGTCACCAGCATGGAAAAACATGCAGCTTGAATGCGTGCGGTCTGTTTCGCGAGATCCAATTTCGAACGATTTGCACGCTTCGAAAATCGAGGAACGTCTCTCCACTCGGCAGGGACATCGATTCCGAGCAGAAACAGTTGATTGTACAATTCCCGCTCGTCATCTTCGGACACTTCACCGCACAGATACCGATAGTGCGAAGGAAGTTCTTCAAAGAACATGCTCACCTCCCGAATTGAAATGGGCGACTCTCTCCTTGAGAGACGAAAGAAAATAACATAAAAAATCATTTTTGTCAAGCATAAATCACATAAATAATGTAGTGAAAATAAAAAGACACTCGGTGAGAGCGTCAGGGTTTGTCGGCTAATTTTCGGGAAGAAGTTCGATGAGGGCGACGGTCACGTCATCTTCGGGTTGGGGCGATGTGTGCAAGCGCACACGCATGAACAAATCGTCGAGCGAGATATTCGATTGATCGCGTGCGGCGAGGAATGCTTGTTCGACGGACGGAATGCCGCCGTCGGAACAGAGAGCGAAGATGTGTCGTGTACTCGGATCGAATGGAATCGTTTTCACATCCGGTTCCGAAATCACGCACGGCCGCATTTCCGGATCCCCGAAACTCCGCGAGACGGCCGTGCCGCGAAGATATCGTTGACCGGATGCCGTTTTCAATTCCGTCATGATGCGAGCGGAGGTCACAGGACCGGAAGGAACAAAATAGAATCGACTCGTCGGATTCGTTTTCGTGTCATGCCAGAGCGGCGCAAGTCGTGCATACTCGAGCGAATGATCCGGATGATGATCTTCCGTGAGTTGTTCGAATCCGGATGTACTGTTTCGGAGCGAAGCGATAGAGACGACAATCGCCAACGTTCGCAACCGTGAGACAATCCGTTTCGAAAACCGCACGCGTGGCAACGGCGCCGTTTCGTTCTTTCGAAAATCGTTGTGCGACATCGATTTGAATGCGTGCACAAAGTTCTTGTTCGGAACTGGCAACATCATCGCAGAATTGCCGCGCAACAGATGCGGCGAGCATGCACGTCATCGCATTGACCGGCGGATCTCCGTGTCCGTCCGCGACCACGATCGCAAACGGACGTGCGAGCAGACCCGAATGGGCAAACGCATCTTCCGAACGCGACAGGACACGCTCCCCTTTCGGAACCTCGTGCAAACGAATGGATATACGCATGGAACTCCTTTGAATGAACTGTTTCCTCGCTTAGGCTTATCACGACCAAAAGACAGGGTCAATGGATCGTTGACCCTGCAGCTGCCGGGTTGACAAATTAGATGTTTTTCGATACATTGCCGAATCCGCGAGCTCAATGGTTGATCTCACGGACGTTGGTAGTTCGAAACACAAGGCAGGACAAGATGAACCCGAAGTTTTTGGCAGCGATGGCATCGTATCGCGATCGCATCGAAGCGTACTTCAGCACCGCAAACGGCGGTTCGCCGGAACGGTTCAAGCTCTGGGAGAAGGTCATGGGGACCCTCACAGACGACGACCTGAACGAAGATCGCGCGCGGATCATCGCGGAGTACGCGAGCGCGGGCAAGAAGATCGTCGTCGTGATTCCGGAACGTGCGCATCCAATGCTGTATCTCGAGTGGCTCCTGAACTTCGCGAAAACGGTCATCGATGCGGGCGGCAAGCTCGAGAACACGCACCTGATCTTCGCGGGCGGCGTGGCGGGGCAAGTGGGCACGGACGGTCAGATGCACTCATTCGCGAACATGTACGGTGAACTCAACGGCTCGGCCATGGACGCGTATCTGCGCAACGGAGTGTCCAGAAAATACAACTCGCTGTTCCCTCCCGAGCGAGTCACCTGCGAAAACCTCAGCAAGAACACGGGCGATCAGGCGTGGGTCGTCGCAGGTTGCATCATGGGCTCCGCGTCGGAACTCGTCGTCTTCCTCGGTCCGAATGAA
>CAYHDY010000041.1:0-9863 GCA_964355525.1 uncultured Gammaproteobacteria bacterium | reverse complement strand
TAAAAAGCATGGGTAGTTTACGATTTTTCTTAAATTTGGTCAAGACCTTGAAAGGTGGATATAAAGCTGAATACTCAACTGAAATGCGAACAAAAAGGACTTGATGCTTTTACACCACTTTGTTATACTCTTCTCACCTAAGAGACAGATATCGGGGCGTAGCGCAGATGGTAGCGCGTCTGGTTTGGGACCAGAAGGTCGCAGGTTCGAACCCTGTCGCCCCGACCACAAAAACCGTGATCCTCGGATCGCGGTTTTTGTATTGACCAACACGTCACAAATCATTATCTTACCTGCATATGAAACTCATCCTCGGTTCTTCCTCTTGGTCTCGGCAAGCCATTCTAAAAAGAAATGGTCTTGTTTTCGAAATTATCTCGCCCGAGATCGATGAGAAAACGATTCGTTTTGAAAATCCCGTAGAACTTGTAACCGCGATTGCGGAAGCAAAGATGGATGCAGTTCTCGCAAAATTATCTGAACAAGCGTTTGTAATTACTTCTGACCAAGTTGTCGTGTCTGATAAATTAATCCTTGAAAAACCGGAATCAATCCAAGAAGCAACGGAATTTTTAATTCGACATCGTTCCATTCCACCGGAAACTGTCACAGCTGTTTGTGTTTCAAATTCCGTAACAGGTCAGCGCATAACGGTCGTCGATTTTGCAAAAGCGTTTTTCTCTTCTATTCCAGATGATCTGATCGATCGTCTGATTGATAACGGTCGTATCATGAGTTGTAGTGGAGCATATATCATCAACGATCCGCTGATGGATCCATACGTCGATCACATAGAGGGAACTCTCGACAGTATCGAAGGACTTCCTTTTGAAGTGACCCTTTCGCTTTTAAAACAAGTTGGATTTGAAGCCGTATGAAATTTGCTTCTCGCGCCGGGGAAAAATTAGAACATGCCCTTGAGACATTCAAGGTCGATGTCACAGGAAAAACCTGTGCGGATTTTGGTGCATCGACTGGCGGCTTTGTCGATTGTTTATTGCAACATGGCGCAGAGAAAGTTTATGCCGTCGAAACAGGCTATGGACTCCTTGATTGGAAACTGCGAAACGATCCACGTGTCATCGTCATGGAACGAACGAATGCGATGCATGTCGAACTCCCGGAAAAAATTGATGTCATTTCGATGGACACAAGTTGGACACGCATCGAGAACACCATCGGCAACGCCATCGCAAATTTGAAACCAGACGGCGAAATCATCGCTCTTATCAAACCGCATTATGAAGCATCATCGCGACAATTACGAAAAGGAAAATTACCGGAAGAATTTATTGGCGAAGTGCTTGCACAAGTGAAAGAGACACTGTCGAAGTTCGAGGTCGAAGTAATCGGCGAAGTAGAATCCCCCATCGTCGGAAGCAAAGGGGGAAACAAGGAGTGGTTGATGCATTTGAAAAAGATAAAATCCTGAGAATCATTCTCAGGATTTTTGTTTATACACGTATAAAAAAATCCTGCTCGTGTTAAGCAGGATTAAGATCATTTGCTTCTTGCTTGCTCAATAAGCTGCCGCGCAAGCTGAAATGCAGGAGTGTCTTTCACGTACGCCGATTCATGTTCTGTGAGATCAAAGTGATCGATGTAGTAAAGCTGTTGCAGCTCCTCACACCAACCGACGACGATAGGATCATATCCCTGAATACGTTCAGGAGATTCATCCATTTTCCATTCAACGACTTCTGCAAGGAAATACAATTTCGAAAACACCTTTCTCTTTTGTAGATCCTTAACGCGGGAGGAAATTCTCTCTGGAATCGCCCCACCGATGAACGTCGTTTCAAAGTGAACGGACTTTAATTGACCATATATGCAATTATGCAAAAGATCTTTTGTATCATTCAGAATCAATGCGTCTTGAAGCTTTTTTGGAAGCTCACCTCCTTGCAATGCAATATAACGTGAATCTCCATTCCAATACACAGCAAAGCCACCAATTCCATCTCCAAACGGATCAAAAAGCCAAAATAATGGCATTCGTGCCTTCCATTTTTCCGTCGAGAAACGCCAGGACAACGGGACGAGCCTCATAGGAATACACCCTACAATACTGTACTGAATACGCATTTTAAGCTTTGTGCATTCAGACCAATCTCCCGATTCAGATTGTTGACCACCCATTTTTTTAAGATCGTTATTGAATAACATCAGATCTTTTTCGAACCGCTCAGTAAGTTGTGTGCGTTCAATTGGAAGAAGGTCCCGTTTCTTTTGGTCTTCATAAAAGAGAATCATTTTTTCGCGAGATTGCGAAAGCTTTTCAATATTTTTGATCAGCATTCCAAGTTCTTTTTCAAGATCCGACGCATCTTCTCTCGTTGTTACGAACTCGAGCGCACGTTTGATCGAATCGACCTTGTCAACGGACATTTGTTTACTAGACATGAAGTGCTCCTCCTAGAGAAATTTAATGTTACCGTTCACAATCCGAAACGGTTCTGTTCCAAGGGCGAGATCAAGATCATCATCATTCAACCAACGAGCAATAAGCGGATCGTCAAAGAGTTCGGCATCGAACTTTTCAAGAGCAAGGTTAATGCTCCATTCCGCGGAGTACCACCCATATACATGGAATAGTTTCCTCACCAATGTCCGAGCTCGTCTACGCTGTTCTGGATTTGCACGGGCAAGTTCTTTCCCAATACGTACAGATCTGCGTAATGCATTTTGCACGTCGATCTCGCTACTCAAAAACAAACACAGTTCTGTTTCAGTTGTCTTTTGCATTTTTCCACCTCGATTTCAATTGTAAAGAAACTTGGACTCCTTCGACTAGCCACAACGGACGCGTCGAATGAATCCTGCTACGGACAGTAAATCAAAATCACCATTAAATAACAACAATCTTGTCGTTATTTATGTCATACGCTTAAAATAAGCCAATATTCAAAAGTTAATGTAAAAATATGTTGACAATATTGTTGTCAACATTTATTCTTGCTTCATATGTTCCCTCTTGAATCCACTATTGAATCCCTTGGGTTTACTCCCAAAGAAGCTCAAGTTCTTCTCGAACTGTATCGTCACGGGAGAGCGAACGTGAGTGTGCTTGCGAGCGCGATGAAACAGCCGCGCACAACTGTTGCACTTATGCTCGAGAAGCTGCAAAAAAAGAATGCTGTCGTGAAGGTTCGAGTTGCCAACCACACAGAATGGGAAGCGGTCGATCCCGAACACTTGCATGCACACAGAGATGAACAGCTACGTGCGTTTAAAACGCATATTGAACCATTGCGCGCGCTTTCGCGTGCGAAATCTCCAAAGGAAAAATCTATTATCGAATACTATCGCGGAAAGGAAGGTTTATTGCGTGCATATGATCTTCTTCTCACACTCGATCGTGCAGAACGCATTTATGGGTTTGAAGGGAGTGCTTCCATGATGGAAAAACTGGCGTTGTTTACGGAAGAAGAAACACTTCATTGGCAAAGCGCCTTAAAAAAACGTGGGATTATTTTAGAAGTCGCTGTAAGCGATAAGCTCTTGAAGATTCTCAAAAAAACATCCACCAAGCATCTTCGTAATCTCCTTGGGCGCGCCACCATCGCTACAACCATTCCAGACGATCTCATGAATTTTGAATCGGACATCTTTGTCTTTCGAGAAACAGCCATGATCATTGTTCCAAGTGAAAAACTCGTTATTGTTATCCGAGAGAAAAAGATTTCGCGTGTATTGAAAGCGTTCCTTTCCTATACTATTAACGCCGGAGAAAAAATCGATCTTAATGCCGCCATCAAACAAGAACTCGCTGCCCGCAAATAAAAAGAACCGGGTTACGGTTCAGAGTGAAGGTTCGTTGCGACGACCGGAGAAAAAAAAGAGATAGCTTGCCGGGATTTGGTGAAAAACGAATTTGCGCATAATATCCTCCCTGGACATACCTTCTGCAAGCAACTTCGTTTGAACGCTGCCAAGATTTTCTAGAATATCGAACGGGAAAATGATCCACTTCGACGTTTCTTCGACAAAAATGTCGGGCGGATGAATCGAGCCGGGCTTTGTGAAAACCGCTGCTGTCGTAATCTTTTTCGCACCGTGTTTGTTCAAGTACTTGATCGCTCGAACGAATGTATGGCCCGTATCGGAAACATCGTCGATAAGGAGGACGTGCCTGCCGTCGAGTCGCCCGCCGATTCCAAACGACATGTGTTCGTCATCGTTCTTTTTGAGACCCGAGTAACTGGAAACCGTGTAGGATGCAACCTGCAGACCGAGCAAATCGCTCAAGATTCTCGCGGGGACAAGTCCGCCGCGTGCAATCGCGACAATGAGATCCGGCTGCTCCGGACGAGCCCGAATCTGCACGGCCATCATCATCAGATGTGAGATCAACTGATCCCATGAATGTACAAGGATTTCCATGACGTCCCTCGCTGATTTCTGTGGAAGATGTGGGGAGATTATGGCAAAACATTAAGAAAAAATCAAGTCTCGCACCTGAATAAAAGCCTTGTCAAAAAATCGCCGATCCGTTATTATATCGCCATATCCGCGGGTATCGTATAGCGGCTATTATCTCAGTTTTCCAAACTGATGATGCGGGTTCGACTCCCGCTACCCGCTCCACAAAAGACTCTGACTTACGTCAGGGTTTTTTGTATGTTTCTAAATCGTTTGTGATAGACTTGGCTGTAAAAGGATAATTTTTTTACATGCGAATATTTATTGAGTTAGGTGGTGGTTTGTTTTATAGGTTGATTTGGATTGAAGTGATGAAAGATGGTAGTTTCATGTTAAATTGTCCGCATGTAAAAGCGGAAAAATTTTTGATTGCTAAAATACGTGTACCATCTGTTCATACAGCAGAATGTTATATTCCAATAAATCTCTCAGAGACATATGAAACAACTTCGGTACCCAAAATCAGTTTCCATTCCTCTGGGTTTGTTCAGATTTCAGGTGTAGGTGTTTCTTCTGGAGAAGGCAGAAAATCAGTGAATGGAGTTTCGATAAAAAGTTACAGACTGACCAGAAATTCAATAATTGGAAATGATGGGTTTCGTAGAATTGCAGGTACCTACTTAATTCGGCCAGATGAATATCTGATCCAAACAGTGCCAGCCAAGCTTGATATAATTTTATCACCGACAAATTACCTAAAACTTAAAAGAAAAACAAAATATAAATTTGGTAATATAATACTGGAATTTTTTGTATTACCAACAAATGGCACTTTTGTAATAAATGATCATATAAATTTTTTTCATTTCGGGTATGGTAAGGTTAAACTTAGGTACATTGCTGATATTGGTGATGGAAGTATATTACTTGCGTGTTTGTGTATCGTTGCTGATGGAAACTCAAATGAGTTGATAGCAGGATCTATGCTCAGTGTAGGTCCGAGTATACCTATATATATTGATGAAATTGAGTATTATGATGAACTAAGTATAGCTAGTCCCAAAACTCTTTTCCCATTTGAAGACAATGTTAATTCTCTTGATTATCAAGTTATGAATTAGCATTGTATTAACAATTTAAAATAGTATTAAATAATGCTATTTTCACTTCCAATTTTTATTGGAGCTGAACAACATATAAAAATAGAAGGAGTCACGAAATTCGGAAAAATTTTTCATACTTTGTACTTTAAATTATTAATCCCTCACATCTCATATATGTTCCCAAATCATATTTAAAATATGATGGTTGACTTTTTTGAGAAAAAATGATATTTTCGCACTATATGAAACGTCTATTTGCTGCAATTTGCCTTATTTTTATTTTGGTTGGAGCAGGTGCCCCCGTAAATTTTTACAGAGGTGATGCAAATACAGCGATAACTATTCATCAAAACGAAGTTGATGCAGCCGTTAAAGTCAAAGGTTACACCAAAAAAAATGGAACCTACGTTGCCCCACACTATCGCTCCAATCCAGATGGAAATCCCTACAACAATTGGAGTTATCCTGGAAATACCAATCCGTATACTGGTGTGGTGGCACCTGGTAACCCCAGTACCTATTTGAATAATTATTACGGAAATTCTACCAGCTCAGCTCCGACACCAGTTAAAGTTATAGCCCCGTCGAACGCTTATGTGTCAGGCTCAACATGGTACTGCAGTTCTGGTTATACAAAAATTAGTAACACTTGTGTGAAGGTAGTAGCTCCGACCAATGGTTATGTATCAGGATCAACCACTTACTGTAACTCTGGATACAAAAAAGTTGGTTTTACATGTGAACAGGTTGTCGCCCCCGCCAACGCAACAATCTATGGTTCGAGTTGGTACTGTAATTCAGGATATAAACAAGTTGGATCTACATGCTTAAAAGTAATTGCCCCTACCAACGCTACTATTTACGGTTCAAGTTGGTATTGCAATTCAGGGTATAAACAAATTGGTTCAACTTGCGAACAGGTTATAGCACCAACCAATGCCACAATCTATGGTGCAAGCTGGTACTGTAATTCAGGATATAAACAAGTTGGTTCTATATGCGTGAGGGTGGTTGCCCCGACCAATGCTACTATTTACGGTTCAAGTTGGTATTGCAACTCTGGATTTAGACAAGTCGGTTCTACTTGCGAACAGATATAATAAAATACCCGCGCTTAATTGTGGGAGTATTTTATTCGTTTTAATTCTATTACTCCTCACACCTCTCGGACGTGTTCCCAAATCGTTCCCAAAATGTGAGGAGTTGTGAATCTTTATGAGTATAAATGACAATGAATGAAAATTGTCTTTTCTACGTAATCATTGAATGAAACTCATTTTGACCTATTTCTTCGGATGAATCTCAACTCCCTATAACCCTTTTCGACTCCCGCTACCCGCTCCACAAAAGACTCTGACATACGTCAGGGTTTTTTGTTTTGGTTGAGCGGGATAACGAGTGTGGAACTTGCATCATCTTAAGCTGAAACAAATCCTAAAATAGTTTGGATGCCTTGGTAGTGCCTTAGTATTATTGTTGAGTCGTTTAGAACTGCCACAGTGTCGCGTAAGATTTTTGAAAAAATCATCATGACTTTCTCAAGATTCGGTATGCGGTGGTCTCATGCGTCTATTTTTTTAATTGTGAAATTTGTATATACTTTCTGTATATGCAGAATAAAATTATAGACAATCGATCGAACAAAGCAATCATAAAAGTCTGTAAAGAGATTGCGGAAGATACGTTTGAAATGACATTTGAACTTGAAAAACCACTTAACTACAAAAGTGGTCAATATCTTTGGGTTGAAATTGCAGAGCTCCTTCAAGATGATCCTAAAGGAAATCGACGCGCGTTTTCTATTACAAATCCTCCTGAAAATAATGGAATGCACGTGTCCATTCTTTTTCGAAAAGGAGAAAGCTGGTTCAAAAAAACCCTTCTTCAACTCCCCATAGGTTCCTCTGTCAATATTATTGCCCCTTTTGGCAGCTCATTTTTATTACCAGAAAAAAACAATGTCCCGCTCATTCTTCTTTCCGCCGGGACAGGGGTTTCCCCGTTTCTCTGTTTAATGCGGGAAGTTGCAGAGGAAAACATTTCTTTTAAAATTTACCTTCTTCATTATGAAGATAAAAAGGAACGTATTTTTTTACAGCAAGAAATAGAATCGTTTCCTCAAGATAAAATTCAAACGAAGATTTTTCTAAAACCTTTTGAAACAAATGATCTTCAAAAAATACCGGAGATAAAAAATGCGTGCTTTTTTATCTCCGGCCCCCAAGCCTTCATTGACCACGTACACGATCTCTTGATTTTGGAAGGGATAAAAGACTCACAACTCGCATACGAAACATTTTATCCTACACCAAAAAATATCCGTTCATTACATGCATTGCTTGAAACAACGATTCCGGCAAATGCAGAACAAAAAAACCTTAACTCTTTTATTCAAAATCAAATATTCCGCATGGCATTGGATTTTTCCTCAAGCCATATTGTGATTACAGATATAACAGGTGTCATTAGGTACGCAAACAAAACAGCGGAAAATATTACAGGGTACCGTATCTCAGAATTGATTGGACAAACTCCAAGAATTTGGGGTGCGCTCATGGATTCCAATTACTACAAACATTTGTGGAGTACAAAACTGCAAAAGTTACCGTTCATCAGTGAAATCACGAATCGTCGTAAAAACGGAGAGCTTTACACAGCTATTTTGCACATGTCTCCCATTTTAGATATAGATAAAAGTCTCATCGGATTTATGGCAACAGAAGAAGATATTACCATTCTCCGGAACAGAGAAGAAACTCTTAAGACACTCACAAATCGTTTTCAACGTACAACATCCGCTGCAAACGTTGCAACATGGGAATGGGATGTCATTACAGATAAACTCATCAGTGATGACGTTCTCTTTAGACTTTATCGAACAAACTTAGCGTCTGATCCTCGTGGAGCCTTTGAGGCATGGAGATCTTCTTTACATCCCGATAACAGAGAGCGTATAGCGAATGCTGTACAAGAAATTTTACAAAATCGAAACAAACCGTTCGATCTAAAATATAAAATTGTAACACCGACAGGTGAAATTAAAATTTTACGTGCGATTGCAGAAGTGGTACGCGACAAAAATGGAAAAGCCCTTAAAGCTTATGGAGTGAATTGGGATATCACACAGGAGGAAGAACTCAACCGTACAAAAACAGAATTCATTTCTCTTGCGTCTCATGAATTACGCACACCCATGACGACTGTCCGCTGGTATGCCGAAATGCTCTTGCATGGAGACATGGGAAATCTTAATGCAAAGCAAAAGGATTATATTCAAACTATTGCGGATGGGAATATCCATTTAGTCAACATTGTGAATGCTCTCTTAGATGTTTCTCGTATGGAGCTTGGAACACTTGCCACAAAAATGGAAAGAACTGATCTTTCTAAGATCCTTGAACAGATGAAAACGGAATTCCATCCTCTTATGACAAAAAAAGAGTTGCAGTACCATGCAAGCATGGATCCATCCATTCCAGAAGTTTCTATGGATCCGAAATTTATTGAAATCATTTTGCAAAATCTTCTCGGTAATGCTGTGAAGTACACGCCAAACAAAGGAGCCGTTACTCTTTCCATTAATTTGGATACACAAAAAACTCATGTCATTATTACAGTTGCGGATACAGGTTGTGGTATTCCGCTCTCAGATCAAGCCCACATCTTTTCAAAGCTCTACCGTGCAACAAATGTGAGAAATGAATTTTCAGAAGGAACGGGTCTTGGGTTATATCTCACAAAGTCCATTGTAGACTCTACCGGTGGAATAATTTGGTTTAAGTCTGAAGAAAACAAAGGAAGTACATTTTATGTTTCCTACCCTGTCACAGGTATGAAATCAATATAAAAACACGTTTTGTATGTGCATAAGACTCTGACGCACGTCAGGGTTTTTTGTTTTGGTTGAGTAAAACAATGGTTCATCAAATAAAGATAATCGATTCTGTTATAATAAAGAAAAGATGATATTTTTAAAATGTTCTTTGTTAAATACTACGCATGTGTTTCTAGACAAATTGCTAAAATTCGCACAAAAAAGAATTTCTCTTTTTTGGTTGCTTCCCACGATCGTTATTTTTGGTCTTGTCATAGCGTTTATATTCATTCGCGGATGGATGAGTAAACCAATTTCTTTTGAAGCGACTTTTTCTGATGCAACGAACATTGTTTATCGAGATTCTGCACAACCTATTTCTTTACGAGTGGAGGATTTGTTGAGTCGCATGACCACGGCAGAAAAAATCGGTCAGTTGATATTGGTGGCAAAGAGTAATATTCGTGATCGAAATGATATTACAGGATATGGGATTGGTGCGGTCTTGAGAGGTGGAGGAGACAAACCTGAGCCAAACACGCCACAAGGGGGGTTGTCTATGGTAAATCAATTTCAAAATGATT
>CAYHDY010000040.1:5870-10032 GCA_964355525.1 uncultured Gammaproteobacteria bacterium | reverse complement strand
TCCGTCGCTACGGCTATGGAGGACAAGTCGGAGGACATCCTACGCTCTGGATACACATCAAGAGCGTAGGATGGAGCCGTTGACCAGGATTGAACTGGTGACCTCATCCTTACCATGGATGTGCTCTACCAACTGAGCTACAACGGCGGTCTGTGCGGCGAAATAATAACAAAGATCATTCGGTTTGTGAAGCGTCTTCGCTGTGGGTATCTGTTTTTGCCATATAAGTCTCCTTTTGCTTCAAAAATCGACCTTCGAAATCCTGAATCTTTTGATTTTCCGGATTCACTTGTTTTAACATCCGAATCCCTTCTTGAGCGTCTTTGAGCGAACCGGATTTCAAAGAAGCCTCAATATAAAAATCCAGATACTTGGGATTCTTTGATCGTTTCTGAATCGCCTTGCGCAAATGAACAACCGCCGCTTTCGCGTTATCCAATTTCATTTCAAGCTCGGCGAGAGAAACGAGAATACTCGCATCATTCGGTGAAATACGAAGAGCAAATTGCAACGTCTCGCGCGCTTGATCCATTTGATCATTTCCGAGATATAAATTCCCCAAGCCTTCATAGGCATCCACACTTTTTGGATTGTGACTGATAATATCAATGAAGATTTTTTCTGCGGGAATCATTTCCTCTTTTTCCACAAGCACTCCCGCTTCACGAACCAAACGATGAATTGTTTCTTGATCGTATGCATGATGTCCCTCAACAGACGATCGTTTTAATTTTTGATAGGACTGTTCAATCGAATAGAGCTTTTGAACCAATCGACGACCCGTGTTCGATGTCACACGACCAATCATCACGAGAAGACGTGAAACTCCGCGCAATTGCTTTGTGCTGGCACGTTGCATTTTTTGCAAAATAATTTGCTCCTTCACTTTACGCACCCGTTCTTTCGGAATGGATTCAACCGAAATCACACGCAATCGCGAAATCTTGCTCGCAAGAAGAATCGCAAGAGAAACTAAGCCGAGAAGAAGAAAAATTGTTGGAATGATCCAAATCATATTACGTTGATTGCGCTTCGAGAACATCGCATGCCGCATCTACGATCGCTTTGAGTTCTTGAATCTTTACACTCGCTCCGCCGACGAGAACACCTTCAACAGACGGTTCGCGCAAAAGATGATAAGCGTTTTCCGGATTGACGCTTCCGCCGTACAAAATCGAAACCTGTCCGGCGGGCGCATTCGGAAATAGACTTGTCATAATCTCGCGAATAAACAGATGCATCTCAACAACCTCTTGCACACTCGGTGTCACACCTGTTCCAATCGCCCAAACGGGTTCATAGGCAATCAACACATGCTCACCTGATTTCAAATGAACGCTTTTGAATGCAGCTGTGAGTTGATGCGTAACGCGTGATTTTGCATGTCCTCCGTCACGTTCCTCCTTCGTTTCTCCGACGCACACAATCGGTGTGAGATTGTGTGCAAGCAGTGTCAAAACTTTTTGATTGACCATCTCGTCCGTTTCCGAAAACAATCGTCGACGTTCGGAATGTCCGACGATTGCATGGGTTACCCCAACTTCCGTCAACATCCGAACCGAAATTTCACCCGTAAACGCTCCGTGTTCTTCCGAGGAAACGTTTTGTGATCCGAGAACCGCACTCGATCGCGCAATCACTTTATGCACTTCCGCAAGGGCGATGAAAGACGGACACAAAATGAGATGCGGGGAAACTTTTTTTCCGCGCAACAAAAGAAGTGATGCTCGCGCAAGAGCGACGCTTTCACGCACCCCCAAATTCATTTTCCAATTTCCGATGATGGTTTTCATACGAGGAGTAGATCGTAGTTAGTAGTTCGTAGTTAGGGAAAAGAAAAAAAATCCAAATGCCCTAACTTCCAACTACGAACTACTAACTACTTTTAAAAACTCTTTCTCATTCTTATACGGTCCGATGACCGCCATTTTCATTTTTTTCTCATTTAACACTTCTTGTGCCATCGCTTTTACATCCGCTGCGGTAACCTTCTCTAATTTTTTCATGAATTGTTCCGGTGTGCGAACACGATTCAAAAACAGTTCATCATCCCCGTACCATTCCGCTTGCACGGAAGAATTTTCCATCGCGAGCAAAATGCCGCCGCGAATGTGATCGATCGCCTCCTTCACTTCTTTTGCAGTCACACCCTCACGTTTAATCTTTCGCAATTCTTGCATGATCGTTTTATAGGCAAGCGGCACGCGTGATTTGTCGAGTCCGGCTTGCACAGCAAACACCCCAACATCATCATACGCCGTATTGCCCGATCGAATCATGTACGCGAGACCTTTGCGTTCTCGAACCGAGATGAACAATCGCGAGCTCATGGTGCCCCCGAGAATCGTAGAAAGAATTGTGAGTGCTTCATTGCGGTCATCTCCGATTCCGAACGATGGGAAACCGAACGTCAGATGAATCTGTTCCGTTTTTTTGAATTGCACATCCACCTTCTTTTTACTTGCCGACGCAACAAACGGAGCGAACGACGGATGTTCCGCTTTCGAAGCTTTCACCGAACCGAATGTCTTTTCGAGAATCGTACGAATATCTTTCGGAACATTTCCTGCAACCGTCACTACCATGCGCGCCGGAATATAGTGTGCGTCGCGATACGCAATGATTTCATCACGTTTCATTTCTTTCATGGTCTTGTGTGTTCCAGCGATCTCCCATCCGAGTGTGTTGCCATCGAACACAATCCCTTCAAGCATTTCCTCGACGTGACGCATCGGATTATCTTGATACATGTTGATCTCCTCGATAATCACCCCGCGCTCGCGATCTAATTCTTTTTGATCGAACACAGAATGAAACACCATGTCATGCAAAATATCGACGGCGAGATTCGTGTGCTTCGCATCGATCTTGATGTAGTACCCCGTCTCATGTTTGTTTGTATACGCATTGAATTGCGCTCCGACAGAATCGAGTGCACGAGAAATATCAAGTGTGGTCGGACGACGTTTTGTTCCTTTAAACATCAAGTGCTCGATGAAATGCGATGCCCCGTTCAAAGACGGTGTCTCGTAACGCGATCCAACTTTTGTGAGAACAAGAACAGTCACGGCTTGCGTTCCGGCAACAGGCACGAGATGAACGCGCATGCCGTTTTTGAGTGTGAAATGTTGATGAGGCATAATTTTTAAAATTGTTTTTCAAACCACTTCTGCAAATCCACAATCAATACACGTTCTTGTTTCATCGTATCGCGATCGCGAATCGTCACAGCTTTATCTTCGAGTGATTCGAAATCAACGGTCACGCAATACGGGGTTCCGATTTCATCTTGACGACGATAACGCTTTCCGATCGACTGTGTCTCGTCATAATCGACACGCCAGTGTTTTGCGAGTTGTTCAGCAATCGGTCGTGCAACATTCGACAACTCTTCTTTTTTCGACAATGGCAAAATGGCAATCTTGATCGGCGCGATTTCTTTTTTGAATCGCAAGACAACGCGTGTGTCGGCTTCGCCATCCGCGACACGACCACCCCCTGCCCCCTCCTCAAAGGAGGAGGGGGTTGCGAGTGTTTCTTCGTCATACGCCGAAAGCAAGACAGCCAGGACGGAACGATCGACGCCGAACGATGGCTCGATCACATGTGGAACGTATTTCTCGTTTGTCATCGGATCCGTGTAAACAATGTTTGTTCCAGAATGTTTTGCGTGCGTGGACAAATCAAAATCTGTGCGATATGCGAGTCCGTATAATTCTTTACGACCGAACGGATAATCAAATTCAATGTCGACGGTGCGTTTCGAATAATGCGCGAGTTCACTTTTTTCAATCTCGAGGTCGTGCGAACGTGACGCGTCGATTCCGACACGATCCATGAACGCATGCATGTTCAATAACCAAGCCTCGAATGTTTTCTCCCAATCGTTTGGATGCACGAAATACTCGATTTCCATTTGCTCGAACTCGCGCGTGCGGAAAATAAAATTACCCGGAGTGATTTCATTCCGGAAAGCTTTTCCAATTTGTGCCATGCCGAATGGCACGCGTTTGCGACTCGAGGTGATCACTTGTGGAAAATCCACAAACATCGCCTGCGCCGTTTCCGGTCGAAAGTATGCAACCGCCGTCGCGTCTTCCTTTGGTCCGAGCCATGTCTTCATCATCAAATTAAAAGATGCGGGTTCCGTGAATGTTCCTTT
>CAYHDY010000040.1:2827-5770 GCA_964355525.1 uncultured Gammaproteobacteria bacterium | reverse complement strand
ATTTGATCCGCACGATATCGCTCGTGACATTGTTTGCATTCGACCAAAGGATCCGTAAACGTCGCGACGTGTCCGCTCGCTTCCCAAACTTTTGGATTCATGATGAGCGCCGCGTCGATTCCGACCATGTCGAGTCGTTCTTGCACGAACATCTTCCACCAAAGTTGTTTAATGTTATTTTTCAACTCAACTCCAAGAGGACCGTAATCCCACGAGTTTGCAAGTCCGCCGTAAATGTCCGATCCCGGAAAAACAAATCCGCGTGTCTTCGCAAGCGAAACAATTTTTTCCATCGTTATTTTCGAGTGCTCCATAATTACACGGTCATGATTTCATCTTCTTTCTTTTCTCCCATTGCGGAAATTTCCTCGTTATATTCTTTTGTCAGTTTATCGAGCTCATCGAGCAATTTGAATTTCTCATCCTCGCTCATCTCTTTATTTTTCTCGCGTTCCAAAATCGCCTCACGCAAATTCTCACGCACACCGCGAATCGCAATACGGGTTTCTTCCATTTTTTCTTTCATGAGTTTGACGAGCTTAAGACGATTCTCTTCCGTCATCGGCGGTAACACAATACGAATTTTTCCGCCGTCGGTCGCAGGCGAAAGTCCTGTGCCGGAATCCCGAATTGCTTTCTCGATCGCTGGAATCAATGCTTTGTCCCATGGATCAATCATCAATGTTTTTGCATCCGATACACCGATCGATGCGAGTCCTTTCAATTCCATCATGCCGTCATACGCATGCACGCGCACATCTTCAATAAGCGCAGGTGTTGCGCGTCCTGTGCGTAATCCCCCAAGTTCTTTCTGTAAGTGTTCCATCGCCGCTTCATAAAGCGGTTTGTTTTCGATCAGATGTGCATGCATAGAAAAAAATTTATTTCACCTCACTCGCTTCGCCAATGTATATCACTGAACTCTGTTTTGGGTCAACGATCATCGCGCGCGGAACGCGTGTCGATGGAAGTTTGCCGGTTCTCCATGTCACACCGCTGTCAGACGATTGATAGAACGTAGATGTTGTCGCGTAATAAATTTGTGTCGGATTATATGGATCCATGCCGGCGGCACGAATAATCACTTGCCCCGGTTGCGTCACAAGTTTGATCGGAGTCCATGTGGATCCAAAATCCGTGGAGCGGAGCAATCCGTAATGTGTTGCGGCTAAAACGACGTCACCGGATTTTGTTTGAACGAGATCATACACATTTGTCAATCCATTCGGACGCAATGTATCCACGACCTTCGTCCATGTTACACCGCCATCTGTGGATTTTTGCATGCCTGTTTGTTCCGTTCCGATCAACATCACACGACTGTCCGCATTACTGATCAGAAAATCCGATACAACATCTTTCAAATTTAAGGCCGTGTTCCAATGACTTCCGCCATCGAAACTTTTTTGAAGATCTCCGTTCGAGAGCGCAAGCCAAATCGTTTCCGGATTAAACCAATCGAGAGCGACCAGTGAAATACCCACCGTCGGACGACTCTCTGTATAAGTGTCACTACTGAACGAGCGCATACAGTCCGTTGTCTTATACAAACGTTGCCCTTTCACAACATAAACGGTACAAACATTTTTTGGATTCACTTTGATAGAACTAATGAATCCTGTCGACAAATCTTTATTGCGTGGCTGATGCCACGAAGCACCCGCATCATCGGAATAAAGAAATCCATCCTCGCGGGTACCGACATATAACACGTTATTATCTTGCGGATCCATCTCCATGTTAAGAATATTTGCCGTCGTCAGTGTCCCGATACCTTTTGCGGTTGGAACGACGGAAGCGGAAATCCATGTTTTTCCCGCATCACCCGTTTTCAAAATACCCCCATCAGGTTTTTTGGATGTCTGTGTTGCGGAACATCCCGCACCCGTGAGAACAAGCAGGAATAAAATCGGCAAAAACTTTTTCATAAAATGAACGTTACGAATGAACCGTAAATAAAATATGTTCAAGGGTTAAAAGCGGATTGGTGTTGTGATGCAATGCCGCACGACTGTCTTTCAATCGATGTAAGAGTGCAATGATGCGTTCGAGTTTCAATCGTTCACCCATCGTATGAATCTTTGACACATGTTCTGTGTGCGTCATCAACTCTGTGCATCCGATCGATTCGAGCAAGACATCTCGCAACACGCCTTGCCAATTCAAAATAGTTTGTTCCGCCACCAAACGTTTGTTCACATCCTCTTTCGGCAACAGTTCCGCTGCGATGCGAATTTGTTTTGGAAGCGATGCGGAAAATAAATCAAGGGCTTGTGTAATACCGATGTCTGACTGTGAGCGTTCTTCACTCTTTGTAAGATAACGCAGAGCACGACCGGGACGACCGAGAGAAAATGCCGCGGCGGAGATTGCATCCGGACGTGTGTATCCTTTTTTGACGAGAGCTTCCGTAAGCATCAATCGCGGCACGGCGTGAAAACGGAGAATCTGACAACGTGAGGCAATGGTCGCAGGAACAGATTCGAGTGATGGAGCTCGTAAAATGAAAAGGGTCTTCCCTTTCGGTTCTTCCAGTGTTTTCAAAAACGCATTTGCCGCGCCGTTAGAAAGTGTATTCGCTTCACGAATGAACACCACTTTCCATCCGCCGTTCATAGAACTCATCCCCATTCGTTCGCACACCTCGCGTACTTGTTCGACCGAGATGTTTGATTTTTTCTTACCTGTCTTCTCGTCGATGAGACACGCCAATTCCATGTAATCCGGATTTGACTCGATCGAATGTCCAGACGGAAACAATGATTCGATGAGTTGCTGCGCCATCAACGTTTTTCCGATGTGATGCGCCCCGATAAACAAAATTGCATGCGGAAGCTGATCCGTCTCCGCCATCCGGCTCAAAACCTGTTGAGCCTTCACGTGCCCAATAATTGCATGGAAAACCGATGATGGCATAAGTGAATCGATTATAACACGAAAAAT
>CAYHDY010000040.1:0-2727 GCA_964355525.1 uncultured Gammaproteobacteria bacterium | reverse complement strand
CAATTTGAATACTGACCATGGAGTCTTGACAAAAGTGACAAAAAGTGATATAGTATGTCCATCGAGATGAGAACAGGGAAAACAATCCTTCGAACTCACCTTACAATTCAACGGGGAGAGAGCCGAGCTATCCGGACCCAATCAATGATAGCAACCTGTCCGCCTCCGGCGGAAAAAGACCGATTATTTTTCGTATCTCTCATGCTTGTAGATACGCAAAGCAATGGGTCTTTTTACTTACCTCAACTTACAAACCTGGGGGGAGAGAGCAAACCGTCTTTCAAAACGCTTCGGCGAATGAAAGCGGTGAGTATCAAATGGAATGCCTGGGCGAAAGCTTACTCATTCCATACGCACGATACTCACGATTCACACCAGCCTTCGGGCGGTCACTGAGTCACCTACCTCCGGATTTGTGAGTCGAGTGAGTAAACCCAATTGAAGTGAGCGTCGCGGTTGCGGCAATCACACGAACCACTGAACAGGAGTTTCCAAATGCAGTTCCTCAACGACATCGGCGACCGTTTCATCAGCCTCTGCAACAAGATCCCGGCCGAGCTGACCATCGGCGCCCTCTGCGCGTTCTGCGTCTTCGGCGGATTCATCGCCAAGTAGACCGAACGCCGGCGAAACTTCCAACAATTCTCCCGCGGGAATAGTGCAACCTTCGGGATGTCGAACGACCCTTTCATAGATATCCGGTCGCGAGACGATCAACGCACCTTAGATAGTTCATCTTGCATAGCCCAGTTTCCCGGAGGATATAGCGCAACCTTCGGGATGTCGATCACGGCCATTTATTGATAGGCGGCCACTCGACACCTCGCGCAATTTAGGCTCAGGGTGACGGCGGGAATTTTTTTCTCTCTCGTCGTCACCCCGCTTTCTGAGTTCATCCCGCCGTGTGGCGTGGGTGACATCAGAGAAGCGGAGAAAAGATCTCTGCCGTCAACCACCGAGCCGAATCCGCAGCGGAAACGGCAGGTCTGACACAGTTCGAAGTCGGGGATCGTCCCCGCATGCAGGAGTTCCCATGAGTAACGACCACGACAACGTCCAATCCCTCGTCGAAGCCACCGACACCGCCGCCGCGCCCACCACTGCTCCCGTCATCGTGTCGAATCGGACCCACAAGGCCGAGCTCGCCGCGGTGCGTCTGCGGTTGGTGGAGCAGTACGGCATGCCGGCCGATTGGTTGAAGCATTGCGGTGCTGATGGTCTGGCCAAGCTCGGGATCTACCTGGGCAAAGTGCAGATCGAGGACATGGCGAAGTTCGTCGTCGAAACGACGGCGGCGAAGGTGACCAACACCTTGCTGCCCGAGTTGCTGGCGACGGAAGAAGCGGCCAAGAAGGTGGAAATCAAGGTCAAGGCGCCCGTCGCCGAAGCCAAGATCGCCGCCCCGGCCCGCGTCATCCTGACCTGCGCCTGCCCCTACTGCGTCACCAATCCCAAGCGTGCGTTGAAGGGGTTCGAGGACCAGTTCGCGTTCCCGGTGCGCAAGATCGCGGAGAAACTGCTCGGTCGCCCGGCGACCCTGGAGGATCTGCCCGGCCTCGCGTTGCACAAGACCCACACGTTCGCGGCCGATCTCAAGGCCAACGAACACGTCCGCTACCTCGACGCGAAGTTCGCGATCGAAGAGGAGTTGGCGATCAAGGAGCGGTACCAGTCGGAAAAGGCCGAGGCCGAGACCAAGCTGACCAACAAGAACCTGCGCTGGGCGGGCGAATGCGGTCACTGGGTCCGCGTCGGTTTCCACGGCAACAAGACCGTGTGCCTGGCATCGGAGGCGATGGTGCCGGAGATGCGCTACATCGTCGGAATGAGCCGGGAGCCCTTCTCCCCGTTCCTGATGACGGTCTACGCAGTGCCGGCCCGGAGCGACTTCAGCAAGTTCCCCAGCATCCTGCAGTTCACCCCGCTGGACGTGGCGCTGGGCCTCGCCTTCCCGTCGAACTTCCCGGAGTTCGTGCAGAAGCGCTAGTCGACACCGCCAACGTCGATGAAGAAATCTCTCTCCGAACGGCAATCGGAGTTATCGCGAAATCCCGCGATCTAAAAACAGACGGTCTGAGGGGATGGAAACAGTCACAGCTACTTCGTGACACTTCCATCCCCTTTTCCCCCAGAGTGTATAAGCAACGGGCTTGTAAAATCTGAAGGAATGAAATCCGGCTCACAAACTCGGAGGAGAGAGTAATGCCGTCTCGCGGAGTTCCCTTGGAACAACATGAGCGGTGGATATCAAATGGAATGAGCGGGCGAAAGCTTGCTGATTCCATACCAAACGATATCCACGACCAACACCAGTCGCAAGACAGGTCACTGGGTCACTTTACCCTCCGGATTCGTGCGTCTGATTCACGCCCCCCACCCATACCCTCCCCCGAGATCGGGAGAGGGGTAGCGATTGTCGAATCAATCATGAAGTGAACACGTTTCTCTTCATCATCGGTTCGGTAATCTCGCCCGCTATGTTCTTGGCGAGTCCGACCGTCGGGGCCTGTGTGCCCCTGTGCAAGAATCAACTGCGTTTTGTCATCAATGCTTCGCCTGCACATCGACCGCTAGCGAACATCGTTCGATGACAAACGCCACTGCAAAAATAGGAGGTCAATATGTGCGGTCCGCCCGTCACCATGCAACGTTTGATCAAGTAAATCCAAGCACGGCGCCGGCCAGAAGAACGACAGAGGTACTTGAGGGGTAACCTTCTCGCTATTC
>CAYHDY010000039.1:0-10361 GCA_964355525.1 uncultured Gammaproteobacteria bacterium | reverse complement strand
GAGGGTGTCATGGGTTTTCTCTTCCCTTGGGTGCAGATTCGCAAAGGTCGGATCCCCACACGTGAAGATCTCGATTGCATGCGTGCAATCGTCATGGAAGCCATGCAAGTCCTTCCGGATATTGTGGCCGCTTCCGTGTACGGATCTGTCTTGCGTGGCGATCATTCGTCGCGTTCGGATCTCGATGTCGTGATCGTATGTCGTAACAACCGTTTGCTCGAAGTGCAAGCGTTGGTCGATATCCTTTCGGATCAAGCGGTTACGCGTAACATCGTCATGAGCGTGCATTTGCACCGTGTGTCGGACGCACGGGCCGGACGTCATTCGTTCGGACCGTCCTATCGTTCCACCATGTGGCAACTTGTTCGTGAAGGTCACGCAAAGGGCTATCCACACGAATGGTTTCGCAGTCCCCACGTCACGATTCGTGAAGAAATGGAGTTCCGGCTCCAATCTAAAACGGAACTGATGAAACAACAAGCAGCGAGATTTTTTACGACGGTTGGAGACAATCCGACGCTCAAAAATGTTCGTCTGTGGTTGAATCAAAGTTATCAGAACGGAGAACGGCCATTTCACTTCTACATGGGTTTCGCACGGTGGATGCTCTGGTGGAAACATCAGAAACTTCTGAACGACGGCAAGGAGTCTGTCATCCATGCGTTTCTGTCTGAGAAATCATTCGGAAGTCTGCATACGGATTTCAAAACACTTCTTGCGCTCGATGTCGCCTATGACTTCTTGCTCGACGATGTCCGCGAAGGTCGCATGTCGTCAAAGCAATACCATGAGCGCGTTGCGCAAATGGTCACGGAAGTCTTCGTGGTTACAAAACGTTTGTTGATGCGTGCTCGCATCCTCATGCGTCGTGCGATGAAAACGATTCCTCGTCTTGATCTTGCAGCATAATTTGATCCTTTCTCTCGGCACGTCGTTCTCGAGCGATGTGCCTTTTTCTTTTCTATGCGTATTCTCGCCATTGAATCCAGCTGTGACGAAACCGCCCTCGCGGTTGTTTCTGATCTCGATCCCTCCACCCTTTCGAAGGGGGGAGACGGCCTGTCCACCGAAGCCTTGGCGAAGGTGGAAGGGGGGTGTGGTGTAATCACTGTCGAAAAAAGTTTACTCGCCACGCAAATCGAAATTCATAAACTTTACGGCGGCGTTGTACCGGAAGTTGCTGCGCGTGAACACGTAAGCGCGATTTTTCCGATGCTGATCGAATCCGGTATTTCTCGCGACGGACATGAAATCGACGTAATCGCCGTCACAGCCGGACCGGGACTTGTGCCTGCACTTCGTATAGGTGTCGAACTCGCGAAAACGCTTGCATGGATGTGGAAGAAGCCTCTCGTTGCGGTGAATCACCTCGAAGGGCATGTGTATTCGGTTTGGCCGCATTCAATCGGAACAAACGGGCAGGCACAAGACCTGCCCCTACGAGCAGAACCACAATTTCCGACGGTGTGTTTACTGGTCTCTGGCGGACACACGGAATTATTTTTGATGCGCGATCATGGTGAGTATGAACCGATCGGGATGACACGCGATGATGCGGCGGGGGAAGCGTTCGATAAAGTTGCAAATCTTCTCGGGCTCGGATATCCGGGCGGGCCGATCATTTCGAAAACAGCTCTCGAAGGGAATCCACATGCGATCGCTTTTCCGCGACCAATGCACGCGAGCGGAGATTTCGATTTCAGTTTTTCTGGATTAAAAACGGCTGTGCGTGTGTATCTTGAAAATCAGAAGGTGCGACCCCTCTCCCCGACCCTCCCCCTCTCAGGGGAGGGAGCTCTGATTGCTGATGTCGCCGCGTCGTTTCAACAAGCGGTTGTTGATTCGCTTGTTGATAAGACACTTGCGGCGGTTTCGAAATTTCAGCCACGATCGGTGATTTTGTCGGGCGGAGTGTCGGCGAACCACGCGATTCGAACAACCCTTCGCGACAAACTCGCGGATCAATTTCCCGATATCACATTTCATGCACCGGATCTTTCGCTCACGGGAGACAATGCGGTAATGATTGCAATAGCAGGATTATTTCGCGCAAAGAAAAAACAATTCGTTGATCCGCTCACGCTTGAAGCGAATCCGAACATGAAGCTTGTATGATTTCTCACTCACTTGAAGAAACAAAAAAAATCGCTTCCGAATTCGCGTCGACTCTCGTCGGTGGTGATGTTGTATTTCTTGAAGGGGATCTCGGTGCGGGGAAGACGTCATTTGTGCAGGGTGTCCTCGAATCATTCGGTTACACAGAACCTGTTCGTTCCCCAACGTTTTCGATTATGAATGTGTACGCAATCGAAAAGCGGGGTCTGGGGACCCCACCCATAACAAGAGTAATTCATCTCGATTTTTACCGATTCAATTCGCCAACGGAAATTCGTGCGCTTGGACTTGAGGAGTTTATCGAGGATCCAAAAACGGTTTTGTTTATCGAGTGGCCGGCGAAGGGGATTGATGAATCATCGATGATCCATCCGATGAATGTAATTCGATTTATTTCGCGAAATGAAACAGAACGTGAAATAGTGATAAATAAAAAATAGGACACATGTCCTATTTTTGTTTACTTTTTATTATTCAATAATTTATTGAATACCTCAAACGCTTCTGCGTCATCCATAGACTGTGGAGGTGTTTTCATTAAGAAGGCACAGGCAAGGTATGCGTTTTTTTGCATTTTTTTATCAACAAGATATTTTGCAATTCTGATGGCGTCAACAACTGTTCCCGCACCATTTATACTGATTTCATCTTCGATTGTACTTTTAATGACAATCGGTGTTCGACCGAACATCTCCCCTTCGATAATGAGATTAACCAATTTATGTCCGGATGATTCTCCTGTGTAAGAGAATTTTACGGTTGGTTCCGCGTCACTATTTTTCAAAAACGTTTTCAGTGCCGCACTCTTTGATTTTTCTTTGTGTGCAAATCGATAAAGCAAATTGAAATGATCCGCGTTTCCTCCTCTGTTTTCTTGATGTGTTTTTGTGACATGGATCCCCCGCATGTTTAAGAGTTGCAAGAGAAACCGATTCAACATCGTTGCACCGAGTTGACTCTTGATATCATCGCCGAGAAGAACAAGTCCTTTGTTTTCAAATCGTTTTCGCCATTTTGGATCTGTCGTGAGAGGAGTCGGAATGCAATTGATAAAACTGCATTCTGCCTTCAATGCTTCTTCTGCATAAAAGCGTGTTGCCTCATCACTTCCTGATGGAACCAAGTTTACAAGCACATCCGCTTTTGTTTCTTTTAAAATTTTTGCGACATCCGCAACGGGTTTACTGCTTTCATGTACAAAACTTCCTTTCATTTCATCGATGACACCATCAAGCGTCGGACCTCGATGAACGAGCGCGCTGTACTTAAGTGGTTTTATGATTTCTTTTGTAACGTTTGCCCCTTGGGATATTGCTTTGTAGAGTTTTTGACCGACTTTTCGTTCATCAACATCAAACGCACAAACGAAATTGATATCTTTCACTTTGTATTTGCCGATGAGAGGATGAAGCAATCCGATTTCTTCCTCGGGGTTCTTTGTGTAAAAAGAAACTCCTTCGACTAATGCTTTTGTAAAACTTCCCACTCCAACGACAGCGACATTTATCTGTTTCATACGTATGAACGCTTTGGTGAAATTAAGAACGATCGAGATTTTCTGTTGTAAGATTCGATTTCTTTGACATGAAATTCCGGATGTTGATCGAGAAACTCATTAAACGATTTATATTCACCCAAACCTTTGATATCAAGATCGTTCAATTTCCAGTCATCAAAACAAAGAATCGCCTCTCGATTCAATAGCGGACCGATAAAATCTAAAACGGATTTTGAAGAACTGTACGTATCGCAATCAATAAAAACAATTCCGATGTTATCCAAAGAATATTTTTGAATCGTTTTCTGATTTAACGTGTCCGAATACCAACCCTTCACCCAATTCACACTTTCAGGTCGTATATTTTGTTTTAATAAACATTCAGACATCTTTTCAAACGAACATGTGTAAAATCCTTTTCTCCAAACACCCGCGTCTTCGTTTTCTGCGCCGGCGGGTAAACCTTCAAAGGCATCAAATCCAAAAAATCTGATGGAATTTTGTCCGAGTTCTTTTACTGTGAGGTACATGCTCGACAGAGACGCTCCGTTAAAAACACCAAACTCCAGATAATCACCGATATCGTTTCCTTTTATTTCTTGAAGCATTTTAATGCAACGTGTAAAGAAAACTCTTAAGTCTTCCGGCGGAACCAATCGGACACTGCAAATATCCGCAACTTCCCCGAGTGTATAAGAGGATTTTTGCACGGGATAAAAATACCGATAGATTCTTTTGGCTTCACGCTGAAGAAGGTTGTATCTGTAATTCATAATTCAATTATGTCGACTCACCAGCAACACGCAGAATTTCCTCCACGGTCGTCAGTCCATCGAGGACTTTCAGGATTCCGTCTTGTTGCATTGTGGTCATTCCTTGTTTCTTTGCGAGTTCGCGTACTTCATATTCGGAAATCTTTTCCGACATCGCACCTTTGATCTCGTCGCTCATGGTGAGAATTTCGTAAATTCCCAAACGGCCTTTATACCCGGACTTGTTGCAGATGTCACATCCTTTTCCTTTATAAAATTTCCATTCCGTTTCCGGTTTGACGATTTCTCCGGACGCCGGTGGAATTTCGCTCGCGACTTTTTTCACGAAGGCGAGTTGCTCGGGCGAGAGTTGAATTTCTTCTTTGCAGTTCAAACAAACCTTTCGTGTCAGACGTTGCCCGATGATCGCGTTCATCGCCGGAGCGAGGAGAAATGGTTTGACACCCATTGAGATGAAACGTGGAATCGCTCCTGCCGCATCGTTTGTGTGCAGAGTCGAGAGCATTAAATGTCCCGTGAGTGCAGCGTTGATCGCGACGTCGGCGGTTTCGAGATCGCGGATTTCTCCGACCATCACCACGTCCGGGTCTTGTCGCAGAATCGAACGAAGACCTCCGCCGAATGTGTAATTTTTTGCGTGATCGATTTGTGATTGGTTGATTCCCTCGAGTTTATATTCGATCGGATCTTCGAGTGTAATAATTTTCACGCCTGACGTATTCAATTTTCGAAGGATCGCATACAACGTGGTCGTTTTTCCGGAACCGGTCGGTCCTGTTGTCATCACCATGCCGTGCGGTTTCTCGATTTCTTTCAATAATCGTTTTTCCGCGAGCGGACGATAACCGAGTTGTGAGAACTCTACGTTGATCGCGCTCGGTTTCAAGATACGCATAACGACAGACTCGCCCCATGCCGTTGGAATGGTCGAAACACGAACATCTGTATCTCCATCTTTCAAGAAAATCGTGAAACGTCCGTCTTGCGGACGATCGGTCACATTGATTTTCAGTCCTGAGATTAATTTAATACGTGCGATGATTTTTTTCCAAAGTTCATGCGGGAGGGAAGCGACTTCTTGCAGAATGCCGTCGATACGGAAACGCACGATGATTTTCTTTTCCTCTGCCTCAACGTGAATATCGGATGTTCCGAATTGCAAAGCGGCGGCGATGAGAATGGTCATGATGTCTGTGATGGAGGCGGAAGTAACTGTTTTTTGAACATCTCCGTAGGATTTCATTTCTGATTGAAAACGGGAGAGTTCTTCATCTGTGATTTTGACGCCTTTCACGATCGCTTTTATTTTCGGAAGTGTTTCATACGCCTTTAGCGCGACGCGCAAACTCTCTTCTGAGATTTGATAGACTCCTCCGTTCGCTTTATTGCGTTCTTGCAGTTGATAAACCAATTCTTTGACGGCGGGTTCTGTCGGCGTTGTTGAACCGAGACGAATTTCAGGACCGGTAAATAAAAAACAGACAACATTCATTGTGCGAGCTTGTTCCTCTGGAATTTGTCGAAGGGCATCCGGAGAAATAGGGAATCCCTTTAAGTTCACGTAGGAAACTTTATTCGTTTGTGCAATTTGTTGGGTCTCAACTTCTTTTTCTTTTAATCGTACGTCATGCATTTTTGCTTCAAATGCTTCCACCGTCGATGTTTGACCGGAAGTATCCGCGGATTTCGCCCCGGTGTGATGCAAAAGATCTTCAATGCTTTGTGAATCGGTTGACATAATTTTTTTCAAACAAAAACTGAGATATTTCTATCTCAGTGTATGTGGTTTTTGGAATCTTCGCAATTTATTTTATCCCGAACAGGCGGAATGTTTTTGCGATGGGTAAACGTGCGTGGAGGGGGAGACCGGTTTGTTTGTAGAAAAGATACCACGCACTATATTGAAACGTGATGACAGCTCCTCCAAAGGCGAGAATGATTGCAAGAGCAACTAGTCCGAAGAGAGCGTTCGCAACGACGAAGATGATAAACGAGCCTGTGAGAAGAGAAGCGGAATAAATAAGAGCGTAGGGGACGGTGAGAAAAAGAATGATGGCAAGCAGAACAAAACCTGAAAGAGCAATGAGAAGGAAAAGTAAAATGGCATATTCGAACGTTGCAAGCCAGTGTCTCGCAAAAATATTCCATGCCACCGAAAGTGCTTCGGAAATAGTTGCTTCGGTTTCAATGATATGAATGATGGCGAGGAATGAAAGAATGTTTATAACGAGAACGAGTGGGAAAAAGATGACTAACTGAATACAGGCAAGAAGAAGAAATGTGTTGTCAGAGACGGGACCTTGCCAAAGAAACGGAATCGTTGCAATGGCAATCGCTACGGCACCAGCTAATTTTGTGAGAACATCCAATGTAAAAATGCGGGCGATGTGATCGTGCGCACGTTTACGAATCACATTCGGATGCTCGTGCGTAGGCGATTTTATTCCATGAATGAGTGCTGTTTGAGAAAGAACAGCAAGAAAGATTCCGCCGACACAGATAAGAATGATGAAGAAAAGAGCGGCGATCCCATGAGTTGGTCCGAGTGTTTGCGCTCGAGAAAGGAATGAACCGAACATGGAATAGCCCGCAAAACAACTGCTGATGAATTGATGGGTGAATGTTCCTCCGAGTTGAACGCGTCGCATTCCCGCAGTGGCGACATCAAAGACACCACCCGTTGAAACGATTGCAGCGAAGATACCAAAAATCCACAGCGTTTTTCTCTGCCATGCGAGAGTCAAGCTCTCGCGTAATAGCGTTCGATAAATCGCTGTGGAATTTTTTTTCATATCTATCCGATAAAGTTATGTCGTGTACGTGTTAGGTGCAACGGCATTGCTACCGGAAAAGAGCGCGTCGAATTCTTCTTTTTCGAGAACTTCTTTTTCAAGAAGTGCTTTCGCGATTTTATCCAGATGCATTTTTTCTTTTCGGATTATACCACGAGTTGTTTCAAGGGCGCCATTCACCAGTTTTTCAACTTCGAGGTCAATCAACTCTGCGGTCTTTTCAGAATAGTTTCTTTGTTCATGAATTTCTTTTCCAAGAAATACCATTTCTTGCGTTTCACCGAAGACGCGTGGTCCGAGTGTTTCACTCATTCCGTAACGTGTGACGATTTCACGGGCAAGACGTGTGCATTTGCGAAGATCATCCGAGGCACCTGTTGTGACATCTCCGAACGTTTCTTTTTCCGCAACGAATCCACCGAGCATGACAGCCATGTCTGCGAGAAACTCTGCGCGTTTGTGCATACGTTTGTCTTCAGATGGAACTTTCATGGTGTAACCGCCTGCGGAACCGCGGGGGATAATTGAAACTTTATGAACAGGATCGGAATTTGGAAGGATATGTGCGATGATCGCGTGACCCGCTTCATGATACGCTGTGAGTTTCTTTTCTTCTTTGCTCATCACAGCGCTGCGACGTTCCGGTCCGAGCATGACTTTTTCGATGGAATCGAGAACATCTTCTTGCGTGACCTTTGAATCATTGCGACGTGCGGCGCGAATGGCCGCCTCGTTTAAAAGATTCATGAGATCCGCGCCTGCAAATCCTGCGGTACGTTCTGCAACACGTCGCAAGTTGATGTCTGCAACAAGCGGTTTGTTTTTTGCGTAGATTTCGAGAATAGCTGTACGTTCATTGATATCCGGGAGATCGAGAATGACACGACGGTCAAAACGTCCCGGACGAAGCAATGCAGGATCAAGAACATCCGGACGATTTGTTGCGGCAAGAACGATGACGCCGATGTTTGGATCGAATCCGTCCATCTCAACCAAGATTTGATTCAAGGTTTGCTCGCGTTCATCATGACTTCCACCGAGACCGGAACCGCGCTGACGTCCAACAGCATCAATTTCATCAATGAAGATAATGCATGGTGCGGTTTTCTTTGCGCGTGCAAACAAATCGCGAACGCGTGATGCACCGACTCCGACAAACATTTCAACGAATTCCGATCCGCTCATGTGGTAGAAGGGAACACCCGCTTCACCTGCAACCGCGCGGGCAAGCAAGGTCTTTCCTGTTCCCGGACGACCAACGAGCAACGCACCCTTTGGTAATTTTGCTCCAAGGTCTGCGAACTTTTTTGGATTTTTGAGAAAATCCACGATCTCACGTAATTCTTCTTTTGCTTCTTTTGCCCCTGCAACATCTGCGAAGGTCACTTTCGATTTTGTTTCTTTATTTGCTTCCTTTGCATTCGACATTCCAAATGACATCGCCTTACTGTTTGCTCCCTGCATTTGTCGGAGCATGAACCAAAACACCAGCATGAGAAGAAGAAGCGGCAAAAGGGACGGTAAGATCACACCCAAAATGTAGGATTTGGTTGAACGATCTTTGACGTTAATGTTTGCATTGCGCAATTGCTCTGCTGTCACACCATAGTTGATGAGCAGTTCTGGAAGAGCAACGGTGGATTCTTTGCGTGTTGTTTGTTTCGCGCCGTCTTTGAGAGCGATGCGAATGTCGGCTCCTTCAATATCAATCGATTGAATGGATCCGTTTTGAATTTCTTCTACCACTTTCGCCACGTTCACCTCCTCCGGCTTTTCTTTTTTGAACGAGTAGCTCGAAAAAATTGCGGAGATGACCAGAATGGCCAAGATGGCGAGGATTAGATTTTTTGAAAGCGGTTTCATAGGTTATTCGGTTGCTGTTTCGACAGTCTCACTGCCTTTGACGGGTTCTGCGGATTCAGCTGGTTCACTGTTTGTTTTAAGGGAGAGTCCGAGACGATGTTCCTTTGGTTCGATTGAAACAATCTTGAAGGACATGCGATCTCCTGGCTTTGCAATTGTTGTGACATCTGTGACGGGTTTGTCTGAAAGCTCAGAAACGTGGGCAAGACCGTGGATTTCAGAGTCGAGTTCGACGAAGAGTCCAAACGGATTTACTTTGAGTACGGTTCCTTCAACCATTTCGCCGATCGTGTAACGTGCCGCAACATCTGCCCAAGGATCTTTGATCAATTTTTTCATGGACAAGAAGATCTTGCTTCCTTCGATTCCGATAATTTCTGCTTTCACCGTTTGACCGATCTTAAGTAAATCACGTGGGTGATCAATGCGTTGCCATGCAATTTCGCTGATGTGAACCAAACCTTCAAGTGCATCGAATTTTACGAATGCGCCAAAGTCTGCGACGGCCGTTACTTCACCTTCAATGGTGTCACCAACTTTGTATTTTGAAATGACGTTCTTTTGTGCGTCTTCCCAAACGGTTTTTTCAGAAACAATTAATTTTTCTTCCCCTTCGTTTACATCAATCACACGCACGTTCATCTTTGAACCAACGTATGAACGCAATTTTTCAAGAATTTTATTTTTGTCTCCACCGCTTACGCGAGGGTAATGTTCTGGAGAAAGTTGAGAGACAGGCAAGAATCCTGTGATGTTTTGTACGGTAATGATAAGTCCGCCTTTGTTTGCTTCCATGATTTTAACGTCGATGGTTTCACCTGTTGTAAACAAACGTCGGAGTTCTTCCCATGCTTTCTTTTGTCCGGCAAAGCGGAATGAGAGTTCCATTTCTCCGTTTTCATTTTCAAGTTCAATAACGGTCGCTTCGACTTCTGTTCCTGCTTTCAGTCCGCCGTATTCTGCAGATTCTGTAAACAGTTCTCGGCCGCGAACAACACCTGTTGAAAGTCCGTTAATATCGATACGGATCTCGCGGCGTCCTGCACCCACAACCTTTCCGGTCACAACATCTCCAACTTTCGGAATATGTAAATAGGTTGAATCCTCCATCAACTTCTGAAACTCTGTCTGCGCTTTGTCTGTCATACAAAAAATTTCCGTCAGACGCGATCGCTTAAAAGTTCGATCGGATCCGGACGGGGCTAAAATTAATAAGTGAGAAAAGTGTAATGGAATCGTGTCGAAAGGTCAAGGAAATGGCGTGTTTGATTGACAAAGTTCTGAATTGCGGATATGTTTTCGAGCCAATTCATTTTGGTT
>CAYHDY010000038.1:0-10534 GCA_964355525.1 uncultured Gammaproteobacteria bacterium | reverse complement strand
CGGGGTGGAGCAGTCTGGCAGCTCGTCGGGCTCAATTACTAAGATCTCTCAAATTGCATGGACACCAAACTGAAAGGTGACATCGCGGAACAAGCCGTTATCCTCCGAGCATTGCAAAATGACTGGGGTGTATTGCGTCCGATCGGCGATCGCCTTGCTTACGACCTGATATTCGATATCAACGGTTGTTTGGCAAAAATTCAAGTGAAGAGCGCTTGGAAAAACAAATCAGGAAATTACGTTGTCGATAATCGTCGGACAAAAACGAATCGCCGCGTGATAAAACGATCTGTTTATCAAGCATCTGACTTTGACTTTGCACTGGTCTACATCGAAGAATTAAACCTCTTCTATGTTTTCCCGGTAAATGTGTTCATAAATTACGGAAGCGAGATTCATATGGTTGAATCTCAAAAGCGCCAACGAAAACCAAAATCTTTGCAATTTCGTGACGCGTGGAATTTGATCTTAGAGTGGGCTACACAGAAAGTAATTTCTGTATGAATTCTGTCAAATTCGGGGAAGCCTCAAAGATGGTAATCCCGAGCCAAGTCCGCCTCTGGCGGAAAGGTGTAGAGACTTAATGGCAGACACCCGAACGATGCAAATCGAGGGTGAAGAGAAAGTCCAGACCCCAAACTCCGACAATCTGTCGAGGGCAGTGAAAACTGTGGAAGGTACGCATAACCCGAAGGTCATTGGTTCAAATCCAATCCCCGCAACCAAAGACATCTGTGTGAACCACGGATGTTTTTGTTTGCGGGGATCTTGACACAAACGACTATTTCTCCTACTCTTCCGAGGCTGCACTTGCAGTGGAGGCACCATGATCACAAAACACCGGTACGAAATTCGACTCGACATCGCCGTAAAAAAAACGCGCGAACGGCTGGGTCTCGAGGAAGGCCAAACAATCAAGAAAGCTGTCGTGCTCGGCACGGGCTGGGGCGATTCGCTCGACACAGGCTCAACCAGGTTCATCAACCTCACGGAATTCCCGGGAGGCAACGATCTCGAAACGATCCAGGGACACCAACGGCGCATCGAGATCGGAAAGTTCGGCGACGAGGACGTGCTGATCCTACGCGGTCGCGTGCACATGAACGAGTGTACGTTCAATCCAGACATCGCGGTTTTCGTCCGTACGCAAATCGAAGTTCTGCTCAAGCTCGGCGTGAAGAACCTGATCCTCACCTGCGGCGCAGGCGGACTCGGTGCAGACGCAACTCCCGGCACGATCGTCTTCATCAACGCATTCGTGTCCGGCTACAACGAGACCATGCCTTTGTTCCCAGGCGAGTTCTGCTCTCCGGAACAGGTACTGAATCAAGACTGGATCGATCAGATCGATGAGTCTTCGTACCGCCCGACGAACGCTCTGCTCGGATCGTATGTGTTCTGGCGCGGTCCGCACATCGAAGGCATCGTGCACGACAAAGGCAATATGGAAACGCGCGGTGCGATCGCTGTCGGCATGAGCATCAAACCCGAATGTTGCGTCGCAGCTCTGTACCCGGACGTCCGTGTCCTCGCGCTTGCACACATCATGAACGGTCCGCAAGAAGTGCTCAATCACGAGGCACACACAGCGAAGGCGCAGCAGAATTCGGATCGGCTCGGTCAGCTTCTCACGGACATCATCAACAACTGTTAGGCTCAACGGGAATCGTATTCCCGTTTTTTATTTTCAATTTTGCGAGGGCGGGCACGAGACCCGCTCCTACGAATACAATAACGATTCACAAACCCGCAAAATCGTGCTATCCTTCATTCATTATGACGTTAACCACACATGCGACCCTCGGGGCTGTTCTTGCAAAAGCGGCTGGAAATCCTGCATTGGCATTTGTCTTTGGATTTATCTCACACTTTCTTGTCGACATGATCCCGCACGGAGATTCCGGTATGGCAGACAACTTCCGCGTTCATAAAAAGAAACGGAAACGCGCCGTCGCGTATGTCGCCGTTGATGCGATCGTCGCCATTTTCTTTGTGCTTATGATCGCAAACACGCGCGACATTGACTCAGTGCGCACGTTCACGTGGGGAATCATCGGTGGAGTATTGCCGGATCTTCTCGTCGGACTTTACGACCTCACAAAGTCCCCGCTTCTGAAATGGTTCTTCAAAATGCATTTCTTCTTCCACGATTTTTTTCTCAAACGACACGGAGAGGTTCCCCTCTATTACGCGTTGATGGCACAAGTCGTGTTGATTGCTTACTTGCAAACGAAATTATAGGAAAAAAGATGGAGTGGATTGAGAGGATGGAAAGGATTGAGATGAAAACAAAACAAGAGTCTTTAACTCTTGTTTTTTGGTTCACAGTTTAACCTTCTCCGTCCTCTTAATCCTCTCCGTCCTCTCAATCCTTTTCAATCTCCCCCATCGTTTCCTTCGCCGCACGTTCCCACGAAAATAATTTCGCACGTGCGATTCCATCTTCACGCAACAACGAGACCGCCTCCGGAAGCAACAAACATTGAGCGATTGCGAGAGACATTCCTTCAACATCGTCGAATGCAACGGTGATCGCCGCGTCACCACTCACCTCTTCGAGTGCCTGTTCGCGAGTGATAATCACGGGAGTTCCGACAGACATCGCTTCAAGAACGGGAAGCCCGAATCCTTCATAGAGCGATGGATACATGAACACAGACGCGCGATTCAACAAAATCCATTTCTCTTCCTCTGTCACAGCACCGAGCAAACGAATCACTCCCTCCGGTTCATATTCGGACCACATGCGATTCACTTCCGCAATGAGTGCGAGTGTTTCATCGGTTCCCCATCCTTGTTTGCCTGCGACAATACATCGCGAACTCGAAGCGGACTCAGGATGTTGTTGCAAAAATAGATCGAACGCACGAACAGCCATGACTAAATTTTTTCGCGGTTCGAGCGTGCTGAGAAATAAAACGTAATCGCGATCGAACGGAAACAAGGATGATGATCCGCGCATCGCATTCAATTTCGGTTGACGCACCCCTTCATATACGACCGATGTTTTTTCTTCGGAACCGGGAAATAATCGAATCATTCGTTGTTTTGTTGTTTCGCTCACCGCGAGAATCCGTTCCGCACGTTCAATCGATTTTGGAACAACCGTGCGAACCGAAAAATCTTGTTCTCCAAGTGCGGCGAACCATTCCGGATGATCGTAAATTGCAACGTCATGCATTGTAATCATCGAACGACCGCGCCAAAAAAGAGGTAATTGCCCGGACGGTGCGAACAAAATATCCGTACGATGGAACGCGATCAAAAGCGGAAAAAAGAGATGACGTGACAAAAAAGAAACACGAAGAGATGGAAGATAAACGATCTGCACATGACTCTGCGCGCCGTCGATAAGGGCATTGATGCGTGGTTTTGTGAGAACGAAAGGAACAAAAATTAAAAATGTGTGTTTTGTTTTTAATTGCAAAAGTGCACGTGTGATCTCCCACGTGTAATGCTCGATTCCCGCTCCGACGCCGCCCGTAGAATCGCAAAGAGTTGTGCCGTCAATCGCGATTCGCATAAAAGATTTTTAAAATACCTTCATCGCCGCTTCCGTTAATGAAAGAACGATTAATCCTGACACGCACGTTCCACATACAATCGCAGGAATCGCATAGCGGCGTTTCATCCGAAATAAAATCGCGAGTGTGCTTGCTGTCCATACGCCACCGCCGGGGTGAGGAATTGCAACAAAGACAAACAGAAACAATGCGCCATACGCGTTCAGTTTCGCTTCGTGTTTTTTACTGAGGCGGAAAAAATAACGTTCGAGCATGGTATGAAAAATCGGAAACCGATTTGCAAGCATTCGGAGAAACCATGGAAGAAAACAGAAAAGAAAAACGAGTGGAATCATGTTCCCGATCACAGAAAGCATATAAGCGATCGGAGGTGATAGATGAAAAATCGTAACAGCAATCGGAATCGCAGCGCGTAATTCTGTAAGCGGAACCGCCGCAAGAAAAATTGTCATCACTTCATGCGGAATGTATCCGTACCACTCAACGAGTAATTTTTGTATCATACGAAAGTTTATCCGGCCACTTAAACGTATTGTATGTCCACACCACAAGAGATTTAATGTCTTGGAATCGATCACTATTCGATTCGGATCCAAGAACGACAACGATAATATCCCCTGAACCGTCATACGACATGACGGTGCCAAGACAGTAACCTGCTTCGGGTAAATATCCTGTTTTTCCCGCAACAATATGATACGGCGATTGATTGATAAAACTGGAAAGTAATTGATCCGTGCTTTTGAGCGTATACGTTTTTCCGGAACCTCCATCGACCGTAAATTCATCATGTTCCGTTGCGTCGCGGATGATGTCATTTTGAGAAACCGCGTCCAACATTTTTACAATATCTGTCACAACCGATTCGTTCTTCGGGGAAAGTCCCGTCGGATCCGCAAACGTCGTGCGTTCCATTCCCATGGAAACAGCAGCCTCATTCATCTTTCGAATAAACTCCGCGTTCGTCATTCCCGAAATACGCACAAGCGACGCTGTTGCGGAATTGTCTGAACTGATCAAACTCGCATACAACAAATCTTTCACCGTCGCCTGATCTTGCATTGAAATATGTTGCACTCCGCCCGATCGATAATCCGCCGCTTCAAGTGCAGCGGGCGCTTGTAAATTCGGATTCGATTGAAGAAAAACAAATGCGGTCATCAACTTTGTAATGCTTCCGATCGATCGCGGCGCGTCAATGTTTTTTTCGAACAAAATCTTTTTGCTTTTTCGGTCAACCACAATCGCACTCACGGCGGACGTGACAACCCCGAGGCTGCTTGGTTTTATTTTCATCGGACCGATCACATCCGGTGCTTCCGGCAAATGTGGCGTCGGAAGCGAGAACGCATTATACATCGACGGCTGTGCAAATTGCGCCTGAGATGCCGTTGCAAGACGCTGTATATCCGCACCATCAACGGGAAACATCTGCAATAAAACAGTACTCAAAATGAGTTGAGAAAAAAATCTTAAAATCATACAGCATCCTCTGCGGGAAGATCCTGCAATAATTGATCAATGCTTTGATTGTTGTGAAACGATTCAAATTCTGGAAGTTCCTCAAGATGTGTGAGTCCGAGTTTACGCATGAAATCCATTGAGACGGTGTAGACCATTTGCAAGCGCGTGTTATCCTGTTCTTCCTCGATATATCCTCGAATGAGCAAATTGCGCAAAATAATTCCACAATTCACTCCGCGAATCTGTTCAATCTCTGGACGCGTCACTGGACCGCGATACGCGATCACCGTCAATGTTTCAAGAGATGGTTTTGTGAGCGGACTTGTCGCGTCTTTTTTTAAAAATGTCGCAACCGATTCAGAAGCATCTGGATTTGTGACGAATTGAACCTTCCCTTCTTGCTCAAGAAGATGAATTCCGGAAGTCGCTCTGTTGTATCGCGATTGAATATCGTGAATCGATTCCTCGATCGTTTCATCCGAAACAGCGAACTGTTTGCGAAGCTGATCTTTTGAAACCGGTTTCGCTGCGGCGAAGAGAATCGATTCAATGTGTGTTGTTAACATATTTTTTATTCACCGAGCCTGTCGAGGTGCGGGCTTCGACAGGCTCAGCCGATAACTCATTTAATCCACACGATTAATTTCGATGTCTGAAAATGAATCCGATTGAACCACATTCACGACGCGTTGCTTCACGAGTTCAAGGAGAGCGAGGAAACTGATAACCACATCGACTTTCGTGTGACCCGAACCGAGGATCTCGCGAAAACTGAATCGTGCGCGTTCAAGGATCGCCTCGCGAATTTCTTGCAAGCGTTCTTTCACCGACATCACACGTTCCATCGCAACATGTTGCAATTTAAAAAATGGTTCGAGATGTTTCAATAATTTTTGAAAAGATTCTTGAAGCACAGGAATCGAAAGTCCATTTGGAATCACGAGTTCTGTTTGAACAATCACATCTGCTTTCTCACGCGGAAATAATTCAACATTCGCATTAAACTGCGACTCGATGTGTTTCGACAATTCGACAAATTCTTTATACATCTTCAATTGCAACGCAAGATTTGATGTGTCCTCTTCCTCTTCATCTTTCACCGGCAACAAGATCCGCGATTTGATGAGTAACAACTTTGTTGCGACGATCAAAAAATCTGCGAGTTCATCCCCCGTCGGATGTGAATCCTCAATATGTTTCAAAAACGATTCCGTGACCTTCGAAAGTGAAACATCTGTAATTGAAAGCTCCTCTTGTTCAATCAATTGAAGCAAAAGTTCAAACGGTCCAGCAAATTGTTCGAGAGCAACTTCAAAAGACATATGTATGAATGCATTTTACCCGAAGCGACTCGAACACGCAAAGAGAAAATCCCGACATAGTGTCGGGATTTATCGCTTTGTTTAGTTCTTTTTTTGTTGTATGTGTACAGCATTCAATGCGGACTCCGGCATCTCGCTCGGAGCACCCATCATCACGTCACGAGCGTCTCCTGTTTTTGGAATCGGGATCACCTCACGGATATTCGGTTCATTTGCAAGAATCATGACGATGCGATCGATGCCTGGCGCAATTCCCCCATGTGGTGGCGCGCCGAATTTGAATGCTTCGAGCATGTGACCGAATTGTGATTCGATTTGCTCGTCCGTAAAGCCCATCACTTCAAAAACTTTTCGAAGGGCTTCCGGTTTGTTATTGCGAATACTTCCTCCACCCGCTTCGTATCCGTTGAGGACGATATCGTATTGCGTTGTCAAAATTTTTCCGATGTCTTCTCCGCCGGAGGCGGATCCGCCTTTGGCGGACATCAGCATTTCCATATGCTCCGGCTTCGGCGATGAAAATGGATTGTGTGTAAATGTCCATCCGTCTTCTTCTGTCTTTTCAAAAAATGGAAAGTCGATCACCCAACCGAACGCGAGCAAATTCGGATCTTCTTTATCTTCTCGTAAATCTGGTTTGTCATTTCCATATTTCTCCATCGACTCTTGATAAGACAATCGAGGAAAAGGAATTTGTTGAATGCGTTTTTCCGGTGCGCAAGTTTTCACCATCTCGATCATCATCGCTTCAACAAGTTGCATCACGTCCTCGCGATTCACAAACGACATTTCTATGTCGAGTTGTGTGAACTCGGGTTGTCGATCTCCGCGCTGATCCTCGTCTCGAAAACAACGCGCAATTTGGTAATAACGATCGACACCGCCGACCATCAACAGTTGTTTGAACTGTTGCGGCGATTGCGGAAGCACATACATCTTTCCCGGATGTTGACGACTTGGAACAAGAAATTCTCGTGCTCCTTCCGGCGTTCCCTTTGTGAGAATAGGAGTTTCCACTTCGATGAATTTTTGTTTGTGCAGATAATCACGAAAAAATGTTTCGACATTATCGCGAAGAACCAAATTGCGATGCATGCGCTCCGATCGCAAATCGAGATAACGATATTTCAAACGAAGCTCTTCGTTGATGACTCGCGTATCTGAATCAATTTGGAACGGCAACGTCTCGGATGTGTTCAAAACAACGATCGACTTGATTCCAATCTCGATCGCACCCGTCATCATCTCGGGATTAATCTGCTTTGCTCCGCGAGCTTTCACTTCACCCTCGATTTCGAGTACGTACTCGGGCTTCAACGAATCGACAATCATCGCCGTCGCTTCATCAAGATCCGGTTTGTACGCGACAACCTGAACCAGCCCCGAAGAATCGCGAAGATCGATAAACACAAGTTTGTCTCCCATCTTACGAAGTGTATTCACCCAACCGTTAATGCGAATCATTTGTCCGACAACGGTAGGTGCGTCTGAAATAAAAGTTCTGTTCATAGAAGCAAAAATCCAGCTCTCGCTGGTTTCATTGGCGTTTTCCTTGCACAAAGAAGACCAGCGTTAGTCGCTGTTATCATCGTTATTATTTGCGAAGGAAACACTGTGCATAAGTGAGAGTATTGTCGCAAAGGGTGGGAAGATTGTCAAACAAAAACCGATCTGTTATTCACAAATCGGTTTTAGATACTAAGGAGTCAATCGGTTAATCAATCGTGGAAACGGAATCGTCTCGCGAATGTGTTGAAGTCCACACATCCAAGCGGTAATACGCTCGAGCCCATAACCAAATCCGGAGTGCGGCACGGATCCGTATTTGCGCAGATCGAGGTACCACTGGAACGGTTCGATCGCGAGGTTGTGTTCGTTCATTCTTTCGAGCAACGTCTCGTAATCATCTTCGCGTTGCGAACCTCCGATGATTTCCCCGTACCCTTCCGGCGCGAGAAGATCATTGTTCAAAACGAATTCTGGATTCTCAGGATCGCGTTTCATGTAAAATGCTTTCACGGCTGCAGGATATTTTTCGATGAAGATCGGGCGATCAAACTGTTGTGTAAGAATCGTTTCATCGTCCGCACCAAGGTCATCCATGTCGCCGATGTCGGAACCGAGCTCGCGCAATTTTGCGATCGCTTCTTGATGCGTCATGTGCACGAACGGTGCTTGGATCGCTTCGAGTGGTTTTACATCGCGCTCGAGAATCTTGAGTTCATGTTGGCAGTTCGCTAGAACATCGTGAACGATTCGGCAAATCAATCCTTCTTGAATTTGCATGTTGCCCTGATGTTCGACGAAAGCCGCCTCTGCATCCATCATCCAAAACTCAGTGAGATGTCGACGCGTCTTTGATTTTTCCGCGCGAAAGACCGGGCCGAAGTCGAACGCACGACCGAAAGACATGATTCCCGCTTCGAGATAGAGCTGCCCCGACTGTGAGAGATAGGCTTTGCCAGTCGACGCGTTTACCGATTCAGGTTCGCCCTTGCCCATGTCGAAATAATCCATTTCAAAAAGTTCCGTTGTTCCCTCACACGACGTTGGGGTGAGGATTGGTGTATCGAATTTTACAAAATCGTTTTCGTGAAAATAGTTGTAGGTTGCGGTGATGATCGTATCGCGCACACGTTGAATCGCCCACTGCTTGTCAGAGCGCAACCACAAGTGACGGTTGTCGAGCAAAAAATCCGGACCGTGATCTTTTTTTCCGATCGGATATTCATCCATCGCGAGAGAAATAATTTCAAGCGAAAGTCCATCAAGTTCGAAACCGGACGGTGCGCGTGCATCTTCTTTCACACGACCGAATACACGAACGGATGATTCGAGTCGCAATGATTCGAGTGCTGCCCACGTTTCTTCAGATACATCCGCTTTCGAATAAACGATCTGCACACGAGCCGAACCATCACGCAATTGCAAAAAGAAAATTTTTCCGCTTGAACGAAAGTTGTACGACCAACCTTGCAGTTGAACTTCTTGTCCGACGAATTGACCGATGGATTTGATGAGAGTTGGAATCATAAAAAATGGAAAAGTAACCGTAGAAAGTGTACTCACGTACTAGTACATATATGTACTAGTACGTGAGTACACTTCTTTAAAATTTTACAAATGCTTGCATGCTTCCCGCATCGACACAGCTGGGATGACCGGAAAGTGAGCGATAATGAATGATTCGATTGTCTCGTGAAATGTCGCGAGGATATTACCGGACAAGTGTGGTCGGAGTTGTTCGACGAATTCTTGTGTAAGAGCAAAGCGTAATAACTTGAGTGTAACATCATCAATAAGTCGCGCGGAGAACCATTGTTCGCGATCTTTATCGAAACATGATTGGCAAACCACACCACCTTTGAGCGCATGCCATCGATATTGTTCTGCGCGAATCGACAATCGACACACGAGACACCGATTCAATTCCGGATGATACCCAAGATGAGCAAGAAACTTCAAAGCAAAGGAGGCGAGGAGGAATCCTGCACGTTCGGATGTAATTTCAGGCAACGTTTCGACGAACTCAAGCCATGCATGCAAAAATCGATACAAATCTTCATCGATCTCATGTGTGCGCGTTCCGAGGTCGACGAGAGCAAACGCGTTTTGCGCGAGCGTTGTCTTCGTCAGATTCTGATAGATCGAATGAAATCCGCGTGATCGATCCACTCCCGCGACGGTAAAGTATTGTCGACCGTCGACGAGAAGTAAACGAACTTCCGCGGCCGTTTCAAGATGCGGCGTCAATTTCGCAAGCGGCTTTTGTCCTCCGCGTGCAACGAATTCGATCTTCCCATGCTCTCGTGTAAACGCGGAATACGATCGATCGGATTCGCGATACGGTTTCCAGGAAAGAATCAACGCAGTCGATTCAAAGAGCACAGACATATTACGAGCGATTCAGATACGATTGCAGAATCACCATCGCCGCAAGCGCGTCCTCTTCCGCCTCCGCCCCTTCTTCGAACATGAGCCGTCGACTTTCCGCGGTCGTGAACGATTCGTCTTCTTCTTCAATCGGAAGATCCGTCTGCGTTTTCAGTTTGTCGATGAACGCACGAACGATTGTGATCTGTTTCTCGTTCGAGTGAGTCGCGACGGCACTTGGAATTCCTATCACGATTCCTTCCATTCCGTCTTTGCGAATGACGTCGACGATCGCACGAATTGCTTCATCCCCTTCTTTTCGAACAACCTCAAGAGGCACAGCGATTTTCA
>CAYHDY010000037.1:0-10566 GCA_964355525.1 uncultured Gammaproteobacteria bacterium | reverse complement strand
GTCGGAGGATAATCGCATGAGGAAGATCGGTTGATAAAGCCGATCTTTTTTATTTCACAAAAAACTTCATCCAAGACCCCTTTACAAATTTCACTTTTTCTGCTAAACTTTTGTTTCCCAATTTCGGGAATTTTCGATGGGAGGTAGAGGATTGCACGTTGCACATGTCGTCGTTGCCGCTTCGCGGAAAAAACATCCGATCTCAGAAGATGCTTGTGTTGTTCTGAATGAACCCGGTCAACCGTTTTTCGCAACCGTTGTTGACGGGCACGGATGGAATGAACGTCGCATCGAAATCGCGGGATTCGCGCAATTCGTTGCGAATGAACTTGCGAAGCAGTTCGCAGGAAAATCAGAGGAGGTATTTCCGGAAATTTTCGCGGAAGTCGAGAAATCCGTCTCGCGGAAGTTTGATAATCGAACCATCGTCGCTGTTGCGACGTGCGTCAGCGTCGTAGATGGACCCATGCCCAAAGTCACGATCGCGCACGCGGGTGACTGTCGGGTGTATCGATTCTCTGCGGAAGCTTCGCATGGATGCGAAATTCATACACGCGATCATCGCGTGAGCGACAAAAAAGAGGAAGTGCGCTTGACGCCGTTTGTTCAATCCGGAAACTTTCGTATTGTCGATCTTGGTTACGGACACATTTCGTTCGGTCTTGAAAAACTCCGTTTGCAACATCGCGATTCTCCCGCGCATTGGTCGCGCGAGTCGCTTGCTGTGACGCGAGGGTTCGGCCTGTGTGCCTTTCATCCGGCACTGACACCGCAACCCGATGTGACTTCGTTCACGTTGAATCCAGAACGCACGTTCCTGTTTGCTCTTTGTTCCGACGGCGGAAGGAAGATCGTTCAAAAAGTGTTCGAACAGTTGCGGAAAGAAAACGACGCAGTTTCTCATTCGCTTGAAGCTCTGAAAGAGATGGCGGAAATGAGACTCATGCAGACGCACGGAACTCCCAAGCACGACACGACGATCATCTTCTTCCGGGTCTCCCCGAATCTGCCGACTTCGTAAAAGGTCGGTTTTTTAATCCGCGTCCCCCTCCGACTCCCCCTGCACTCAGGGGGAGGGACTCACATTCGCTACCCCTCCCCTGACCACAGGGGAGGGTATGGGTGGGGACGTTTCTTGACATGTTTCTATTAATCCTCTATTCTTTCATCAAATCCATTCGCCCAAGACAACAGGTTTCCGCCAAAGGCGGAGTAAGTCCTGTCGAGGTGAAACACGAGTCGAATTCGACCGTTTTCATGTAGTCCTGGCGGAAGCCCGGATTTTTTTATTAAAGGTCGAATGAGTAAACTAAAGAAGCTACGTACAAACCTATGCCAAAAACACGTGCTCAGAAACAAGAAATGATCGACGAACTCGCAGAGAAGTTTGGAAAAATGAAGTCTGTTGTGTTCACATCCGTATCCGGATTTACCATGAGTGACGCCGATGCACTTCGTTCCAAAGGTCATGCGGAAGGTGTCGATTTCGTTGTTACCAAAAAGACACTTCTTATCCGCGCGCTCGAACAAAAGGGAATGACCCTTTCGAAAGGACTCGTTGATGGAAGTATTTTGACAGCGATCAGTTATACAGACGAAGTTGCTCCTGCAAAAATCATGAAAGATTTCTCAAAAGGACGAGAAGGTTTCAAGATGGTCGCTGGAATTTTGGAAGGATCTTTTGTTGACGGTGCTGCTGTGAATCAACTCGCAAGCTTGCCATCAAAACAAGAACTTCTCGCAAAACTCGTTGGGACTCTCAACGCTCCGGTTTCCGGCTTCGTTAATGTGCTTGCCGGCAATCTCCGAGGTCTCGTGGTTGCATTGAATGCAATCGCAGAACAAAAAGCTTAACTCTAACCCCTAACCTTAAATTTATGTCAGACATGGAAATCGTAGAAGTTCCAGCAAAATTCAAGGCTCTTGTTGAGAGCGTTGAACAAATGTCCGTTTTGGACCTCGCAGAACTCGTTAAGCTTTTGGAAAAGAAATTTGGTGTGAGCGCAGCCGCTCCAGCAATGATGATGGCAGCAGGAGGAGCAGCCGCTCCAGCCGCAGAAGAGAAAACATCTTTCGATGTTGAACTCACTGCTTGCGGAGACAACAAGATCGGCGTGATCAAAGTTGTTCGTGAGGTCACAGGTCTTGGACTTAAAGAAGCAAAAGACCTCGTTGATGCTGCACCTAAAGTTGTCAAAGAAGGTTTGTCAAAAGATCAAGCAGAAGAAATGAAAAAGAAATTGACAGAAGCCGGAGGAACAGCCGTGATCAAATAATGATCCAACAAAAAAAGAATCCCGATGGGATTCTTTTTTTGTCTATTGTTTATACAATTTCATCCCGTCGATTGTCATTGTTTTTCCATCATCTGTAAATGTGTTAAACACATCGTAAGTTTTTTTGAAAAGAATGGATGTTTTTGTCATTTGTATGGATCCGTCGAGGAAACGTTTTGCGATCACGTATGTTCCGTTGTCTTTCATCGCGGAATCCGTTGTCATTGTATACGTTCCGTTTTTGAAGGTGTAGACAACAAACCATTTGTAATCGTCTTTGGTTGTACCCTCACCGCGCCACGTGCCCGTGAATTCATCAACGACTTCCGACGGATTTGTCGTCTGTGCGGTCGATCGTAGAAAAGGAAGTCGATCTTTTCCTGCGAACCCGACGACAAGAATGATTATGATCGCGACAATCCAAATGATCATGCGTTGTATTTTTTTTGTCATCATAGGATTGGTGTTACATTCTTAAATGACTTGCGGCAATCGAATAGAGTTTTGAACCTGAGAGAAGATAGATCGTGTTATTTTTTTCATCAATGGCGAATTCTTTGAGGTCGTCGAACGAGTCGGAAGTAAATTGAGTGAGAAATGTTCCCGTATCTTTTTTATAAACGATGAATCGTTTTCCTTTCGGTTCGAGAACGTAGATGAATTTACTTTCCGCGTTCGTCCAGATTTGTGTTGCTTGCGTGACAGGCGGATCCACGACACCAAGCATCCAACCGACTTCACTTCCATTTTCGAAACGAAACGTTTGTCCGTTCGACTTCAGGATGTAGAGAGAACCGTCGAGTGTGAGTGATGTGGCTTCACGAAGCGAATCCGTTTTAGAGGCGATCCATGGTTGTCCGGATCCAAATCCGTCGCCAGAACGGTTGAATCGAATGATTTGACTGTCTGTTCCGTCGGGAGAGCTTTGCAAAAGGTAGAGTCGATTTGCATAGGAAAGAAACGATTTCCATCGGCCTTCATCAAGCGGAACGGTAACCTGTACAGTGCTGTTATTTGAAGGATCAAAGGCAAACAGGTGATTTGCGGAATCGAGTAGATAGATGCGTTTGTCGTCTGTAGAAATGGAAATGATGGATTGTGAAGTGATGGGTGCCGTATTGGCGACCTTGAAGATTTTTTGTGATACATCCAGACGATAGATATTTTGGTCACTTCCGACCACAAATGTTTCATGAGCGATATGGATGAGGTGAACTCCGGAGATTCCAGACGTGCTTGCAGCGACGTCTCCAAGAAGAGCGGGATTTGGAACATGAACGACGTGACGCAGTTCGTCCATCGCTGTTTCAATGTCTGAAAGAAGTTTTTTTGCTTTTTCTTGTCGGTCCGGCAGGTCTGTTTGTAATTGTCCGACAAGGCTTATCGCTTGTTGATAGAGGGATCGCGCTTGATTTTCATCACGATAAATCATCGCTCCGCCTGCACGATCCATGATGTCTTGAATGAGGGAAACTTGAGAATCATAGGTATGTTGCGCGGCGGACTTAGCGCGTGATTGCGATAACAAGAAGATTCCTGTTCCAAGAAATAAAACGAGGATGACGATGATTACGACTGACCGTTTTGTTTTTGTCGAAAGAGATTGGCTTTTTTGTAGGAGTGTTTTTCCGTGACTCAAGAATGTGTGTTTTTTCGATAGAATATTTTCCACGATCGTTCCTCGTGTTTCTTTTTTTGAAACGGCAATGGCAAACACTTTTGTATGAATGTAAGCGCGTTTCGTTATTCTTATGAGGGATCTTCCAATGACTTCTGCGAAACGCATAGCCATTTTTCCTTTAGATTCTCCTCGTTTCAAATCAGATAAAATGCGTGATCGCGCCGTTTGTTTTTTGTACTGGGCTACGATCCACGTGCGAATAAAGCCAAAGATATTTGGTTTTTGATCTTCAAGCAAGCGCGCCGTTTCATCTTGTCCGCGAACGAACGAATCGATCGAAACGTCGGAAAGGGGTTTAGCGTGTGCTTCGGTCACCTGAGAATTTGGATCTTCCGCTTTGAAGATGATGAGAAGGAGTCCGTCGTTGTGAGAAAAGTATTGTCGGATTTTTTCCGTCGCACTCTTTGGAGGAATCTGAGTGAGAATGCTGTTTAGATCATCGGCGGGAATGACACGCTGTAAATCTTTTTGACAGACGCAAAAGACATCGCCGTTTTCAAGATCTCCATCGAGGACAACAGCAAACGGTTTTTCCCACGTGGGAAGAGCTTGCTCTGTTTGAATACTGCGAAAGATATTGAACACTTGATAACGTTGCGAAGGTTTGCGATGAAGAAATAATCCGGAAAGTTCTCCGGCTCCTGAGAGAAACATTTGATCTTCGCAAATAATTCCGACAACCGCATGAAAATGTTGAATGGGAATGTAGAACCGTCCCTCGCGCACAACTTGCGAAAGCGTTTCATTGAGTGCACCCAGAAATTGTTCAAAGCGATGTTGAGCGTTCGCTTCTTTTCCAAATGAATTTGTTAATCGATGCGCCTGATCGCTTAACAGTTGTAGAAGTGTTTCGGAATCCGGACTTTTTTTGCTGAGATAGGCAAGGACAAAGACAAACCCGTTGCGACCTTCAAGAGGAAGGATGCAAGAAAGCCCATCCACATGCTCTTGAGGTGTTTTTGGCTCGTATTCAGCGGCTTTGAGATAAGGAGGCATACGATCGTTGCGTTCGGGATGATGATTGTGTACATTATACCTGGATACACGCTTGGTGCAACCGAATTGTATGGAAAAACAAATCTTCAACATTGAACAGATGTTTGGTTCAAAAACACGGGCTCGGTTAATGAGTCTTTTTTTGCAACAACCAAAAGAGCTGTTTTATGTGCGTGAACTGACACGTCGCATTGATGCCCAATTGAATTCGGTTCGGCGCGAGTTGAAAAATTTGATTGATATGGGGTTGATTTTGGAAAAACAATCGGATCGCGTGCGGACATCGACGGCTCTTTCGGAAAAGAAAAAATTTTACACCGCGAATACGGATTTTATTTTGTTTGATGATTTGCGTTCGCTGTTTCAAAAAGTACAAATTCTTCTGAAACAAAATCTTGTGCAGGAGATCGATGGGAAGGGGAGTATTTATTATTTTGCGTTCACAGGTCGCTTTGTGGATGCAAAAGAAATTCCGACCGATATTTTGATCGTTGGAGACATTAAACAATCTTTGCTTGAGGAGATGATCAAAAAATTTGAATTGGAAATTCCCTACGAAATCAATTACACCTTGATGCCGAAAGATGAGTTTCGTGATCGTCGCCAAGTTGCCGACCGCTTTCTTTCTTCCATTTTGAATGCGGAAAAGGTTGTGATGATTGATCGTGTTTAACGTATGGATTTTTTGATTGCTGCACAAGACATCGGAGAGATGTCACTTGGGTACAGAAACGAACACGGGGAGATTTTCGAAGAATCGTTTTCCATTGCTCCGGAACAGTATCTTCAAACGATTGAGACTTTTTTCTCAAAACATCAGATTTCTCTCGAAAAAATAAAGCGTATTTTCGTCGTACCGGGTCCCGGATCGTTTACGGCCAGTCGTGTGAGTGTCACAATCGTAAATACAATCGCCTTTACGCAAAATATTCCTGTGATTTCTCTTCCGAATCCGGAAAAACAATCGTTCTCACAATTGCTTGAAGGAATCCGAGATCTCCCAACAAAAGAATCCCCTTTTGTTCTGCCGTTGTATGATCGTCCGCCGATGATCACGCAGGCAAAACCGTAAGTGTTATACTACGAGTAATCGTTTTATTCATTAAGCACATTTTATGAATATCGCAACGGATGTTTTGCAAGGTCCGCTTTTGGAATTATGGCATACGATCATCGCGTATGTCCCAAATGTAATCGGAGCCGCCATTGTTTTCGTCATCGGAGTTATTGTTGCACTTGTGTTGCAACGTGTCGTGAAACAGATCATTGCACTTTTACATATTGACGATTTTGCGCAGAAGTTGGAAATCAAATCTCAATTTGAACGCGCAGGCATTCGATTGCACATTGGCTCCTTGTTCGGTTGGATTGTTAAATGGTTTTTCATCATTGTTTCGCTTATCGCAGCAACGGACATTTTGGGATGGAAAGAAGTGACAGACTATTTGAAACAAGTCGTTTTGTTCATTCCAAACGTGATCATCGCTGTCATTATTCTTCTTGCAGGAATTTTGCTGGGAAATTTTGTTCAGAATGTCGTGCGTTCTGCGGTTGAGGCGGCGCATCTTGCCTCTGCACATTTTCTTTCCGGTCTCTCCAAATGGGCCATTCTGATTTTTAGTTTCATGGCAGCCCTTGTTCAATTGCAAATCGCTCCGGATCTTATTCGCGTTTTGTTTACCGGATTGGTGTTTATGCTCGCTCTTGCGGGAGGACTTGCGTTTGGACTTGGAGGAAAAGAACATGCTGCGCATTTTCTCACGCGTCTGAAGAAAGATATTTCATCTGAACGATAAAAATGGAACGATATCATTACGGACAATTGCGATTTTGGGAGATGTTCCCCGGCCTGTTGGTCTGGGGAACATTTGTGTGTGCCCTTTTGTTTTCGTTTATCCAACCGCTTTGGGTCATTATTTTCATCATCGTTTTCGATTTGCTGTGGCTCTATCGCGTAATCTATTTTAACATTTTCATTATTCTTGCGTGGGTGAAATATCATCGTGCGATCAAAGTGAATTGGCGGGATAAATTATCATCGATCGAGAAAAGCAAAGAGATTGTTCATGTGATTTTTTTGCCGACGTACAAAGAATCCTATGACATCATTGCAACAACTCTCGAATCGTTAAAGAATAATTCGTTTCCTTGTGATCGGATGATCATCGCCCTCGGCGGGGAAGAAGGAGATAGAGAACAGTTCGATGGGATTGTAAAACGTGTGCAAGAAAAGTATGAAACCGTTTTCAAAAAAATGATTTTCACGGTTCATCCAAAAGGACTTCCAGATGAGATCCCGGGAAAAGGTTCGAATTTGAATTGGATGGGTCATCGCGTTGAGGAGGCTTTGAAAAAAGAATTTCCGGAATTGTCTGATGAAAAGATTGTGGCGTCGGCATTTGATGTCGACACGATTGCACATGAACATTACTTTTCGTATTTGACGTATCTCTATTGCACCGTGGAAAATCCAACGCATAGTTCGTATCAACCCGTCGCTCTTTTTTCAAACAATATCTGGACAGCTTCTGCTCCCGTTCGAGTCGGTGCATTTGGAACGACGTTCTGGTTGTTTGGAGAACTTGCACGTTCCGAGAGACTTTGGACGTTCTCTTCGCATTCGATGCCGTGGAAAATGTTGCGAGATGTTCGTTTCTGGCAAAAAGATATCGTGAGCGAGGATTCCCGTATTTTCATGCAAGCGTTTTTGCACTATCACGGAGAGTATCGCGTAACGCCGATGTTTCTTCCGGTTTCCATGGATGCTGTTACGGGATCCACATATCGTGAGTCTTTGGTCGGACTGTATCGTCAAATGCGTCGTTGGGCGTGGGGCGTTGAACATTTGCCGTACTTGATCGATGGATTCAGACGCGACAAGACGATTCCAAAACGAAAAAAGTTTCAGTACATCTTTAATCACATCGAAGGAATGTACACATGGGCGACGGCGCCGATTATTATGTTTATGCTCGGTTGGTTGCCGCTTTGGGTTGCAAAAGGGAACACAAACGCCATCACGCAAGCTGCACCGTTTACGCTTGAACAAATCATGCAGCTCGCCATGATCGGGATGTTTCTTTCTGCATCGATGTCCCTCACGCTTCTTCCGCGCCGTCCAGAAAAAGTACGTCCCTACACATGGCTCATCATGATTTTGCAATGGGGATTGTTGCCGATCACGTTTATTTTATTCGGTTCGTTTCCAGCGATCGATGCACAGACACGTTTGATGATTGGAAATTATTTGGGATTTGAAGTGACAAGAAAACAGCGAGGAAAATAAGTTGTTCCGTTATGTCCCCGCAAATATCGATTCACATTGTTTCATGGAATTCCATGCCGTTTCTTCCGGATCTTTTGGATTCGATTTTTAAACAAACGTTTACGGATTTTACGGTACTCGTGATCGATAACGGTTCAACGGATGGAGTCGCGGAATTTCTCAAAGAACAATTTCCTTCGGTCATGTGTCTGCGGAATGTGCGCAATCTCGGTTTTTGCGGCGCGCACAATCAAGGGATCCGTTATGTGATCGAACATCGGGATGAACAGGATTTGGAGAATCAGTTGATTTTGATCATGAACCCGAATATTTTTTTGACACCTACCTATTTGGAAGAACTTGTCCGAACAACGGAAGGGAAGGAGTCCTATGGAATGTTTGGAGGGAAAGTCTTACGTGCATATGGAGACGGTGTTTCCGATGAAGCGTTGAAAACCACGGTACGTTCGGATCGTATCGATTCGGTTGGGTTGCAATTGCAGAAAAATTTTCTTTGCGTAGATCGCGGAGCCGGAATGTTGGATGAAGGTCAATTTGATGAAGCGGGAGAAGTTTTTGGGATCGGAGGATCTCTTGTCGCCTATCGGGCGCGTGCTTTGCAAGCGATCCGATATCAGGATGAGTTTTTTGATCAAGATTTTTTTACAGAAAAAGAAGATGTGGATGTTGCTTGGCGTATGCAAGGAATTGGTCTGTCCGCGTGGTATGAACCGCGAGCCGTCGCGTATCATCATCGTGGAATGTATGACGAAGAAAAAACGGGATGGTTCGCCCGTTTTCAAACCCGAAAGAATCAATCAAAACGAAGTCATTTTTATGCGACACGTAATCAATGGTTGATTTTATTGAAGCATCTCGATTTCGTCTCGTTTATTGTTTCCTTTCCGCGTCTCGTTCTTATAGAGAGTTTGCGATGCTTCGCGACACTTTTTCAAGGATCAAATAGACGGGCGATTCCGCAGGCAATCGGATTAATTCCTCGTATGTGGAAAAAAAGGAAGTTTATCAGGAAAACAAAACAGATTTCGGGATATCAGATTCGCAAACAGTTTGCGAAATAAAATCCTAAATGCGCTATACTGTCTCCATGTGTCACACGATTCTTCTTTTTTTCCTTCCATTCACGCACGACGATCACGCCAGCTTGTTTTGCGGAAGATTTTGTTTTGGGGAATTCTTGTATTTTGTGTATGGGTGATTGTGTTCGGTCTCGCCGTCCTCGAAGTTTTTGCAAATGCAACAGACGGAATTCAATCACTTCGTTCTGCGAAAGCGGATGTTTTGCTTTTCCATTTTCAAAAAGCAAATGAATCGCTTGATCATGCCAACGCTTCCTTTCGACAAGCAAAACGATTTTTCCCCATTCTCGCAACAGGACATGTTCTTCCGTTCATCGGGACACCTCTTAAGCAAGCGGAAGGATTGATTCTTGCGGGAGACGATGTTGTCATCGCCTTAAAAACAGTGAGTGAGATTGGAACGAATGTTCTTCAGCTTTCGGGATTGAATGAAGATTATTTGACGAATGTTGCGGCCGGACTTTCTCCCCAGATTACGTTTTCTGATTTACCTCCGGAAACAAAACGGATCGTCCTTGCCCGATTGCAAACAGCGGCTGGTCAATTTGCCCTTATCTCGAATCGACTTGCTCTTGCTCGTATAGAACTGGATGATCTCGCGGCGCGAGAAACATTAGGGTCGTTTTCGAGCGTGATGGAAAAAACGCGTGAAGAACTTATTCAAACGCAAGAAACATTGGATCGCGTCAGTCGGTTTGCGAATGTAATCCCCGCATTTTCCGGAATGGATGGAATCAATCATCATTTGATTTTGTTTTTGAACAACGCGGAATTAAGACCGGCCGGAGGATTCGCAGGAAATTATGGGATCATGACGGTTTCCAAAGGAAATATTGAGTCAATAAAAACAGCGGACGTGTACGCCCTTGATCGTGCGTCTGCTCAAATTGTAAAAGAACCGGCGCCGTATCCGCTTCAAAAATATAATGAAACTCCGCTCTGGTTTTTTCGCGATGCAAACTGGTCGCCGGATTTCGGAGTGAGCGCGCAAAAATTCATCGAGACGTTTACGCGAGAATCGGATGCTCTTGCTCCGGATGTTCGTGCGCATGTTCCATCTGCGGAAAAAATTGATGGGGTCATTGCGTTTACTCCTACGTTTGCTTCCGATCTGTTAAAGATCACAGGTCCTGTGACGGTGGATGGTCAAATATTTACGCCGGAAAATATTTTCGAAAAATTGGAATATCAGGTTGAACAGGCGTATGCAAAAAAAGGCCTTCCGGAAGCGCAACGAAAAGAAATCGT
>CAYHDY010000036.1:2205-10699 GCA_964355525.1 uncultured Gammaproteobacteria bacterium | reverse complement strand
AATTCGACGATGAGTCTTGGATCGAATACTTTCTCTACATCGTCCAATTGCGGTTCACCTGTAATTTTCCCCTTCAGTGCGGCAATATCTGAATCAAGCCACTTTGGAATTTGCGTCTGTTTGTGAAAATCAGCCATCGTCTTCACAATTCCCTTTTCTTTCTTGGATTCTTTGACGGAAATTTCTTCCCCGACTTTCACTCCGTAGGATGGAATATCCACGAGTTCACCATTCACCTGAACAAATCCATGTCCCACGAGTTGTCGTGCTTGTTTTCGTGTTTTTGCGAAACCAAGTCTGTAAACAACGTTATCAAGACGTTTTTCAAGCAACTGAATCATTAATTCTGATGTATTGCTTTTTGAGGCAGATGCTTTTTCAAAATATCGGCTAAATTGCTTTTCCAAAAGTCCGTACACAGCTTTCGCTTTTTGTTTTTCTAAAAGCTGTAAACCATAGGAAGAAAGGCGTGGTTTTCGTAAAGCCTGTTTAGGCCCGTGAATACCAGGTGGATACGGTCGACGACGCACGTATTTTTCTTTTCCAAGAGTAATACCGAGACGGCGTGAGAGTTTAACGATGGGAGTATTATTTTTTGCCATACATTAGACGCGTCTTGGTTTCGGTGCTCGACAACCATTATGAGGCAACGGGGTTAAATCTTTAATAGAGAGGACTTGAAATCCGTTCGCATTCAATGCACGGACAGCCGCGTCACGTCCGGCACCTATGCCACGAACGAATACATTCACTTCTTTTAATCCGATTTCTTTCACGCGATCTGCAGCTGCTTTTACAATCATTCCTGCTGCATACGGTGTGGCTTTTTTCGGACCTTTAAATCCGCAATTACCAGCACTCGACCAAGCAAGTGTGTTTCCATTCAAGTCCGTAAGAGTGATGATGGTGTTGTTGTATGTCGCTTGAACATACACATTCCCTTGTGTGACCACTTTCACGGCTTTCTTTTTCTTCGATTTTGACAATTTAGTTACAGCCATATTATGTCTTTGTCAAAGCTCGTCGTCCACTTCCGGTTGTCTTTCGGACGTTTCCGCGAACAGTGCGTGAATTGGATTTAGTACGTTGGCCACGAACAGGAAGATGTCTTGCGTGTCGTGTTCCACGGTACGCACCGATTTCTTTCAAACGTTTCACGTTAGAAAGAACATCACGTCGCAAGTCACCTTCGAGACGACGTCCTTTTTCAAGGAGATCACGAATATCTTTGACTTGGTCTTCCGTCAAATCTTTTGTCAAAATGGTCTCATTCACCTTTGCTTGTTTTAAGATGTTTTTTGAGGTGGTTGGACCGACACCATAAACATACGTGAGGGCGATCACGATGTGTTTGTTCAAAGGGATGTTAACTCCAGCAATACGTGCCATAAGGAAAAATAATTGAGCGGTTAGCCCTGACGTTGTTTATGCTTCGGGTTTTTACAAATAACGACCACTCGACCCTTTCGTCGTGTGACCATACAATCTTTACAAATTTTTTTTGCGGAGGCTCTCACTTTCATAATGCATAAACACCATCGATAAAATCGATGATGTTGATTCCGTTAATAACGGTACGTAACCCGACCTTTGGTCAGATCGTACGGACTGATTTCAACCTTCACATCATCTCCCGGAAGAATACGGATGCGAAATTTTCGCATCTTCCCCGATAGATAACCGATGATCGTTTGTCCGTTTTCTAATTTAACTTTGAAATTTGCAGATGGTAGAAGTTCTTCCACCGTGCCTCGCATTTCAATAAAATCTTTTGTTTCCTGACTCATAGGTTCAATTGACCTGCGTCATGCTAACAGTTTTTTCTGTAAATAGCACGGAAAAATACATTTCTGAGGCGCCGGTATTTTATGTGTTTTCCTGAATCCTGTCAAGAAACCACTCGTGGATAAGTTTGAATGAATAAATTTTGCTAAAATAAGTCCTCTTTACTCCAAAACAGCTTTGATGCGTCTAAGTCCAGAACCAATGGATTCTTCCTTCAAAATCCTGAATTTTCCCATGTCACCCGTATTTTGAACGTGTGGCCCCCCGCAAACCTCACTCGAGAAGGCATTTCCCGATGCTTCACTCCCGACAAAATACACCTTAACCTTATCCCCAACCTCCGCATACTTATCTGTGAACAACCCGATCGCTCCACGTGTTTTCGCTTCATCAAGCGTCAGCATTTCAAAGTTTACGTCTAATTTTTGAGTAATCGCCGAATTTACGATATCTTCTACCTGTTTAACATGTTCATCCGTAAGTTTTTCTGGATACGGAAAGTCGAATCGCATGCGCTCTGGAGTAATATTACTTCCTTTTTGTGTCACGGTGTCTCCAAGAACTTTTCGGAGTGCTGCGTGCAGTAAGTGTGTTGCTGTGTGATATTTCACACTCATGTCCGAATGATCTGCAAGTCCACCCTTAAACTTTTGCTCTGAACCTGCGCGAGAGAGAGCTTGATGTTTTTCTTTTTCTGTCTTGAATGTTTCAATATCAACTGTCATGTTACGCTCTTTCGCAAGTTCTTCCGTAAGTTCGATCGGAAACCCGTAGGATTGAAGTAAATCAAACGCATCCGTTCCAGAAATCATCTTTTGATCCGATTGCTTAACAAGCTCCTCAAATCTTTTTACTCCTTGTTGAAGCGTTACCTTGAATTTTCGTTCTTCCTTTATCAACTCATTTAAAATCGATTCACGTTGGTTTTCGAGATTCGAATACGCATCGTGATAAACATCGATAAAGCATGAACCGATTGTTGCACAAATCTCTTCCTGAATTCCTAATTGATTTGCAAAGCGCACGGCACGACGAATCAAACGACGGACAAAATACCCCTGATCTTTATTGGATGGAAACACTCCATCTCCAATCAAGAACGTTGCAGCGCGAAGATGATCAACAATTACACGAAACGGATAAACCTCCTTGCTGTCTGACGCATATGTTTTTCCGGATTTTGATTCCAATGACTTTAACGCCGAAGCAAAAACATCAATGCGAAACATGTCTGGATCATTATTGGTGGCAAAGGCGATACGTTCAAGTCCTCCCCCAAAATCTACGTTCTTTTGGGGAAGTTCGATAAATCCTGTTTCTGTTTTTTGATATTGCATGAACACATTGTTCCCGATTTCAGCAAATCGTCCACAATCGCAATTTACATGGCAAGGCTCATCTTTCCACATCGATTCTTCATGAAAATGATGATCGATGCCAAAATCCCAAAACATTTCCGTATCCGGACCCCCCGGCTCACCGACTGGCATTCGATCCGGAGTTCCAGATCGACTCCACCAGTTTTTCTTTTCATTATAATAAAAAATTCGTCCGTCATTCATTCCGTCACGTTCAGCAAAATCCACATCCTTTGCGTCGATTCCAACGGATTGAAATTGTTCTTTCCAAAGAGAAACAGATTCTTCATCGCGAGCAATCACATCATTTCCTCGAAAAACCGTTACATAAAGATGACTCGGGTCAAGTTTCAATTCCTGTATCAAAAACTCGAACATCCAGGCAATCTGTTCTTTTTTAAAGTAATCGCCCAAAGACCAGTTACCGAGCATTTCAAAAAACGTTGTGTGACGATTATCTCCAACTTCATCAATATCCTGGGAACGAAAACATTTTTGAGAATCTGCAATTCGGACTCCTCTCGGATGCGGTGCTCCAAGTAAGTACGAGATCATGGGCTGCATCCCGGAACCGGTAAACAACGTTGTTGGATCATTTTCCGGAACTAAAGAAGAAGACGAAATAATCGCATGTCCACGTTCCGCAAAAAATTTCAGGTATCGTTCTCGAATTTCAGCAATCGTCATAGTTTCGTCATTGTACAAAAGCATCCGCCTCACGTCCAGACTTAAACAGTTCCTGCTCCGTCCGTCGTCGATATCATTTCGTTTGGTTCTGCACGACGTAATTGGCGGCGTGTCATGGAAGCAAAAAATGATTCGAACTCTTCTGACTTCAACAATGCGAGAATTCCAAGATAGACAATTGCACCAGAGAGTCCTGTGAGAAGTACTTGCAATAAAACATTGAAAAATGAATCGAGTTCGATGAATCTTACAACGAATCCACGAACATAGAGCATCACGAGCCCCGAAAGAATCGCTGCGGGAACCAATTTAAACAATCCAGCTAAAATTTTTGATTCGTGTAAGGAACCGAATTTCTGACGCAAAAGAATCCAAAGAAGGGCCGCGTTAACCGTTTCTGAAATACCGAATGCCATTGCAAGCCCGATAACACCGAACGTCTTCGTGAATAGAAAAGCGGAAACAATCCCAAGAATGGCTGAGACAATTCCTGCCGTGAGCGGCGTCACTGTGTCATGCGTGGCAAAAAATGCACGTGCAAGAATATAGACACAAGCCTGCGGAACAAATGTGAGAGCGAAAAATGCGAGAGTGTCTGCGGCAAGAATCGTCGAGTTCCAATCGAATGCCCCTGCACCGACAACAATGCGAACGATTTGCGCACGCAACAATAAAAATGAAATCGTTGCCGGAATCAGAAAAAACAACAATTGACGAATCGTTGAGGAAAAAACCTCACGAAATTGATCCAATCGTTTTGCAGCAATATGATCGGCAAATGTAGGAAATGCGGCAATCGCATAAGAAACACCAAAAACGCCGATCGGAAAAAACTCTACATTGTGTGCAAATTGAAAAATAGTGACACTTCCGGTCGCGAGTGTAGAGGCGATGATCATCAGAACCAAAAACAACAATTGATTCATTCCAATCCCGATCACCCGCGGGACCATCATGCGTAAAACATTCTGCGTATCTCGATCTCGCCATCGTAAAATGAATTCATAGTGGTATCCGGTTCCGTGCATCCCGTACGCCTGAATACCGAAATGCAAGATCGCACCGAGGACGACCCCGTATGCAAGACCGATCGGACCGAACCACTTCACAAAAAAAATGGCACCGAAGACGATTCCGACGTTATAAAAAATTGGTGCGAGCGAATAGATGAAAAATCGTTTCAAGCTTTGAAGCACTCCTCCGTATACGAGAGATGCAGCGAGCAGAATTTCGGAAAGAAGCATGATGCGCGTAAACATCGCCACTTGAGACTGTTTATATGCATTGAATCCAGGAGCGATCATCGCCGCAACTGGTTCAGCGAATATACACAATGCAATCGCAACGCAAATCATCCCCGCGGCGATCAGGTGCAGCATATTATTGGTAAACTGCCACGCGCGCTTTTGGCCAACTGGATTTTGATAATGTTTCGTAAACATCGGAATAAAACTTGCGGAAAGAGCGCCGACGACAATCAAGCTGAACAAAAAGTCGGGAACTTTAAATGCGGCGTAATAGATATCAAGCGTATCCCCCGCCCCAAATGTTCCCGCTAAAATACGATCCCGAATCAATCCAACAATATCACTCACGAAGGAAAAAATACCAATAAGAATCGCTGCACCGATCACGGAGGTTGATTGTGCTTTAAAAAACTTGAACATGTTATTCTTCTATAACTTCAATATGTTTAACAGAATCTTCTTTTGCATCTTCAGCAATCTTTTTTCCATTTAATCGATTTCGAGATGGTTTGAGAAAAAATAAAGATGCACACGCCACAAACAAAAGAATCGATAACCCGCCGATCGCGTATTGAATGATTGGGTTTGTCAGTCGAAAAAATGGAATCGTCACGGTTGTTGTTTCTTGCGAAACCGTTCCGGATTCATCTGTCGTCTTTAACGTAACAAGATACGTTCCAGGCTGTTCAAAGATGTGGGTTACGATCGGTTTACTTGATCGGACGCCATCACCAAAATCCCATTGATAATTCACTTTGCGATCATCCGAAGCTAAAACGGAGAATGTTTGTGTATGCCAATCCGTTTGATCGTATTTAAAAACAGCATTCGGAGAAACGGTTGATTTCGAAATAGTCGCTACAGGTGGCGTTGTTTCTGCAAGCGGAGAAGTTGTGGGTGGAGATGTAACGACTACAACTTCTGTATTTTGTTTTACTGCATTCGTTGTTGGTGCGGGAACAGAAAGAGTTGCGGGTGTTGTTGTTGGACGAGGAGTAACAACAGGAACCGGTGGTTTTGGAATAACTTTTTCAATCACGGATCGTTTTGGATCAAGCGGATAGGCATCATTTGGATCATTCACTCCATCTCCATCTGTATCTTTCAACAAAGAATTCGTCCCAAGTTCCGCTTCAACGGAATTGGTTAATCCGTCATTATCTCTGTCGTCATCACAAACATCTCCGATCCCATCATGATCCGTATCCAATTGATTTGCGTTTGAAAGTGAAAGACAATTGTCATTCTGATTGGGAATTCCATCTCGATCATCATCAAGAATAGGAGTGAACACGGGTGTTATTGCGGTATTGTTTGCCGTATTCGATTCCGTTGGAGATGTTCCACTAATCACCGCTTGTATATTGAATGAACTCATCGGAACAATGAAATCCACAAAAACTTCATCCGGGTCCCCCTTTGCCACCACAGAAATAGGCTGAGGATCATGAATAGCGATCGCTCCTTGAAAAAAAGTCAGATATCCCACAATGTCTTCGGTTCCAATATTGTAGATGCTTGCGTAAATTCTTATAGAATCACCAGCAATCAACACAGGCTTTGAAAAGCGAAGATCTTTCGTTTCAATGCGAAGATCCGCCGTTGCCGCATGAGCAAACGTTGGAAACAAAAAAGAAAGGACGGCAACGGACGAGAGAAAATATTTTAGGAACATAGAATAAATGGATCACCGGATGTTAACCAATGGGCGGCCGCTTCGTCCTCCGACACATGAAGCTCGAGAGCAAACGTCGGATGAACGCGAACAAGGACGTGTGAAAGGATGAGATCTGGACGATCTGCATGTTCCAGTGAAACAACTTGCTGATTTTTCAAATGCAGTTTTTTCGCAATGCGATCACTGCAGTGAAGATGTCTCGCCGGAATAATAACGGTCGAGGGTGCACGAATCGATCCTGTTTCGGAAATCAACTTGCAGGAACCGGCACGTTTTACATCACCCGAGTGTCTAATGGGTGCTCGCGTTCCGAGCAATACGGCATCACTGAATGAAACTTCTACTTGCGTATTCCTGCGAGCCGGCCCGAGAATACGTACAGACTCAATCTCCCCTTTTCGTCCGGAAATCGTCACAGATTCTTGGTATAACACCTGACCACGATGTTCTAATTCCATTTCAACATGCAGATTCTTTTCATCTCCAAACAATTGTCGAAGATCCGTTTTCGACAAATGCACGTGACGATGTTGAATGACGAGAGGAATGAACATCACAGTTATTTTTTGGTTTTTGTTTTTTTACTGTGACCGAACGTGTAATGAAATTTATCCGAGCGAATCGGTCCGACAAGCGCAAGATGTAATTCTGCAAGCAGATACTTCATGGCAATTTTGAGACGGCCGTCGCGATCAAGCCGACGAATACTCACGGGAATCTTTGTTGATTTGAGAAATCCGAATCGGCCGACGCGTTTGAAACGGCGCGCATAATCATGATCCTCGCAAAATACGATCGATTCGTCGAACCCTTTTATTTTCTCGTGCCCTTCCTTTTTCACAAGCATGCAAAAGCCCGGCGCATGCGGAAACAACGATCCCCAAGCTCGAACGTATTTGTTGTAGGCTTTGTGCAAAAAATGATCGATATACGCGTCCGACAACGGAAAGACGTCACATGTCGCGAGTCCGAGACATCGATCCTGAAATTCTTTGATGGATTTTTCGAGGAACGTCGGATCACGAAGTTCTACGTCTGCATCGAGAAATAAAATAATATCTGACGTTGCGTGCTTTGCACCAAGGTTTCGTCCGACCGATGGCATACCACCATCGATCACTTTTGCTCCAAATGATTTTGCAATCTCACGCGTCCGATCCGTTGAATGCGCATCTGCAACAATAATTTCCTTCGGTTGCATCGTCTGAGTTCGAATTGATGCAAGCAATCTCGGGAGATGCTCTTCTTCATTTTTTGTCGGAATCACGATCGAAAGCATATTAGACAGTTTACGATATTTTTTGTGTAATCGCAAACAGAGCAATCCCCGTCGCGACGGAAACATTCAAAGATTTTTTCATACCAATCATCGGAATCGAGACGATCGCGTCACATTGTTCAAGAATCTGTTGTGAGATACCTTCAACTTCACTTCCGACGATGAGTGCAATTTGATCAATCGGAATTTCAAGTTGATCAACACGAATCGAATTGTCCGCGATTTCAAGCGCAACAATGTTCATTCCGTTTGCTTTCAATTCGACAAGGAGTGAATCTAAATCTTCCCGATGCTCCCACGGAACGCGATGTTCGGAACCAAGCGCCGTCTTCGCAATCTCCTTCCGAGGCGGACAACCCGTGTATCCCGTGAGATATATTTTTTCAACACCTCCGCCAGAGGCGGATCCGCCTCTGGCGGAAAATGCATCCGCCGTTCGAAAAAACGCGCCGACGTTGTG
>CAYHDY010000036.1:0-2105 GCA_964355525.1 uncultured Gammaproteobacteria bacterium | reverse complement strand
TTGAAATAAAAACGTTTTTCAGGTACTCTTCGAGCCGATATGTCGCAATTATGTCCACACAAAGACGTGTGCGGATCCTGCTCGTGGTCTCATTTGAGTTACGAGGATCAGCTCAAGTTGAAAATATCGGATATTAATGGGTCTTTTAAACTAAAAGGACTTGATTTACGGGTGCATGAGATCGTGCCAGCTCCCACTTTATCACATTATCGCAATCGAATGGACTTTGTGATCGACTTCGAAGGACGCGTCGGGATGCGGGCGAAGGATAAATGGTGGAAGGTTATCGATAATCACACGTGTTTTCTCGCAGACACACGGATCGACGATCTGTTTGCGATCGTTCGAACATGGACACAGACAAGTGGTCTTTCATTCTATGATCGTCGAGCACATACAGGATTGCTTCGCTACGCAGTGATTCGTGCAAGTCGAATCGGTGAGGCGATGATCGTGATTGTGACGAGCAAGCCGAAGGATGAAAGCGAAGAGAAGTTGATTCGCGATTCGTTGAATCAGTTGGGACCCCTCACCCATACCCTCTCCCGCGACGGGAGAGGGATAGCGCAAGCAACGATCGTGTGGTCCATTAATGATTCGGATTCTGATACGTCGTTTGGAACCGAACTGCACACGATTTCTGGAAACGGTTATATCGAAGAAGAAATTGGTGGATTCACTTATCGAATCAGTCCCAACGCGTTTTTTCAAACGAACTCGTACGCGTCGCCGATTCTCCTCGACACGGTCAAGGAATTCTGCGGCGATGTCTCAGACAAACATGTGCTCGATCTTTACTGCGGAACCGGTTTCTTCTCAATCGCTCTTGCGTCTCAAGCTCCCTCTCCTTTTGAGGGAGAGGGCGGGGGGAGAGGGGTCGCGAATATCATCGGAGTTGAACTCGTTGAGGATGCGATCGTCGACGCTCGCATCAACGCCGAGCGAAACAATGTTCATCCGACATTCATCGCCGCGCCGACGGAAAAATACGACTGGTCGATTCATAACGCAGATCTCGTCATTCTCGATCCGCCGCGCTCCGGGATGCACGACCGCGCGCTTGCAGACATTTTGAAAAATAAACCGAAGACGATTGTGTATGTCTCCTGCAATCCGAAAAACTTTGCGCGGGAGATGCTCCAATTGCAAGAAATCTACACCGTCGAAAAAATGAAAGCCATTGATATGTTCCCGCACACGCCGCACGTCGAACTCGTAACCAAACTCACCCTTAAACCAATTCAATTTTAATCACGCACTCGCGGGAAGATTCTCGACTTACGTCGAAGTTCGCGCGGGATGACGCATCGATTATGACTACCTCCATCAAAAAAAAATCCGGCTTCGTTGTTCTCGTCGGGCGTTCGAACGTGGGAAAGTCCACGCTCATGAATGCACTCGTCGGATCAAAAGTTGCAATCACTTCCCCAAAACCGCAAACAACACGTTTACCGATTCATGGAATCCTCACAACGGAAGAGGGTCAAATCGTATTCGTGGACACTCCGGGTGTTTTGAAAGGCGCAAAAGACACGCTTTCAAAAACGCTCGCGGAATCCATGAAAGGTGCGCTGAACGATGTTGATGCGGTTCTCTACATTGCAGATCCGACACGCTCGATCGGCGATGAAGAAAAATCGACGTTGCGTCTGATCGAACTCATCGACAAACCAAAAATCCTTGTGATCAACAAAATCGATCTCGAGAAAAAACCGTATATCGATTTTTACCGCGACTTGAAAGATAAATTCAATGACGTGATCGAAGTTTCCGCGAATCGTGGAACGCATGTGAAAACGCTCATCGAAAAGTTATACGCGATTCTTCCGGAAGGCGAACCGTTCTATCCTGAATTTCAATTGACCAACATGGGCAACCGCGAGTGGATCGGAGAACTCATTCGCGAAAAACTGTTTCTGCGATTGCGACAAGAAGTTCCCTACTCGGTTCATGTCGAAGTGACTTCGATCGAAGAGCGGGAAAATAATCTCACATACATTGCTGCGACTGTGTTTACAACCGACGATCGTTACAAACGTATGATCATTGGTGCAGGAGGACGAGGAATTCGCGAGATTGGACAGTCCACGCGGCGCGAACTTGAA
>CAYHDY010000035.1:0-10700 GCA_964355525.1 uncultured Gammaproteobacteria bacterium | reverse complement strand
GCATATCCGATTCCGAGCGGACGATAATCAAAACTGTTTTGTTCGATGGCAGGAGTTGGATACACCGAATTGCCAACAATAATTTCCATGGCTGTGACGATAACCTCGTTTGCTTTTTTGAACGCAGCAACATCAAAAACCATTTCACCGTTTACTTCTTTTCGAAAACGCATCAAGTTCAAAGAAGCAAGGTTGCAAGCACTGTCATCAAGGAACATGTATTCAGAACAAGGATTTGATGCGTGAATACGATCCGTGTTTTTACTGGTGTGCCATGTATTGATCGTTGTGTCGTATTGCATGCCCGGATCTCCGCACAACCATGCCGCGTCTGCGATTTTGTACATCAACTCTTTTGCGCGATAGGACAAACTTGGTTTTCCGGAAATAACTTCACGTGTTACCCATTCTCCATCTTGTTCGACGGCGCGCATAAAATCATCCGTGACGCGTACGGAATTGTTTGCGTTTTGGAAAAAAATCGAGCTGTATGCCGGACCGTCCATTGAACCGTCATAACCCGCATCCATGAGTGCCCATGCTTTTTTCTCTTCCTCAACTTTGCAGGTAATAAATTCTTCGATATCAGGATGATCGATATTCAAAATAACCATCTTTGCAGCGCGGCGTGTCTTTCCCCCGCTTTTTATAACACCAGCGAATGCATCAAGACCTTTCATGAACGAAACTGGGCCAGACGCTTTTCCATTACTTCCGGAAAGAAATTCTACTTTGGAACGCAGCTTGGAAAAATTGGATCCTGCTCCGGAACCACCCTTGAACAACGTTCCTTCCGTCACGCATAAATTCAAAATCGAACGCATGTCATCTTGAACGGAATTGATGAAACATGCGGAGCACTGCTGCGGACGCGGCGTTCCAACGTTAAACCAAACCGGCGAATTGAACGCAGCCATTTGATTGACGAGAATGTGGTGCAATTCATCTTCAAAAACCTGAGCATCCGAAGCGCTTTGAAAATATCCGTCCTTGCGTCCCCAATTCGAGATGGTATGTGCGACGCGTCCAACGAGTTGTTTCACAGAAAACTCGCGATCCTCTTTTCCAATGGTGCCGTAAAAATATTTTGAGACGATGATGTTGGTTGCCGTCTGCGTATAAAAATTTGGAACTTCAACGCCTTTTTGTTCAAAGACGACTTTTCCTTTTGAATTTGTAATCACCGCATCGCGTTTTTCCCATTGAAGAACATCGTATGGATGAACGCCTTCTTTTGTAAAAAATCGCTCGACAGTTATGCCGTGTCCATAGGTCTCGCCTGTTTTCATGATAAGCGCATTCGCACGAAACTCTCCATAGCGTTTTGCGACGTGCGTCAAATTATTATCGATGAACGTTAATGTGATGATCTCGCGAACATCTGAAAAAAACGGAATTGTATGGCCATCAAATTGCTTAGTAAGACGCGTTAAAATTTGCGCGCTGATTTTTTCTGCAAGTTTCGCGTTGTGCATGCCGGACGCTTCAAGCGCCGCATGAACAGATTGAAAAACTTTTTTTGGATCAAAAAGTTCTTGCGTCCCGTCACGCTTTGTCACGGATTTTACAGACGTCATAAATTCCCAGACCGCGTCTGAAATTTTGGAAAGATCTTCCGTTTGAACAGCAGGACTCGGTGTGTTGAAGGTTGTGTCCGACATAGGGCGAGTATGCGGGAACGTTTTCGATTTTGAAAGCGTCCTCTCTATTATTTAGTTTTGAAAAAACTCGTCTCAAAAATTTTGGCAGAATAAAAGATGATCCTTGTATACCAATGGATCATCTTGTCTTGACCGTATTCTGAATACGTCAAGTCCGCCTCCATTCCCCACACCACAACATATGGTGGTATGTGTGTATTTTAGTCCACAAGATATGGTGTGACAAGGGACAGGGTTATCCACAACCCTAGAACCCCATTGTCAGATTAATCGATGCTTTTTCTTGAACTTTTGGCTTGAAATCAACCGGAATTGCCTTGCGTCCTCCGAGGCGATCTTCATAGGCGAGGGCACCATATTTCAGACCGTATTCATACACATCTTTCGTCACGCGAACGTCTTGCAAACAATAGTCTTTAATCTTCTGAATTTCTCCTTGTTTCCACCACTCAACCGCCTGCAATCCGTGTCCGGACTTACGCGTCCCAACCGTCGCTGCGGCGACATCATCAAGTTTTAGCCGAAATCCAAGTGCCTTTTGAATTTCCGCAAGGATATCGAGACCCGGAAACTTCAAAAAATCTCCGCTGTAATAATTGTTCATGACCGGCAAATCAAATCCGATCGTGTTATAGCCAATGATTCGATCCGCGTGCTCAAGCCTCGGCCAAAGTGCGGCGAGTTCGTGTTCTTCGAATGATTCATACGTATCCGTCTCGTAAAAATAACATCCGATCACAGAGATCTTCAAAAGCGTGCAATCATACCCACCGACTTCTTGGAAAGTATTTTGCGTTTCAATATCGAGAACGATTTCTTTGGACATAGTTGCAAGATTATAGCACATGTTTCGAACCGATGAGTCGTTCAAACGGGGTTATAGGCGGCGGTCCCAAAACCCCGCTTGCGCTTGAATTTAAAATTCTTTTTACGGAATTTCGTACAACCGAATTGTCTCACCGTTCACGATGATCGATTTCTTTTCGGGCAACGTCGGGAACGTGAATGTTCGCGAGACAACGCGCGTGCCGGACGGATAATCGCGAACGAGAAGCGGTTCAAGTTTCGCGTTCACCTCCGGAAACAAATAGATACAGATCACATCCGCATGCGGCAATTTTTCTCCGCTTAAAAAATTTTTGTAATGAATCGAAACATGTTTTCGAACCCCTGCGATCCGCACGTACACCTTTGCATATTCGACAAGGAGAAATAAATACTCAAATCCGATTCCGCGCGCTCCGTACGATTTCGCGGCATGAATCAAAATCGCCCCATCTCCGCATCCGTAATCCGCAACGATTTCATTCGGCTTTACTTCAGCCAAATCCAACATCGCTTTCGAAAAAATTTTTCGTGTTCGAATCCACGGAATCCCAAACAATCCACGCATCATCCAATAAAATAGGACGAGAAGCAAAAATAAAAGAACGACCTGTGCGACGATCAATAAGACAATCAAAACGGAAAGCATAAAATAGTTTCAAGACGTTTTAAACCTTCCCTCCCCACAGAAATTTCATCAAGGGTTTCGGATAACAAATCAAATACAAATTGAACTGTCTTTTAAACTTCGAATACCCTTTCCACGCACCCGGATCTCCCTCGCGCCAGACGATGCCGTAATTGAAAAATCGAACATCTTCCTCGATTCCTCTTTTGTACCAATGATCAATGAGACCAACGCCGACGGAAGTTTGTCGCACAGAATCGCAAATGAACGAAACGGTGTGAAAAGATTGTTTGATGTCATCGAGCTGAAGAAGTGCGAGGCCAGCAACGATCTCTCCCGTTTGTTTATCGCGAGCTCCGAACAAACGAAGTGCTTGCGGATGATGTTTTTCATGAAATTGGAGAACACGAACGAATCCTGTTCGTGTCAGCCAATCCAATTTTTTGGATGCGTGATAGGCACGGGCAAATTCGTCGAGAGAGACATCATTCATTTCATATCGATCATCGCGCAACCATTTATTGCGATGACGTTGCGCGTGTGCAGACCACTCCTTCCAATAGGAATCACAATTATCCTCTCGAATCACTCCAAGTCCTTTTTGATAAATGTCTCCCGGAAACGGATGACGTTTCCATCCGGCTTTTTCCGAAATCGTCATCGGTTGCCATTTGATGGTACGAGGAAACGGATGTGGTTCGATGATTGGTTCTTCCTCTGTAAAATAATCTTCCGAAACGAACGGTCCGAATGATGTGCGCAATCCAATCCGACCGGGTTCACCGACGATCGCATACAATTTCGAAGACCCGGTGCATGAGGAAAGATTCAGATGAGATTGCTGCCGATCGACATATCCTTCCGGAACAGGATCGCCGACGCGTCCACGTCCGAAATGACGATAGAGTAAAAAATGATTTCCGAATGACGACCAACGTTCCCAACGAGAAAGAAGACCGTCAAATATGCGTATTGAATCAACAGAGGCCCGGGACGCACGCATCGCGAGATATCCGTCGCGTGCGAGAAGAGATGACATTCGTTTTGCAATGTGTTCCTTATCTTGTGCTGAGAATCGAATATGTTCCAAATGCACGTTCAGCAAAATAACGTCATACGTTCGAGAGTCATCGATCAAACCGAGCGGATCATCGACGTGCGTTATTTGCCCTTTCGGAAATCGGTTCTGGATGCGACGTTCTGTCATCGCCGAAAATGAACCGATAAACAAAACTTCGTCCGCCGAATGTTCTTCCGGAATGTGTCTCAACATCGAACGTGAAACGTCTGCGAAATACTCTTTTATTATTTTGATCATCAACTCCATACATGCACAATCCGTTATTCTGTTTTCATTTTTGACGCGGCGATTCGAATTCCTTCTGTATAGGTAAGACGTGTACACATGATCGAAGCAAGTTTTTCTGCGGTCGCATTCATCTGTATCGCTACGGCGATTTCCTGAATCATCTCACTCGCTCGCGCGCCAACAATCGTTCCGCCTAAAATTTTATGTGTCTTTGGATGTGCGACGAGTTTCACAAGACCGATCGGTTCGTGATCGGTAAAAGATCTGTACAGATTCGCATACGCACAACGACCGACCGCAACGTGACCAAATTTTTTCTTCACCTCATCCGCTACGAATCCAACGGATGCGAGTTCAGGATTCGTGAACGTTACACATGGAATAACTTGTTGAGGAAGTGTTCGCCTTGGCATACGTTTTCCGAGTGCCAAGCGTGCCGCATTGAATCCTGCGACAGATCCTTCTTCTTGTGCGTCACGCGCAAACGATTCTCCTGCGCACGCATCCCCTGCTGCAAAAAGATGTGGAATACTTGTCGCCTGATCCGCAAACGTATTAAGACATCCGAAAACATTTCGTTTGAGTTTAAGTTCATGCAATCCCAAATCTGTATCGTCAAATCGTTTTCCGTTTGCGATAACAATCTGTTCAACGGCATGCATCGATGTCGATTCGTTCACACGAACTTTTATCCCAAGCACCCCGCCAAGCCCATCGACAATTTCCACGATGTTCGCATTCTTCACAATTTCAATTCCGCTTCGACGCATCTGTTCTTCAACAATTTGCACACACTCTTCCTCTTCGTGTGACAAAATCTGTGACGCTTGTTCAAGAAGAACAACCCGCGTTCCAAACGCGGCGAAGATGGTTGCAATCTCACAGGCCATCGATCCGCCTCCGATGATCGCAAGAGATTTCGGTTGACGTTTTTTTGCGAAAAGATCTTTTGGCGTCAAAAAATGGATTGCTTCAAGTCCTTTGAGCTCTGGAATTTCTTCAACCGAACCCGTTGCGATGACAATCGTTTTTCCATACAACGATTCTCCACCGACGGAAAGAACATGATCATCTTCAAATCGCGCGGAAGCAAATCGAACATCGACATTCCATTCGTTCAATTGTTTTTCAAGGAGATCTCCATGAAGTCCTCCTCCTGTGAGCGATTCAACAACCGTATCGCGATACCGCATGACGTCCTCAAACGAATAAGAAGACGAACCGATCGTCACACCGAATCGTTTTGCATCCTGCAACGATCGATAAAATTTTGCCGTTCGTGAAAGAGCTTTGGACGGAATATCCACGTCATTCAAAAAAGTACCCCCAAGACGTCCGCGCTCAACAAGACAAACACTCGCCCCGAGTGAACGTGCGGATTCCACAGCACTCATCCCCGCCATACCGGCACCAATGACGATGACATCGTAAGAATGTTTTGATGAGGACATACTTATTTATTCGAAAATACTTCTTTCGCGACATTCCACAATCGATCATCCCCTTTTAATCGAGCATATTCCCACCATTCCGCACCCCAAAGATACGCTTCATCGAGATGAGATGCTTTCGCGTAATCAATGTTATTTTGAAAATCTTCCGCGGAAAAAGCTTGATACCAATGTTCGAGTGACTCTTCTTTAATCGATTTAGAGAACCACGGTTCTGCTTGCAATTCCGAAATGATAACCTTTTTCTGTAAATCCCCTATCAGTTTTGCACGCAGCAAATAAAATTCAGGGGAAAGGGGGTATTCAAAATATCCAAGTGTTTTATTCCATGTCTTGCGATACATCGAGATACCGAGAATATCCGCACGTTCGGCAACGGCACGCCACGGCTCAATTTCTCCGCCTGCGGTGAGTTGAATCGGACGCGTATCGAGACGTCGAACGAGATCGATTTGCTCGATCAAATCTTTTTTGCTGATCTGCTGACAAATGCCAAACGGAAAAAACGGCTCGTTTTCCACTTGCCATCGTTCCACAGCCGTCGAAGATTTATACCGATCGACAACAGATTGAATCATCTTCAGTGTTTCTGTTTGCTGATCAGGCTCGGAAAGCGGTTGCGCCCAATTTGGAACATAACATTCAGGCCATCGCGGAACTTTACTGCCGACGACAAGCGTCAGTTTCACATTGTGTGATTCCGAATAGTGAACCATATCATCGAGTTGCGACCACTCGTACGTATTTTTCTTCGGTTCGATTTCAGACCAGTACACAGGCAACCGGACGAAACGCACACCGAGGTTTTCGATGATATCCGCGTATGTTTTTTTCACATCAAGTCCCAACGATTGCGCATACGTCGTCGAATACGTGATCCCGAATCGAACCGACTTTGACGGCATCGTTCGAAGCTTCACAACAAAAAAAAGAAATCCAACAAGAACCAAAACGATTCCCGTCCAAATGACGATTCGAAAAACGCGATCGCTGTTTTTTGAAATGAAAATCATAATCGCATGCGCAAAGGCGGGCACGAGACCCGCCCCTACGATCGACATCGTTAAATTTCCTCCCGTTTCTCTCGCAAAAATGCGAGCCAGTTCTCGATGATTTCAACGGTCGCTTTGAACGGAGCTTCAATGATAAAATCGAAAAAGAACAGAAAGATATTGATGCGCGGTGCGCGGAGAGCAACCCATCGGCCGGCGCGGACAATCGGAAGAAAAAGAATATCTCCGAGGATGGCAAAAAATCCTCCTGATGTTTCGACCATTAACAACTCACGACGGGTGTTGCGAATGCGAATGCCGAAGTAGGCGACGAGGGAAAGGAACAGAAGAAAAAAGGCGATCGAGATCGAGTTGAATCCGATCGTTTGCAAAAATTGAGAAATAAGAAGCAACACGCCAAAAAAAGCGATCACATAAAGTCCGTTAAATATTACCCACAAAACTCCGCGAGACCACACGGGTTTCTGTTTGAACACCAAAGAGAAATCATCCCCTGCACCCAGTAATCCATGAATTTCTTCCAAAATCTTTGCGGTGTTTTTCTTTTTTGGAATCTTTACCGTGAGAGCGATCATGGCAAGGAGAAATGGCGGAAACAAAATGTTCACGCTAAGCGGAAAATAATTTGTGCTTTGCAAGACAAAAAATTCATACGGGTATTCCACAAGAATCGCAAGAATACCTTTTGTGAGAAGGAGGAAAAAGACGGCGCGAAAAACCGTGCGTGTTAATCTCGAACGAAATGAATCGTATCGAGCATTTGCCGCAGCAACAATTGCTTTGTCGATGGATTTAACATCAAGCGATTGAACCGCGGTTGCAAATGCGTTTGGATTGTCTTGAGCAACGTCCGACAATAAACGAAAGACGATTGCGTGTCGACGAACAAAACGGAAAATGGCTTCAGAGCTCGGATGATCGATTTCTCGCTCAACGCTCATAAACACTTTTCGAAAGTTCATCACGATTTCTTTTACCACATCGTCTCCCGCGTTCGCGGTTCTCCATTTTGGATAGTACAACGTCAAAATACGATAACGCAGCGTCGCGATATTCGAACAGAGAACCGTACGATGAATCGCGATATACAATTGCAAATCCTGATCGGAGACATCAACAAGTTTCGTCGACCACTTCAAACGCTCTTTCAATGCCTGATACGCATAACTTGCAAGAGCTTCATCGATACACGGAGGTCCGATCAGATATTCGATCTCCGTCGAAAGAACATCGAGCAACCACTCATATTGTTCTTGCTCATTCTTCTCTTCCCCATCAAGACTCGCGAAAAGCATTTTGTATTTTTCAAGAACACCTGCAACCGTTCCGATCATTGACGTCGGAATTTTATGATTCGGCAAATAGCGCGCCCAGATCAATTCGCGAATCAACTTTGTCGCGACATCCTTCGAGTTCGATTCTCCAAGGCGCCGTTTCAAAATGCGACGCGTGGCATTGCGACGCAACAAATGTTCTTCATCATACTCAAGCGTATTGCGCACGGTTTCATAAATTGAAACAGCGACCGAGACCGTCTCGGATACACTGATAACATCGACATCTTTCGGTTCATCCGCCTCGCGATGCATTTGTTTCACCGTCGCAATGAGATGCTGAAGAGCTTTTTGCTGCATAATAAAAACTTAAACGATAAGCGGCAACTTCCTCAATTCACTTGCCCGGCCGAGGACAATGTCTTCGATGCGATACGTTCCGTGCGTCGGTCCTTCGCGGTATCCGTTCCATGCCATGCGAGCGACTCCGCCGGACGCGATCCAATCAAAGAGCCACTCGTCCGTGTACGCAGGATCGTTTTGCGAAACTCCTCCGCCTACGTATTGAATCCATAAACGATTGAACTCTTCTTGCGATCCGATCGGCGGCGCCATAATAATAGCGATCCCGAGACCGGCGTAAAATGAAAGTTCGCTTGGTTTTGTCCAAAGGATATCCGTTGTTTTCAAAATCTCATTGAATCCATCAAAGTATTCCGCACGCGTTTCAAATTCCGGAACACAGACACCTGTTCCGAGTTGTTTTTTCAATCCAGCTGCGATGACTGCATCTTTATAAAAATCTCTGTCGATCTTGCGTACACCTGCTACAAGATTCAATCGAATTTTTCCTTGCGCAATTTTGGATTTCAAACTGTTCAAAATTTTCACACCAAGTTGCCGTTGCGCACCTGCCCCTCCGACGCTGTACGTGAGTGTAAGTGGATGCGAACATTCGCGTTTGACACAACGATCTGCTCCGAGCTCCGCCCGAACCGTTTGTGCGTATCCTCCCGTAAAAATTCCCTGCGGATCTAAATTGCAAATGCGTTCCGACAGCAAATCTTTCAAAATTATTGCCTTTGGTCCGCCGATCAATTCTTTCGGCAACGGAAATCCGGTCAAAAAAATGTTTTCCTCACGCACGCCATATAATTTCAAACGCTCTACCACACGACCGTTACTCGCAAAGTATTTGATGCGACTGCGCTTTGGATCAAGCGGCGCCCATGCGCGGGAAATGTCTGCATCCGTCGTCACGCACCAAATGTCGCCCGGGTAATTGTAATAGTCTGCGCAAAAAGCTGGGATAAAAAAAGTTGTGACGAGCGGCAACGCCTGCCCGCCGGCAAGGCGGGGATTTTCTGCAAGCTTTGCAATCAAATGTTTTCCCAATCCTTTCTTAATCATTCGAAAGATCTCTGTGAGCTGAAGATTCGGTTTCGATAAATCGCGTCGAGGATAAAACGGATCGATTTGTTGCCAACGGTCAAGCGCTTCGAATAATAAATCTCCCACGATTGGAATCGGTTTCAAGCGGGAAATCGTCTCATACAGTTTTCGGCTTTCTTGCCACAACTTTCGATCGGAGGCGGGAATACCGGGATAATCGTTTGCGGAAAGAACGAGTCCGCCTGACAAATCACGAAGTGTGTGTGCGGCACGACTGTGACCGAATCCCATGTTGACGTCCACAACCCATGCGCCTTGCGCCCCTGAATTTTTGTGCGAGTGTTTTGTCATACCGTTTAAAAAAACGTTCGATCTTCAGATTTAGAGACAATCGCATACGCTTCATCGACCGTGTCGACTAATTGAATCAATGCGAGATCCGATGCGTGAATCGTGTGGAATTTGTCTTTCTGAACGGATTTCATCCAATCAAACAATCCATTCCAAAAATCTTTTCCGACACAGACGACAGGAGTCTTTTGCATCTTCCCCGTTTCAATCAACGTCACAATTTCAAAAAATTCATCCATGGTTCCGAATCCTCCCGGAAAAAAAATATACGCCTGAGAAGAAGCAGCCATGATCACTTTTCGAGAAAAGAAATAATGAAACGAATGCCCTTTCGTCACATACGCATTCAACCCCTGTTCATGCGGGAGTTGGATATTAAATCCGATGGATTCTCCCCCACAGTTATTCGCTCCTTTGTTTGCCGCCTCCATGATCCCGGGACCTCCTCCCGTTACAATCGTGAATCCTTCTTTTGCCAGTTTCCCCGCAAGTTTCTCTGCAAAGAGATACCACGGACTCTCAGGCTGGATTTGTGTCCCTCCCCAAAACGTCACCTCCTTTGTCGTCTCAGACAACAATTGAAATCCATCGACAAATTCCGCCATGATGCGAAAGATGCGCCAAGAAAGTTCATGGATCGTGGTCGGAATTTTTTGTCGACGCGATTCTTCCGCCGTAAGCGGAATGCGACAAACACCGGAGTGCGATCGGTCCTTATGATCTGGGGATAACTTTTTTGAAGATGAATTGAAAAGCATACGCCAATTATTCTAACACATTTTTGCCTTCATCGACA
>CAYHDY010000034.1:7089-10855 GCA_964355525.1 uncultured Gammaproteobacteria bacterium | reverse complement strand
TAATCACCTTTCCTTCTTTTGTATCGATTTGTAACGGAGTGAAATCTGTAAGAGCTGTTGGAGAGATGACCGTTCCGGCCGCATGAACAGAAACGTGACGTGCACATCCTTCGATGCGCTTCGCGAGATCGATCATGCGACGCACTTCCGAAACCGTGTCATATTTACTTTTCAAATCCGGAGCTTCCTCAAGCGCTCGCGTGAGAGACATTGGAAATCCTTGCGATCCCATCGGAACCAACTTCGCGATTTCATCCACCATTGCATACGGATACCCGAGCGAACGTCCGACATCGCGAACGGAACCGCGCGCAAGCATGGTTCCAAACGTACAAATCTGTGCAACTTTCTCCGCACCGTATCGTTGACGCACATAATCCAACACCTCATCACGACGGTTATCCGCGAAGTCTGCGTCGATATCCGGAGCTGATGGACGTTCTGGATTCAAAAAACGTTCGAATGGTAATTGATACGTAAGTGGATTGATGGCGGAAATACTTGTTGCAAACGCAACCAGAGATCCAGCGGCGGATCCTCGCGTGGTTGTCACGATACCGTTTTGACGTGACCAGCTCAAAAAATCTGACACGATCAAAAAATAGGGACAAAATCCTTTTTGATCGATGATGTTGAGTTCGTAATTCAATCGATCGATCATCACCTGCGAAAGTTCTCCGACTTGATCCTTCAAACCCTCAAACGTTTTTTCATCCAACACTTCGCGAAATGTTTTTCCTTCCGGAATGACAAACTGTGGAAAATTCCATTTACCGAGATCGAGAACAACGTTACATCGATCTGCAATCTTTCGTGTATTCTCAATCGCTTCCGGAACATCCGCAAAACGTTCCTCCATGTATTCCCCGCTCACCATCGACGCATCGTAATCATACTGTTGCAATCGATCGAAATGCTCGAGTGTCTTTCCGCCTTTGATGCAATTCAAAATTTTCCACGCTTCTACATCCTGCGGTTTCAAATAAAACGTATTCTTCGTCGCGACAACAGGAACATTCAACTCACGACCAAGTTTAATCAACTTCGCATTCGTCGCTTCTTGTTCCGCAATCTCGGGACGATCGACAAGCTCAAGAAAAAAATTCCCTTCACCGAACGCTTCGACATACCATCGGATCACACTGTGCGCTTCATCGAGTCGATCAAATTTCAACAGATCATCAATCTCTCCATACACACCACCCGAAAATGCGATCAATCCTTTTGTGTGTTCGCGCAAAACTTTTTTATCAATGCGCGGCTTGTAATAAAATCCTTCCAAAAATCCGATCGTCGAAAGTTTGATCAAATTCAAATACCCTTCATTCGTTTCCGCAAGACATACAAGTCGAAATGGTTTCGTGTCGATGTGTGCACGTTTCAAATGCCGATCCTCCGACGCCAAATAAAAATCAATCCCAATGATCGGCTTCACGCCTGCGTCCGTCGCCTTCTGATAAAACTCGATCGCCCCGTACATCGCCCCATTATCCGTAATCGCCACCGCATCCATCTCCATCCCCTTCACATGCTTCAAAAGATCCTTTGTTTTCGGCAAAGCTTCGAGGAGCGAGTAGTGAGAGTGACAATGTAAGTGGACGAACTTGGAGGGCATAATTACGAAGAGATTACCACGAGCGGGGACGGTTGACAAAAACCTTATTTTGAGATATTATCCACGATCGACAAATCAACCGTCGATCTTGGAGAATGCACGTGAACTCTCTCATGAAAGTCATCGTCTACGTCGTTCTCTCTTTCAGCGGATATGTGCTCGGAGTCTCCTCGGAACGAGGAAGTCCGAAAAACTATCAGGAAAAATTTGATGTAAAGGTTCAGGACCATGACACATGGAGTGATTGCAAATTCACCGTTCGAGGCGAAAACGAATCGATCCTTGTGTATCACGAACCCGGCACGTGGTTCCATACAGATTACGCATGTCGAGCACTGAAAAACGGCGTTCTCATCAAAGTCGTGGAACATGCGGGAAAATACTACTGGACAAGCGGTGGAGATCTGAACGCCTTCGAATAAGTCTATCCTCAAAAGCGCCCATCCGCGCTTTTTTCTTTTTGTTTTTGATAAAGTTTCGAGAAACAATCAGATAAGAACAATTGACAAAACTGCCGAGCATGCTACTCTTTTCATCACGTCCCAACGGAATGGAGGCAATCGTGATTATCGTTGTTCAGAGTCTCGACTTTGTTCTCGCTCAACTGAAACATCGAGCAGAACAAGAACTCGCATCGGAGCAGTTGACGGGAATCGTCTTCACCGACAATCCTGAAACAGCCATCGATCACGTGAACGAAGGACGGAATCATCCGAGTCGGACGATCGTCGTTTCAAGCTCGGTCTTCGAAGGTACAGGAACGAACGGTTTGATTCTCGCGAAACGCGTGCGAGTGATCGATCCGAATGCATGGTTCTTCATCTTCTCGGTCACTCCGCAAGCGAATCAGAATGTTGACGGTGTGATTCCCAAAGAAAGCCCAGACATGTACACACAGCTCATGGAATTTCTCGGACTCAACTTCGACCAAATCGAAAGTCTCGATGCGCTACGCCAACAACTTTCGTGGCTCAATCAATCGAACGAATCCATCGCTTAAGCGCCCATCCGCGCTTTTTTCTTTTCACACAAATTAAAAAACATGTGCAAGGGGCACATGTCAGAAATAGATCGACAGTCCCCTTTCACAAGATCAGGGGAAAATTAAATGAACTAACCAACCATGTTGGGCTGCACGCCTTTTGCGCGATAGTAGCGCTTGGGAATTTCTCCTTTATCTAAGCGTGCCTGCGAAATCTGGTCATTGCGCACTTCAATCGATCCACGATCGAGGAGAAGTGAGAGGAAAATAAGGACATCCGTTTCTACACCGGCACATTGATCTCGAATTTCTCGTGCGGTCATTTCCCTGCGCGTTTTTCGAAGAAGCGACAAGATGAGTTGTTCTTTGCGATTTGCCCACTGTTTGAACATACGCGCAAGAACAATCAGAACACCAACGATCACGAGAACCCACAGAAACATGCGAACCTCCTGCAATACGTTGAGAATCCAAAGAGCGATGCATCAATCTATTCCGAACAGGCCTATTGGTCAAGGATCAAAAAAATCCACCCCGAGATGATCAAGGTGGATTTTTAATTTAACGTTTTGCAGCGGGTTTTTTGGAACCGGGTCGTCGAATGATTGGTTCTGATTGCGGACGAGAGGCTTTCTTTTCATCGTACTCGCGTTTTTTCTCTATCGCATATTCCACAGCTCTTGCTGCGGTATTTGCTCCGAGACCAACCAAACTTGTTGCCTTCTCAAATTTTTCACAAATGAGACTAAGAACTTCTTCGATTTTATTCATCTTATCACGCGCATCCGAGATGGTCTCGTTTACGTTTTTCAAAATGGTTGCGAGTTGCCACAGAAACCAGAACGCTGCGGCGGTAAACCACAACGCACAAAAGGCGAGCACAACATAGAGAATGTCGAGAGGGGTAAACATATTCCTCCAAAATATATTTCTTATACTCTCAGTATAGCACCAAAATCTTTTTCAAGTAAGTCACAAATCTTTTTTGTCAGTGCATCCGCATCTTCTGTTGCAAGTGTTCGATCTGCGGCGCGAAACGATAAGTGGATCGCCAAAGATTTTTTTCCGTCCTCGACACCTTTCCCGCGATAAACATCGAACAGTTCAAGAGATTCGACAAGAGGAGAAATCTTTTTCACTGCATGCTCGATCGCTTCATACTCAGTACG
>CAYHDY010000034.1:0-6989 GCA_964355525.1 uncultured Gammaproteobacteria bacterium | reverse complement strand
TCGAATCGCCGATCATGATGCGAGCCGAACGACCGGCGTGCCATCGTGTTGTGTCGAGTTGGTCGCGATCGAGTTTCCACAAACGACCACCCCCTGCCCCCTCCTCAAAGGAGGAGGGGGTTCCCACACCCGTTTCCACGAATAGTCGTTCAAGGATTCCTTTTGCACGGAGGAATAATGATTCAGGGTCTTTACCGTAAGTTGCAACAACCAATCGAAGAGGTTGCTCCGGAAGTTCGTTCGCGTTTGGTAAATAGATCGGTGCAATTTCGAAGAGATCCGCTTCTGTAAAACGCGCTTGATTCTCGACGATCGTGGTCAACATCGTTGGAATGAGTGACGGGCGCATGAAGGCTTGATCGACACTTAATGGATTTTTCAGATGAACCGCATTACTCGATTTGAATCCGTACTGTTCGAGCTGTTTTTCTGAAACGAAACTGTAAGAATACGTTTCTGTGAGTCCTGCGCCTTTCAACCAATTTTTTACACGCGATTGCCAAAGCAATGCGGAATCCGCTTCACGAAGCGGCGGTTCACCGGTTGGTAACTGCGATGGAAACTTTTCATAGCCGTACACGCGTGCAATCTCTTCAACAAAATCAACAGGCGCTTCAATATCACGATCACGCCAAAATGGAACCGTCACGTCATACACTTTTCCACCCGATCCGCCCTTTCGGCCTTTTCCAATTTCGAAACCTAATCGTTCAAGTGTTGTAAACATTTCCGTCTCATCCATCGAGATCCCCATAAGAGCATTCGTCGCAGCAGGATCAAACGAAAACACATGCGGGATGTATTTTGATGTCTCCGCGACAGCGACCTCTGACACAACGGTCGCCCCTGTCACCTCTTTCACAAGAGAGATCGCACGAATCAATGCGGGATCTGTTGCTTCGACAGATAATCCTTTTTCAAAAAGTAATTGCGAATCCGAATATAAATTCAACGCACGCGCTGTGCGGCGAATCGAAACAGGATCAAACGTCGCAGATTCGATGATGATATTTTTTGTCGTCGATGTTGCGCTCGTTTCCTCTCCCCCCATGACACCGGCGATCGCGACAGGGTTATTTGCGTCAGCGATCACAAGCATCTCGTTTGTGAGTTCATATTCTTTTCCGTCGAGAGCTTTCATCTTCTCACCGCTCTTTGCTCGCCGAACAATCATCTCATCCCCTTCAAGTTTGTCTGCGTCAAATACATGCAACGGCTGACCGTATTCATGCAAAATGTAATTGGTGATGTCGACAACGTTATTGATTGGGCGATGTCCTGCAAGGAGCAACTTCTTTTGCAACCACCACGGAGACGGACCGACGGTAATCCCTTCGATACGAACAGCGGAATATTTTGAGCAAAGCGTTTTTTCTTTCACACGTACAACCGGACTCTGTGTAGATTTCGATCCTCGCGATCCGCGCAGATCAACGCCCTCCGCAAGTTCTCGAAAGAGATCTCCCGTTGCCGTTCCTCCTTCGCGAGATTGACCGATCACACTCATACAATCCACACGATTCGATGTCACTTCAATATCCATCACAACATCATCAAGTCCAAGAGCAATCGCAAGCGGTGTTCCGGCCGGTGCGTCAACAAACTCCGTCAGATCCCAAATTTCTTTTTCCGCGTGCGGCAATTTTTCAAATCCGATTTCATCCACTCCGCAGATCATCCCATAACTTTTCACTCCGCGAAGCGATGTCTCCGTAATTTCAACAAGATCACCCTCGCCGTGCCATTTCACTTTTGCGCCCGGCAATGCGACGGCAACTTTATGATCCTCGATCAAATTCGAACCGCCGCAAACAATATCGACAGATGAATCGCCGAGATCTACTTCCACAACACGAAGCTTATCCGCGTTTGGATGCGGTTTCACGGAACGGATCAATCCGACACACATGTGATCAAACTCTTTCGCGAGATCACGGACATGTTCAACAGAGTTTCCAATGTTGGTTGTCTTCGCCGCAAACTCCATCGGCGAAAGTTTTGTATCAAGATGTTCTTTGAGCCAATTGTAGGAAATAAGGATGTTCATAGGAATTCGATCGTTTGAGGTCACAATTTGTGACCTCAAGTTTGAATAGTGCTGTAATTACTTGAAACTTGATATCACAATTTGTGACTTTAAGTTCAATTTACCTGCTTTCTAAGGTCACATTTTGTGACCTTATCCGAATTGAAAGTCATAAATTGTGACCTCCAATTTCATTCTCGGAAACCAATCTGTTCTATCGGCTGATCTTTATCCTCTAAGAGTCGCTTTAGTGCATCAAAAACAACCTTAAATTGCTCATCGTATTGCTTTTCCATGATTTCAAGCTTTCTTCGAAGTGTGTCACTCTCTTCAACCATCTCACGGAGTTTTGAAAACGTACGAATAATTTGGATATTTACCATAATTGCTCGTTCGCTTTTCAAAACACTTGAAAGCATCGCGACACCTTGCTCCGTAAAAACATGAGGTTTATAACGTATTCCCATCTTTTCCCGATTGGAGGTCACAATTTGTGACCTCCAATTTTTTAATTCTTCTTCATTCAATTGAAACATGAAATCAGAAGGAAAACGTGCAATATTTCGTTTAACGGTCTGATTGAAAACCTTTGTTGTAACCCCATAAAGCAAGGCCAAGTCACGATCGGCCATTACACGTTTTCCCCGAATAAAAAGTATTCTTTGTTCGATTGGTTCATTTACAATCAAAGACATCGACATACATTAAAACTGTTTCACGAATCGCAAATCATTTTTATAAAGGATACGAATGTCATCGATGTTCATTCCCTCTCGCATCATGAGCACGCGTTCCACTCCCCAACCGAAAGCGAAACCGGAAAATTCTTCAGGATCCAATCCTCCTGCTTTCAACACATTCGGATGCACCATACCGGCACCGCCGAGTTCGAGCCAACCGGATTTACAGAGTCGACATGACACGGATGCATCACCGCCACACACTCCACAACTGATATCAATTTCAAAACTTGGTTCCGTAAATCGGAAATGATGCGGGCGTAAACGTGTTTGGCGCGTCGGTCCGAAATACGTTTTGGCAAAATAATCGATCACTCCTTTTAATTGAACGATCGTGATACCGCGATCAATGACCAATCCTTCAAACTGATGAAACATCGGAACATGCGTGACATCGGATTGTCGGCGATACGTGCGATTGATATTCACCATGCGAATCGGCGGCTTTTGCAATTCCATCGTCCGAACCTGCGAGTTCGATGTATGCGGCGTCAAAACAAGTTTCCCTTTTCCTCCTCTGGTTTCCTCTGGTTTCCTTTGTTCACCTTTGTTCCCCTCTTCCACAAAAAATGTTTCCCAATCATCGCGTGCCGGATGATCACCCGGCATGTTCAATGTTTCAAACACGTAATAATCCCAATCGATTTCCGGAATACGTGCAGCGGTGAATCCAATCTTCTCGAATGTCTGTTGAATTTCTTCGATCGCTTGCGTCACTGGATGCAAATGACCCGCCGCAGGAAATTTTCCCGGTGCTGTCACATCGATCCATTCTTTTTCCGCGCGATTCAATTCTTCAATATGAAACATCGAACGTTCTTTTTCACCAAACGCAACTTCGATCGAACCTTTGAGTTCATTTGCAAATTGACCGATGACTTTGCGTTCGTCGTCGGCGAGACTCATCATTTCTTTCATGAGCTCATTCAATTTTCCTTTGCGACCAAGCACATCGGTCTTGAGCGCTTCAAGATTATCCCGATCCGTAACCTTCTCGAGAAGATGAAGTGCATCCTTTTTTAATTGTTCAATTTTGGATTTCATATTTTTATTTAAACAAATGGATCACATCTTTCACGGTCACAAACACCACAAGCAACATCAGAATAAGGAATCCTAAATTATTCATCGCGATTTCAAGACGCTCATTTGTTGCACGACCGCGAAGTTTCTCGATCATCAGAAAAAGAATGCGACCACCGTCGAGCGCTGGAAATGGCAACGCATTCACGACCCCAAGGTTAATCGAAAGTATTGCAGCGAATTGAAGGATGTAAACAAAACCCATTGCCGCAACCTGACCGGTCATCACGGCGATGCCGACAGGACCGGACAAATCCATTCCCGTTCCATGTCCACCAAGTAAACTCACGATCAAACGCCAAAACGCAGAAAGGATCTGACCCGTAAATTGAACGGTCGCGTTTATGCCTTGTGGAATCGCGAGATAAAATGGAAACGAGACAAGACCCGTGCGAACAAACGCAATCCCAATGCCGCTCATCTCTCGACCTGCGAGCGGCTCGGCTGTCACATGAACCGTTCGGATCGTTTTATCCGCTCGTTCGAGTGTCAGATCCATTCCTTTTGTTCCGTGATCAGCAATATATGTTCGAGCTTCCTCTTCCTCTTCGATCACACGGCCATCCATTGAAACAATCGAATCCCCTTCAGCGATTCCAGCTTTTGCTGCCGGCGAATCGGCAAGAACTTGCATGATGGACAAATGGCTTTGCGAAACGGTTGCACTTGTTGGCACATCCTTATCAATAACACTCGGAAGTCCGATCATGTATCCGACCGAAAATAACACAGCCGCCAGAAAAAAATTCATGGTGACTCCGGCGATGAGCACAAGAAATCTCTGCCAAACTTTTTTGGATGCAAAACTGTCCGCATGTTCCCGATCGTTCCCATTCTCTCCTTTAATCTTCACGAACCCCCCGATCGGAATCCAGTTGATCGAATAAAGTGTATCCCCTCGACGAATACCAAACGCTCGCGGAGGAAATCCGAAGCCAAATTCTTCCACCTTCATTCCACATGCCCGAGCCATCAAAAAATGCCCGAGTTCATGGACAAAAACGAGAACGGAAAGAATGGCGATAAACAAGAGGACAGTGAGGATCATAGTGCGGAAATGATATCGGTTTTCCTGTGTATCGGCAAGACACGTCGCTCGCGAGCGACGTGTCGAGACACGCAAAAATTTCTTAATCATGATAAAATAAAATCAATTACTCACGCGGATACCCGCATCACATACAACCTATGCGCTATTTATCCATTTTCTTTTTAGCGATGATCCTATCGCTTTCAAGTGGTGTGCAAACAAGTTTTGCTGCATCGGATGACACATCCGACAACGGCGTCGCAGCACTCGTTCAACAAGCCGAGCAAGCTACCCCCTCCTATGAGGGAATCACCATCGAGGAACCGACAAAAGCACCATCGGCATTCGGAATGTTTTTCCGTGGAATCAAAGAGAACGTAACACTTGCGTTCATATTTGATCCAAACAAAAAAGCAGAAACTGCGATGAAATTTGCAGATGAACGATTACTCATCGCGCAAAAAGATTTGGAATCGACCGATGAAAAAACAAAAGGACGGGCGCAACAAAACATGGAACGTGCAAACACCCTCATGCAAAAGGTGCAATCGAGCCAAGATGAAGCGTTAAAGAATCCAAACAAAGACACAGAACGTCTTCTGAAGAACCGCGCGGCACAAGCAGAAAAACAACAGCAGATGTTTGACGAGATCGAAACGAAAGCCGGAACCGAGAATGTCGACAAAGTTTTGGATGTTCGTGCAAAGATCACCGAACAATCACAAAGACTGGAAACAGCCATCAATAATGACAAAATTCCAGAAGACGTTCGTGCACACTTGAAAGAAGTAAAAGCGAATATCGAAGCGCATGCAACGGAAATACAAGATCGCGTCGCGCAATTTCAGCAATTAAAAGAAGCCGTGAAAAACGGCGATACGTCTGCGCAAACAAAACTCGAAGAATTGAAAACACAACGACTTGAAGAAGTAAAAAAGGGAATCGAGGAACATCAGGGTGATATTCAAAAATTTCAAAATAAAATCACGGAACTGAAAGCTTCAGCAGAAAAGGGTGATTCGAAAGCTGTGGAGATGATGAAACAAATCGAACAGATGCCGGATCTGAAAAATCAACTCGAAGACATCGGAAGACAATTCATGAATCAAGGAGAGCGTCCAGATAATCAACAAGGGGAACCACGAGACGATCGTCGAGGCCCTCCACCGGGAGTGAACGACGAACGACCGAACGATCAAGATGATCAGCAATCTCCCCCAAACGATGGAGATCAAGGTAAGAATCGACCAGATCAATCGAATCAACAATCAAAACAAGGTTTTTTTAATCGGATGAAAAACTTTTTTCGTCAAGAAGATAATACACAAGGACAGGAACCGGGCGACCAAACTCAAAACGATCAACAAAATCAACAGCCAAACGATCGACGACCCCCAAATGATCAACAAGGACAGCCCCCAGAGGATCGTCGAGGTCCCCCTCCGGGCGTGACCGATCAACAGAGTGATCGACAAGCTCCACCAAATGGAGACGATCAAAGACAAAATCGACCGGATCAAACAGAAAAGGAACAACGGACAGAACCGCAAGGAATGATGGATCGAGTGAAAGGATTTTTTAAACCAAAAGGTGACGGTCAAAAACCAAAAAACGGAGATGAACAAAAAGATGATAACGGCAATGGCCCAAAGGATAATGGAGGTCCTCAAGGCAGAGGACCAAACGGAGAAAAACCTGAAGGTGGTCCAAATGGAGGTAACTTAGGTGGGAAACCTCCAGGTGGAGGTGTTCCGGGCATAAAAGGTGGAAAACCCCCAGGCGGTCCAGACGGTGGAGGACCTGGTGGTAAAATTGGAGACGGAACGGGCGGAGGTCCCCCAGGTGGTGGACCTGGCGGCCCAGGCGGTCCGAAAGACGGAAACATGGGTCCGGGTAATGAGGGAGGACCCGGAGGAAGTAACTTTGGCGGTCCTCCAGGTGGAGGTCCAGGTGGTCCGGGTGCTGGAGGTCCTCCAGGTGGTGGACCTGGCGGTCCTGGCGGAGGATCCGGCGGTGGAAGTGGTGGTGGCGGTGGTGGTGGCGGTGGCGGAGGCGGAGGCGGAGGCGGAGGCGGAGGCGGAGGCGGAGGTGGAGGCGGAGGCGGAGGCGG
>CAYHDY010000033.1:9130-11124 GCA_964355525.1 uncultured Gammaproteobacteria bacterium | reverse complement strand
AGCACACCGGACTTTGCACGAAGTTCATCGCGAAATTTTGTGTTGATCTGATACGTCGCGAACGGCAAATCTTTGTACGACTCGAGAAATTTCTTTGCAAGAGGCGTCACCACTTCCTCATGACTTGCACCGAGCGCGTAATCCTTTTCCGTTTGCGAGTGAATCTTAAACAAGATATCAACATTGTCCCATCGGTTCGTCGCCTCCCAGAATTCTTTCGGATGAAGGGACGGCATGAAGATTTCAAGCGCACCGAGTGCGTTCATTTCTTCACGAACAATTTGTTCAACTTTACGCAAAACAGAGAGCCCGAACGGAAGCCATGTGTAAACACCCGCCATGGTTTGATCGACAAATCCGGCTTGAATCAAGAACTTTGCGTTTGCGGAATCCGCATCGGATGGTGGAGTTTTCGTCGTTTTCGAAAAACAAGAAGAATATTTCATAGCAGTCGAATAGTAGCAAAGAAGTCAGAAGTCGAGAAGAGCGGTCCATTGACACAAACCGATAACCGCGTTATTCTTTCGGTGCTCAAACGAAAGTCGTTAAGCATTCTTCCACTCCAACGAGGCCTTCATGTCCCAAGTAGAACTTTGTGCTGGATGCGGCAAAATGATGCTGCAGTCACCGCACATCCCTGTCGTACTCCCCCTCTCGAAACGCACCATCGCCTTCGTGCACGCTTTCCCGCAAAGCAAACCGGCGGATGTGTTTCCTCACTGTCATCGACAAGCGTATCTGAATCTTCGGGGGGCATACCCCATGATCATGATCGCTGATCGAATTCTCAACGCCGAGGTTGCAAACAATTTTCCGAAACGTCATCATCCGACTTCTTCCGGTGAAAGTCGCGCTGCGAAGTTCACACAAATGCGTGGAAACCCGGCGTACGCCATCCATCACGCAACCCGCAGAGCGTCTCCGATCCAGTCCTTCCTCTAACGCACCCTGTGCGTTTTTTTATTTCTTGGTCTCAAAACAAAAAACCACCTCGTATTGAGATGATTTTGTGGTGCGAGCGGAGGGGCTCGAACCCCCGACCTCGTGGTTCGAAGCCACGCGCTCTATCCGGCTGAGCTACGCTCGCAGATACTTCGAACGACAGAATCATACGTTTTCGATTGACGTTTGTCAATCAATTCAGTATCATTTCGACACATTCATTTAATGCATCGGTAGCTCAGCGGTAGAGCAGGAGACTCTTAATCTCTTGGTCGCGGGTCCGAATCCCGCCCGGTGCACCATCCTACGCTCTTGATATTCATCCAGAGCGTAGGATGTCCTCCATAGCTTTAGCGAAGGACGGACGCGCAGTCGTCTTGTCATGGCAAGAGCTATGGATGGCAAGCCATCAAAAAAAATTACAAACACACCACATCTGTGGTGTTTTTTCTTTCACAAATTTTCTGCTATCCTGCACGCATATGCAAAAACGTGTTTTCATTGTTCATGGATGGGGAGGAAATCCTGGGGAGTGTTGGTTTCCGTGGCTTCGGCATGCATTGCAACAACAAGGGTTCGATGTGATTGTTCCGCAATTGCCTGATACAGAAAATCCGAAAATCGAGAACTGGGTTCCCGCTTTGTCGAAGGTGGTCGGAGTCGCGGATGAATCGACGTATTTTGTCGGACACTCGATGGGATGCCAAACGATTGCACGATTCATCGAAACGCTCCCCGAAGGAATCAGAGTTGGCGGCGCGGTCTTCGTTGCAGGATTTTTCAAACGATTAACAGGACTCGAGTCAGAAGAAGGTGCACAAAAAATGGCGGATGCGTGGTTGAATGCACCGATTGATTTGCAGAAAGTAAAATTACATCTCCCATCATCGATCGCGATCTTTTCGGACAATGATCCCTATGTCCCAATGGACAATGAAGATGCGTTTCGAAGCGAACTCGGATCGACGATCATCGAAGAACATGCATTGGGACATTTCAACGACAGTGCCGGAGTGAAAGAATTACCAAGTGTACTTGAAGCAATTCTCGAA
>CAYHDY010000033.1:0-9030 GCA_964355525.1 uncultured Gammaproteobacteria bacterium | reverse complement strand
GAGTCGATTTTTTTATTTACCATCCTTTCGCTTCAATCCCCGCTTGTGCAGCAGCGACCTGAGCTTCCTGTTTCGACATTCCTGTTCCGACAGCGATCTGTTCTTTCCCAAGAAACACACCGACCACAAATTCTTTTGCGTGATCCGGACCCGTTTCTGAAATAACTTTATACGATGGGGTTACGTTTGCATGTTCTTGCGCTGCTTCCTGGAAACGACTCTTCGGGTCAACAAACAAACGATCTTTCAACACACGATCAAGTTCGGAAAGAACACGTGCGTGAATAAATTTCTTTGCGCCTTCCCAACCTTGATCGATATAAATTGCGCCAATAATCGCTTCGAATGCATTCGCAAGAATATACTTGCGAGCCTTCGATCCTGCATCTTTCGATTCGCCGCGAGACAAGTGCAAGTACGGTTCGATCTCAAGCTTTGCGCAAAGTTCCGCAAGCATTTCTGCATTCACAAGCGCCGCGCGCCAGTTCGTGAGTTCTCCTTCTGGGTTCTCATAATTCAAATACAAATGTTCTGTGACAACGAGCTCGAGCACGGCATCGCCGAGAAACTCAAGACGCTCATTGTGTCCGAGACGAAAGTCTGGATGTTCATTTAAGTAGGATCGATGAACAAGCGCTTGTTGTAACGTATCTTTATTCTGAAACGTAACACCGAGAGTTTGTTCAAGATCTGCAAGATCTGTTTTAGGCATAGAAAAAAAATTATGACTTCTCAACTTCTTCTTTTACTTCTTGATCAACTTTCTTTACCTCCCCTTTCACAACCATATCTTTGTAGACCGCTCCGAGCACGCCGTTTACAAAACGACCGCTCGATTGTCCGCCGAATCCTTTTGCAAGTTCGATCGCTTCGTTGATGGCAACCTTCGCCGGGATCGCATCTGCAAATTTCAATTCATAGACGCCGAGACGCAGAATGTTGCGATCAATGAGCGTCAACATCTCGAGTGGCCAATCTGGAGCAAATTGTATCAGAAGTTCATCGATCTCCGCACGACGATCAATCACTCCGCGAACAAGTTGTTCCACAAATGCATCGTCATCAAACTTCGGAGCGAATTCATGACGGTTGAATGTAATAATCTCCGCAAGTTTTTCATCCTGCATCCCCAAAAAATCCCACTGGTACAGTGACTGCATGGCGATAGTTCTCGACAAGTGACGGTTCGACATAGAAAAATGAACAAATGAACGATGAGTACAGTTTAACAGAAAACACCAAAGGAATCTCCTTCGGTGTTTTTAGATTAGTCTTCTTTGGATTTTTTTGGCGCTTTTGGGACTTTAGTTTTTGCCTTCTTCACCAATTTAGTGATCACATTCTTTGTACTCACAGCTTCACGACCGCGATAAAAACCGCACGTGGAACATGCGTGATGAGGTTGGATAGGACCTGCACATTTTGTGCAAACAGACGTTGTCGCTTGCTTTAAGGCATCATGGGAACGACGACGTCGTCCGGACGCGTTTGATTTCTTTCGAGCTGGAACTGGCATAGGTTCAATAAACAAATTTAAGTGCTGAAAGGTTACCATTTTCCCATCACCCCGTCAACGGTTCGTCCAAATACGTCGACAAAAGGCTTCCGGATCCTCGTGCATATGAGCCATTCGATTCGCGTGCGAGCTGTAAACAGCGGAGGGTTCTGTTTGTTTTCCAAAGACATACTTCGCCTCGAGCCATGTCATGTGAGCGACGTTTGACCAGTACATGCGAATTCCTTCCACGAATTCTTCAAAGGAAAAATCCGCTTCCTCGCGATATGCATCCAGAAAAACCGTTGCGCGCCGGAATGCCTCATCATTCCATTCCTCATCAAAACAATTAATCATCATCGACCTCGCGAATTCGTAGGCGCGCGGAGCGATGCACGTTTTTTCAAAATCGAAAACGTGCGTGATGTGCACCTGATCATCCCAAAACACATTTTGATAAATCAAATCACCGTGAACCAAAATCAGATTTGAATTTGGTAAATCTGCGGTCTCTGTTTCAAGTGATGAAACACGTTTGTGTTTTTCCTCGAGCGTCCTCACCACCAGACGATCCATCTCGCTCAATGATTCACGTTTTCGAAACACGTCCATTAATTCCTCATACTCCCAAAAAAAATAGTGATGTTGCCAAAAATAAATCTGATCAAAATGCGACGTGTGCACAAACGCGCCGAGCGTATGAATACGCGCCGTGAGATGTCCAAGAGCCGTCAGATGCGCATCCGTCAATTCACCACTCAAAAGCGATCGCGCTTCGACAAACGGAAATAGACTGCACCATTCGCGATCCAAACAAAACGCTTCGCGACCGTGTTTGTCCGGAATCGATCGGATTACGGGCACACGTTCGTCCGAAAAAAATTCTTCCGCGTGTTTGATTTGATGAACGACATTACCAAGACGTCGATACATTTTTAAAAAGTATCGCTTCCCATCTGCTGTGATAATCAAATTATGTGCCTTATACCCTTCATGCAAAAACTGAACATCTTCAATTGCACGAAATCCAAAAAGATCACATAACCGTTCTGAATGTTCAAAGATATTTTCTGGAGAAAAGATATTCATACGCATGTTCAAAAAAGATCGCGGAAAATTCCGCGATCTTTTTATCAGATAAGCGCGACACTCGCAACTGTATCATCGACTTTCTTAAAACGCATGATGCGTACACCTTGTGTTGCACGTCCGAGCACGGAAATCGATCCGAGCGTTGAACGGATGACTTGTCCCGCAGAAGAAATCACGAAAATATCCCGTTCATCCTTTGTTGCAACGACATGTGCTGAAACAATCTTTCCTGTTTTTTTATTGATATTGGCTGTCTTGATTCCGGAACCGCCACGACCTTGAACTTTATATTCGATCAGATCGGAACGTTTCCCGTATCCGTTTTCCATCACAACAAGCAATTCTTTTTCTCCTTGTTTCTTGGAACTTCCGGCACTGACGACGCCCATACCAACCACAGAATCATCGCCTTTCAATTTGATTCCACGAACTCCAGCGGCCGTGCGACCCATTGGTCTCACGCCTTTTTCTTCGAATCGAACCGCTTGTCCACCAGAGGTTACGAGCATCACCTGATCTTTTCCACTCGTTGGATGCACCCATTGCAAATTGTCTCCATCACGAAGTTTGATCGCAATAAGTCCAGAACGACGGACGTTTTCAAATTCGGAAATTTCCGTTTTCTTGATCGTTCCTTTGTTTGTCACCATGAGCAAGTATTTGGATTCTGCGAGTTCTTCCATCGAAAGCGATGCAGACACATTCTCTCCCGGCGCGAGTTGCAAGAAGTTTACAAGAGCTTGCCCCTTTGCAATACGTGAAGCTTCCGGAACATCATACGCTTTCAATTGGAAGACGCGACCACGTGTGGTGAAGAACAACAAATCTTTATGCGTCGATGTCGAGAACACTTGTTCCACTTCATCTTCTTCTTTGGACGCCATTCCTACAACGCCTTTTCCTCCGCGCTTTTGCGTACGGAATGTGTCAGGGTCAATGCGTTTAATGTATCCGGCCTTTGTAATCATCACAACGGTTTCCGTATCCGGAATCACATCCTCAATCGAGAATTCTTTGATGCCGGTCTTCACAACCTGTGTGCGACGTTCGCGAGCATAACGCAATTTCAAATCTTCCACTTCCGTCGCTATGATGGACATCATCTTTTTTGCGGAAGCAAGAATCGATTCAAGCTCTTTAATGATCGCCATTTTTTCTGCGTACTCTTGTTCAACACGCAATGTCTCGAGGTTCGCAAGTTGTTGCAAACGCATATCAAGAATTGCGATCGCTTGTCGTTCGCTCAACTTGAATTGCTTGATCAAATTCACACGTGCTTCATCTTTATCTTTCGATTTTTTGATGCAGGCGATGATTTTATCAATTTGCGCAAGCGCAATGTGCAGCCCTTCGAGAATATGTGCGCGATCTTGTGCACGCGTCAATTCGAATTGTGTACGACGTCGAACCACTTCTTGACGATGTTTCAAGTATTCCTCAAGAATCATTTTCAAATTCAACACGCGCGGCAAAATTCCACCTTCGACAAGAGCTAACATGTTGTAATGTGTCGACTCTTGCAATTGCGTTGTCTGATACAGACGATTCAAAACTTTTTTCGGATACGCGTCTTTTTTCAATTCGACAACAACGCGAACTCCTGCACTTGTCGACTCATCACGCAAATCGCGAATGCCCTCAATTTTTTTGTCGCGCACGTTTTGTGCGATGCGAATCAGCATGTTCGCTTTGTTCACCTGATACGGAATTTCTGAAATGATGATCGCGAAGTTTCCTTTCTTGTCTTCAACGATTTCCGTCTTTCCTCGAACGACAACACCTCCACGACCCGTCGCGAACGCTTGTTTGATATCGTTTGTGTTGTACACGATTCCGCCGGTTGGAAAATCAGGGCCTTTTACAATTTCACAAAGCTCTTCGATCGTCGTTTCTTTATTTTTAATCAAAAGTAAAATAGCATCGCAAACTTCTCCCAAGTTATGGGGAGGAATATTGGACGCCATACCAACCGCAATACCAACGGTTCCGTTGATGAGTAAGTTTGGTAATTTTGCAGGAAGAACTTTCGGTTCCTTGTGCGTTCCATCAAAGTTTGGAACAAAATCAACGGTATCTTTTTCAAGATCCAAAAGAAGTTCTTCCGAAATGGTTTCCAATTTTGCTTCTGTATATCGATACGCAGCGGCAGGATCTCCATCAAGTGATCCGAAGTTTCCTTGTCCACGAATGAGCGGATAGCGCATCGAAAAATCTTGCGCCATGCGAACGAGCGATTCGTAAACTGCGGAATCACCGTGCGGATGATATTTTCCAAGCACATCTCCAACAACAGACGCACACTTTTTAAATTTTGCATTTGATCGCAACCCAGTCTGCCACATGGAATACAAAATACGACGATGAACCGGTTTCAATCCATCACGAATATCCGGAAGCGCGCGGCCGACAATGACGGACATCGCATAATCCAAATACGCTTCTTGCATTTCATCGGCGATGTTGCGACGTTCGACTTTTCCGAGGGTGTCAATCAAGACCCCGTCGATCGGTGGTTCTTCGCGGTCATTAAATTTTCCGCCAGAGGCGGATCCGCCTCTGGCGGAATTTTTTTTATTTGCCATACTTTATCTGTGAAGCCATGTTTTGATAAATTTCTTCTTTTACCACTTCCCCCTTAAGAGAACTCACACCTTGATGAAACTGAACATTGAGTTGTTTCGCCTTCTCTTCTGCGGGAGCAATCGGATTTCCTTCTTTTGTTACCGTCTTTGCTGTTTCAGAAATAGTACTTGTAATTTGTGCGCGTGCATTTTTCACTCCGGAACCGATCGATTTTCCAACCGTCGTATACCATCCGAATCCAACAGCTCCAACAAATGAGATCATGAAACCAAGACGCCAAAGTTTCATTTCACGCGATATCGGACGAAGGTGAATTGGCTTTGGTCGCTGTTTCATATCTTATCGAGTCAATGTCACGATCAGCATGTCTTCTTCCGGTAAATCTTTACGCGAAACTTTATATTTATTCATCTCTTCTTTTTTAGCTCCAGCCATTTCTTTCAAGAACGCATTGAGCGGTTCCAATGATTCTTTTAGATTCGGTAATTCATACGTCATTGGAATCACTACACGTGGTTCAATTTGAGCAATGACTTCCGCGGCAAGCTTCGGTGTAAGTACACTCCCTCCACCGACCGGCACCATCAAAATATCGATATTCTCGAGTTCTTGAAGTTCTTTATCCGTCAGCGAACGATCAAGCGCTCCGAGGTGTGCAATATGCATTCCTTCAGATTCGATGCGAAAAACGCAATTCGAAACGTGCTTCCCTTTCACTTCTCGTTTAAGCGGTGCGTCCACACCAAACAAAAACACGCCACGAACTTCAAATTCACCGGGCATGTCAACCATTTTAGGCTCTCCTGCAATCGCGGAAAGATTGTTTGCGTTTTCTTCATCATGCGTGACAAGAACCACGTTCGCTTCAAGCGTGCGAGGAAAACGAAGACCCGTCTCATTTCCATAAGGATCGACAACAACCGTCACATCCCCGTCAACCGTTGACGTCGTGATTTCAAAACAAGAAAGTCCGTGCCAGTAAATTTGCATAGGCATCAATCAAAATATCTCTAAAACCAGCAAGAGTTTACCACATTACACTTCTTCTGCGAAGGCTTCTTTCCAATACTCAATCTCTTTTTGAATCTCGTCGAGATCGGGATCCGTCTCGGTCAACAAAAATCCTTCGCGATAATACTGCACGCGATTCATGATTTCCGACTTCTGATTTTCATCTCCTTTTGGTGCGAGAGCTTTTAATTCATCGATCTTTCCCTCGATTTCTTTCGCACGACCCATCCACTTCGCGAGCAACGCTTCATACGAAGCCGTATCGTCGCTCACATGTTTCTTAATCGCTTCCGCGAGTTTTGATTTTGCAACGTTGATCCCGTCTTCAATTTGATAGATTTGTTCAGGGGTCAATTTCTCTTCCAATAAATCACTTCGCATGATCTCATCCAAATGCACACCTGATTTCAAATGCGGTTCAATGACTGTGCGAACAGCGGTATCAACATGTTCAAGCACAAGCTCATTCAACTTCCCTTCTTCTTTTGTCGCAATCAAATCCTCATACGCATGACGATACGGATATTCCTGAATCCCAACATCATGAAACGCAAGTTTGATACTCGTTTCATCCGCGGTCTTATCCGCCGCAAGTTCATCATGAACTTGTTGGGCTTTCGTTTTGATTTCATCAGGCAATGTCGCGACAAAGTGATGGATTGCAAACTGAAATTCATCGAGCAGGGCTTTTTGTGGGTGAGACATAAGGAGAAAAAGAAAACAGAGTTATATCGTTTTTCTGCCTTCATGGTACCCGACCACTGTTAGATTGACAATCGACTCAATAAACAATACCTTAGTCATCAAGTTTCAGTCTGTTCATCCCCCTCGCACAACGGAGACCCATCATGTAGCCCAGACTCTTCGGAATCCTGTTTCTTCAACTCGCCTTTTTTGCAGCGGGATTCGCATACAGTACGTCACTTCTGTCCAATCTCGCCTTCAGCTTCGGAACAGTGTGTGCATCAACAGAGATGATCATCGCACTGACTTGCTACTTCTTCGGCCAGCGCATCCTGAACTGGATGATGAAAGGTTTCGCCGAAGCCTTCGTCCAAGGATTCAGCAAAGGACTATCCGAACACATTGCAAAAGGAATTAACGAAGGACTGACGGGAAAACCGTAACTCTCAACTCGATAAATACATCGAGTTTTTTATTTATACCTATCGGCAACACCCGAGAGATTGACAATCGAGCAAAAATCGACTATCTTCAAAGTCCCATTGAAACTCACAATGGAGGAGGTAACCATGTTCGGAATGAATTCGACTGATACGCTCGGTGCAATCTTCATCATCGGAATGGCATTGTGTTGCGTCGTCGTCACCATTGCCGGCGTCGTCAAAGCCAAATACACTTCGCAGTATGAGGACAGTAATCAGCTCAGAACTCTGAAGAGGATCCGGAACTTGCTCAAACGGCAAAATGCCATTCTCGAAGAAATCCGTGGTGCGGTCGTGAAGCCGGAACCGGAAGTGGCCCCTCCGACGGATTCCGAAACACCGAGCGAAAGCGATCCAAATCTCCCGAAGTAGCCTCTCGGTACGCAAACCGAATTCAACACTGACTCGACATTGTCGAGTTTTTATTTTCTCCTAAACAAACTTTTAAAAAGTATGATTCAAATGAAAATAAAAAATCGCCTCCGAGACCGGAAAGCGATTAGGCGTGACTGAAGGGTTCCATTTCGGAAGCCCACATCTGACTTTGAGAGAACAAGCGAACGTACGCATCTTTGTTGAACCGATGCGCGATCATTGCCAAGCGAATGCGTGCACCGCGGCAGATCTCTTCGAACTCCGTGGTGGCGGGGAACAATCCCGGTTCGAGAAACTTGAGTGTGGAAACGAACTGTTCAATCGCTTCAGGTTTCGACAAATCCACTGTATCGAGCATGGGAAGGAACGCTTTGCCGCAAAACGCATTGATCAGATCCCCGAGAAGCAGATTTGCGCCGCGTTGCCGAAGCACTTCCGTTTCCGACCGCGCTGCCTTCGTCCCGTTCCGTAGAAATCCGATTGCCTTCAAGGCGAGATCTTCATTGTCCTCAACCGGATGCAGGATGGACTCGCGAGCGACGAACGTCGCTTCAAATCCCATGAATCCGAGCCAGAGTGCAGAACATCCCTCAGCCGCAAAGTGAATCACATTTGCGTGCAGACCAGAGCCATCGATGCCGACCGTGATCAATTGTTGAAACGTCACCAAGTTTGTCCCGACGAGATACTGTTTCTGCTGCGCTTCCGGAATGGACACGAGGGCGATGTTGTACTTCGCGTCCCAGCCATCCGGATAAAGCAACTTGAATCGCAGCTTTTGGTTTTCGAGAAAAGATTGTCGCAACGCGAGATACTCCGCATACGTTTCCGGAAGATCGACCCCAATCAGTTCCGCCAAGCCTTCCTTGCGACGGATCTGCATTTGGAATTCACCCTCCGTCCATTCGCGCGGAATTTCTTCATCCGCCACGAGCGGAACGTCCGCACCGCGCTGTTCGAGAAAGTCGACAAGTTCGAGTGCAAGACGAGACGTCCCCGCAACCGCACGCATCGCTGATAGCAATTCTTTCTTCGAGTTCACGTTGTACTCCTGGGTGAATATTATTCGATGAGTCACCACGATTACACCAACCGCCATGTGTTGGCCGGAAAATGTACGCGTAAATCAATCGTTTGTCAATGAATCGCGTGATTTTCTTCAAATCTCTCAACCCTTTCCGCTCTCCCCGCCTTTTCCACCCTTTCCTTGACCTTTCTATGCGATTCCATTACACTTTCACCACTTATTAATCCTAGCCCCGTCCGGATCCGATCGAACTTTTAAGCGATCGCGTCTGACGGAAATTT
>CAYHDY010000032.1:0-11456 GCA_964355525.1 uncultured Gammaproteobacteria bacterium | reverse complement strand
TACTGACACCAAAAAAAGAGAGACGTTTCATACGCTCTCATTTTCTCTTATTTTATTTGTTCGTGCAACCTATATTACTCGCTGAGCCTGTCGAAGCGGCGATTTATTACACAGCCTTCGACAGGCTCAGGCAATATAAAATTTTATCCTTTTTTCAAAACTCGTTTCAAATACTGTCCTGTGAAACTTTCCGCGTGACGTGCGACGTCTTCCGGTGTTCCGGCGATGACGAGGTTTCCGCCTTTGTCTCCACCTTCCGGTCCGAGGTCGATCAACCAATCTGCGGTCTTAATAACGTCGAGGTTATGTTCGATCACAATAATTGAATTTCCTTTGTCGACCAGTGAATGCAGAACTTCGAGTAACTTTTTTACGTCGGCGAAGTGCAGACCCGTCGTCGGTTCGTCGAGCAAGTATAATGTTCGTCCCGTTTGTCTCTTCGACAATTCAGTCGCAAGTTTCACACGCTGTGCTTCTCCGCCAGACAATGTCGGTGCGGGTTGACCGAGTTTTACATACGACAAACCAACATCGTTCAATGTAACGAGTTTATCATGTACGACCGGAAAATCTTTGAAAAATTCTGTTGCTTCTTCAACCGTCATTTCAAGAATTTGATAAATGTTTTTATCTTTATACACGATCTCGAGTGTCTCGCGATCGAATCGTTTGCCTTTGCAGATATCACATGTCACATATACCGTCGGTAAAAAGTGCATCTCGATCGCAATCAATCCGTGACCTTCACAATGTTCACATCGTCCGCCCGGACGGTTAAAACTGAAACGTCCAGATTTGTATCCGCGGAATTTCGCTTCCGCCGTCTCCGCGAACAATTCACGAATCGGTGTCCAAGAACCTGTGTACGTTGCCGGATTCGATCGTGACGTTCGTCCAATAGATCCTTGATCGATTAAAATCGCTTTGTCGAGATATTCAAGACCAAGCAAAGCTTTATGCTTTCCGGGAGTTTGCGATCCACCATAGAGTCGTTTCGCAATTGCTTTGTACATGATCTCGTACGCGAGAGTGGACTTTCCTGAACCAGAAACACCTGTAACACACACGAATCGGCGCAGCGGAATTTCCACATCGATATTTTTCAAATTGTTTTGTGAAGCACCTTTGATTTTCAATTCTCCATGACTTCCCGCTCGGCGTTTTTCCGGAATCGGAATCTTCTCGTCCCCGCGCAAATACGCCGCCGTCAATGAATTTTTATTTTTGAAGACTTCCGGCGTTTCTCCTTCCGCAACGACGTAACCTCCGTGAACGCCTGCGCCAGGGCCGATCTCGAGCATGTAGTCCGATGCAAGAATCGTATCTTCATCATGTTCAACGACGATCACTGTGTTTCCAATATCGCGTAAATTTTCGAGCGTCTTAATCAATCGATCATTATCGCGTTGATGCAATCCGATCGTCGGCTCATCGAGAACATACATCGCTCCAACTAATCGCGAACCGACTTGCGACGCGAGACGAATGCGTTGCGCTTCACCGCCCGACAACGTTCCCGCACGACGATCGAGCGAAAGATAATGCAATCCAACATCGAGCATAAACGTTAATCGATTCTGCACTTCGCGCAAAATCGATCCCGCAATTTCCAAATCCTTCGGCGACAAATCGAGTTCGATGAAAAAATCCACCGCCTCATTAATCGACATCTGAGTAATGTCCACAATCGAAACTCCTTTGGTTTCCTCTGGTTTCCTCTGGTCACCTTTGTTCCCCTCCCCCAAATAAACGTGTAACGATTCGGGTCGCAAGCGTGCTCCGTGACACGTCTCACATAAATCTTCCGAAAATAATTCCGTTGTTCCAAGTCCTGTACATTCCGGACACGCTCCGTACGGCGAGTTAAACGAAAACAATCGCGGTTCGATTTCCGGAAAAGAAAATCCATCTTTCGGACAGCTGAACTTTGAAGAGAGCGACTGTTCGGATTTGTCGGGATACACAATCACCGCAACATCATTCCCTTTTGTAACGGCTGTTTCGAGTGCCTCCGCCAATCGTTGTCTTGATTCTTTTGCTTCCGTCGAAAATGCCGCAACCGGAATCGTGTCGACAACAACCTCGATCGTGTGCATCTGATATCGTGCAAGCTTAATCGGTTCATCGAGCCGATATTCTTTTCCGTCGATCCGAACGCGCGCGAATCCGGAATTATAAAGATCATATAACATCTGGTAGTACTCTCCTTTACGTCCACGAACCACCGGTGCAAGAATTTTCAAAACACCTTTGGTATCCTCTGGTTTCCTTTGGTCACCTTTGTTCACCTCCCCCACAACCACATCCACCATTTCTTCATTCGTCAATTTCCGAATCTCCTCTCCGCACTTCACGCAATGCGGTTTTCCCACACGTGCATACAACACGCGCAAGTAATCATAAATCTCCGTGATCGTCGCCACGGTCGATCGCGGATTACTCGAATGAGCCTTTTGATCGATCGAGATGGCTGGAGACAATCCTTCAATGTCGTCGACATCCGGCTTTTCCATTTGACCAAGAAACTGTCGAGCATATGCGGACAGTGATTCGACATATCTTCGTTGCCCTTCCGCAAAGATGGTGTCGAATGCGAGCGAAGATTTTCCGGAACCAGAAACACCGGTGATACAAATCAACTTGTTACGAGGCAACTCCACGTTAATATTTTTTAAATTGTGCTCGCGAGCACCTTTGATGCGAATATTTTGAATCATATTTGTATTTTTTCTTTTATCCACATCACAACCATTGACAGCAATGAAAATTTCTGTTTAAATGAATTTAACGAGTGAAGTAAATGTTACTTTTTACTGGTTGTCACATTAAGATCTCCCTGTGATTTACACTGGGGGATCTTTTTGTTTATTCACCTCGAGCCGTTAGGGGCCCATGGGAGTAACTGGTAACTTCGCTCGTTTTGACAACCAGAGTCACGGGTTCAAATCCCGTTGGGTCCACCATCAGAAATGATGTCTTGTGAGTTCACAACTCCGGCTCGGGACCACCATGCACCCCATCAAACTGACGGGGTGTTTGGTTTATGGAAAATAACAAGCGATTTGTTTTTCTAATTCTGGATAAACGCGTTGCTGATAAATCGTTTGCTTTTCTTCGTGTGTCAGTTCGCCTACGTCCGGATAAAGAATATCTATTCGATCTTCGACGTCAAGTGTAATCATTCTTTGTGCATCAACCGAAAATCGATCCAGAAACTTTTCTTTAATGCGCGGCTGAACAAACACCAACATATCAGATTGATCAACACGTTCTTGCGTCACCTGATTTTTTGTCTCTGTTAGAATCCCCGCACAATCCGCGTCACATCCCTTCTCGCGAAGAAAATCCGCAAGGTATCGACTGCGATTCATTCCCATGTAACACACGACAAGAATTTTCATAAACGACATTATTTTTTCTTCTGCCTCTTCGGCACGGTCGATTTTTTCTCGACTTCCTTTTTCAACAACACAATCTCATCACGCAACAACGTCGCCGTTTCAAAATCCAACTTACGCGCAGCCTCTTTCATGTCGTACGTCTTCTCTTCAATCACTTCCTCAATCTCATGCGTTTCCGCGGTCAGTTCTAATTTCAAAATATCTTTGATCGATTTTTCTGAACTCTCGCCGAACATCGCGCGAATATCTGTGATCTCTTTTGAAACGGATGTTGGAGTGATGTTGTGTTGTAAATTGTGAGCGATCTGAATTTTGCGACGACGTTCTGTTTCTTCAATCGCTCGTTTCAATGATCCCGTCATTTGATCCGCATACAAAAGCACTTCCCCTTTCACGTGACGAGCTGCACGACCAATCGTTTGGATGATCGATGTTTCCGATCGCAAGAATCCTTCTTTATCCGCATCGAGAATCGCAACGAGTGTTACTTCCGGAAGATCGAGACCTTCACGCAGCAAGTTGACTCCGATGAGAACGTCGTACACTCCGCGACGCAAGTCCGATAAAATCGTGATGCGATCAAGTGTATCGACACCGGAGTGAAGATATTGAACGGCGATGTTTTTTTCTTTCAAATATTCTGTGAGATCCTCCGCCATCTTTTTTGTCAGTGTTGTCACAAGCGTTCGTTCATGAAGCACAACACGTTTTTCAATTTCGAAAATCAGATCTTCAATTTGTCCGGGATACACGACCACCCCTCGATCCCCTCCTTGTAAAGGAGGGGAGGAACGCGTTATCTCCCCCTTTACAAGGGGGAGTATGAGGGGGTCGTGCGCGGTGACAGGGCGAACCGTAATCACTGGATCAACAAGTCCTGTCGGACGAATAATCTGTTCTGTGATGTTCGAAGAAATCTTCAATTCGTACGGACCAGGAGTTGCGGACGTAAAAATAACTTGATGAATATGTTTTTCGAATTCCGGAAATTGCAACGGACGATTATCACGTGCGCTTGGCAAACGGAACCCGTGATCGATCAATGAATTTTTACGCGCTTGATCCCCCGCATACATTCCACCGATCTGTGGAATACTGACATGTGATTCATCGACGAACATCAAGAAGTCATCGGGAAAATAATCGATCAACGTGTAGGGAGGTTCGCCGACAGCGCGTCCGTCAAAGAAACGTGAATAGTTTTCAATTCCATTGCAGTAACCGATTTGTTCGATCATTTCGATGTCATAACGCGTACGACGACTCAATCGTTCTGCTTCCAAAACTTGTCCGTGTGCTTCAAATACTTTTAATTGTTCCGCAAGCTCATGACGGATTTCGGCAATAGCCTCCGTCTTCCGTTCGCTCGAGATGACATAATGCTTTGCCGGAAAAATCCAAATATCTTTTTTTGTATCGAGAATCTTTCTTGTAACAGGATCAAGCTGTTGAATCGATTCAGTGATGTCCTCTGTCATCACCAAACGATAAATCATTTCCTCGCTCGTCGGCATGATCTCGACGACATCGCCGTGCGCGCGGAAATGTCCGCGTGTGAGATCTGTATTTGTCCGTTCGAATTGCATTCCGATTAATTTGCGAAATAATTCCGTTCGCGAAATAGTTTCGTTTGGTTCCCTTTGGTCACCTTTGGTTTCCTTCCCCAAACCTACATGCAAATGCAAAACCGTATCCTCATATTCTTTTGGCGAACCCAAACCATAAATACAAGAAACGGACGCGACGATAATTACATCGCGGCGAGACAACAAGGCTTGTGTCGCTGCATGACGCAAACGATCGATTTCTTCATTGATCATCGCTTCCTTCTCGATATACGTATCCGTCCGCGGCATGTACGCTTCCGGCTGATAATAATCGTAATACGACACAAAATATTCCACGACGTTCTCGGGAAAAAATTCACGGAACTCGTTACACAACTGCGCGGCAAGCGTTTTGTTGTGTGCGATCACAAGCGTCGGACGATTCATGTTTGCAATCACATTCGCCATCGTGAATGTTTTTCCAGAACCCGTAACCCCAAGCAACGTCTGAAATTTTTTGCGATCACGAAGACCAACCGTCAATTCCTTGATGGCTTTTGGCTGATCACCGGCGGGTTGGTATTTGGAATGGAGTTTGAAATTCATAGGAGGAAGGATTCAAAGGAAACCAGAGGTGACCAAAGGAAACCAATAATATAAAAACTATTTTGATGTTGAACTTGAGATGAATCGATTTAAGAGATAGGAAACTTTTCCTCGTTGACTGTCGAGTTTATTGTAAAGATCTTGATCGACATACGAAAGATCGCGTGCGAACTCAAGAAAAACTTCACACTCAGCGAGTGAAGCTCTCGATATATCAAAAAAACGTAATGAGTCTTTAGAGGATTTACGAGAGTTCCCCTCAACCAAATTTGCCACAACAGATAAAGCTGCTCGCCTTATCTGGGAAGTCATCGCATATAATTCGTGCTTCGGAAATGCATCCGTCGCACGATAAATATCCAACGCAAATTGATGCGCTTCTTTCCAAACAATCAGTTTATGATAAGGCTTCTCCATATTTTTTTTCATTTACCTCTGGTTTCCTTTGGTCACCCTTGGTTTCCTTCCCTTCTTTTTTTCAAAAACGCCAAATGCCCCAAGAGTCTGTTCTCTAGGGGAAGCTATAACGACCTCTTGTTATAGAAAGATAAGATTGTGCAAAAAGGATAGCAAACTGTTTCAAGACTGTCGAACGATTGACAAACAAGGATGTTTTGTTACTATTCGGCAGCCAACAACTGGCGAACGACGGACTCAAACAAAAGGATCGACCATGTTTCGCGAACTGAACTGGAGACTGAACCTTCTTGGCCTCATCTGTTGCATCTTGTGTGCGGCAGCGACGCCGTACATCGTCCTGAAGCTCGGCATGAGCACGGATCTCTCCTACGGCGCGATGTTTCTTGCGGCGGCCGTTCTCGGCAGTCGCTACAAGGGGAAGGATCTCGCCATTCAGCTCAACATCATCCAGACCATGGTCGCCGCCGTCACGGGTGTCGGATTCATGTGCGTCATTCTCGGCGCGTTCCACTACATCCAGACGGTCTTCGGTCACGACATCGGGTTTCACCCCACGTGGTGGCAAGTGACGATTTGGATTACGGTCTCGGCCTACCTCGGCGTGTTCATGAGTGCGCTCACGCGCAGCTTCGTCCTCGAAGATGAATCGCTTCCGTGGCCGAGCGGTGTCGCCGTTTTGAACGTGGCAGAAACGCTCACGGATCCGAGCGCGGGTGAAATCACGTTGCGACGTCGCACCGTTCTCATCCTGTCGACCAGCTTCACGGCATTCGTCACGTTTCTGAAGGACGGACTCGGTGTGATTACGCCGATGGTCGCAAACCCTTCGCTCAAGATGATGTTCAGTCTCGAAATGGCCGCACTTGGTCTTGGCATGTTCATCCCGCTCTCCGTGGGACTTTCCAGTCTTCTCGGCGTCTGGTTCATCAACCAGTTCGGTGAGCTCGTCAGTCGCCTCGGCGCCCTGAGCGGAACCACGACGGAGAACTGGGGACAATGCACGGCTTTGCTCGACAAAGTCGGGTCCATGGCAGGCCCGGAAAAAGCCGACGCAATGACGTTCCTGCAAAATCACTGCGGAGATGCTGCGAAGTGGGTTACTGCCTCCTCGCATTTCTCCTACATGGTGAAATGGTTCATGTGGCCAGCAACAGCCATGATGATTGCCGCTTCACTCACGAGCGTACTCGTTCCGCTCGCGCGTGACCTGTTCAAAAAACACGACGGAAATCCGCGTACGATTCGCCCATACGAGAAAATCTCGTGGCAGTGGAACGTCGTCGGAATTATCACGTGCGTCCTCGGACTCGTCGCACTTCAGAGCGCATGGTTCAACATGCCGTGGCAACAAGTTCTGGTCGCTGTCGGTATGCAGCCGATTCTGATCATCGCCGGTGCGCGCGTGATGGCGATTACGGGCCAAGGCCCCGTCTCGCTCATGACGAACGCGACGCAATTCGTCTTCGGTCTCATCTGGCCGCAACACATCCAACAGAACCTCAACGCAGCACACATCAGCGCGGATCCGCAAGCGTCTTCCGAAAGTACTCTCGCCTCCTTCTGGATCGCGCGCAAACTCGGCGGACACTTCAACACGCTCATCGTGTGCCAACTGCTCGTGATTCCGATCGGCGCGCTTCTGCTCGTTCCCGTGTTCAATCAACTGGTGCACACCTACGGCATCGGTCCTGACGGTCTCACCGCTCCGACCAGTCTCAAGATCGCTTCGCTCGCAATGGTGATGGAGAAAGGCATCGTCGCCCTCCCGCGCGGCGCCTATGAAGCTTCCATGATCGCCGCACTGCTCGGAATCGTTCTCGAGCTTCTGCTCATGAAGCGTCGCTTCTCTTGGCTGCCGATTCCGGCCGCTCTCGGTTTCGCCCTCATCCTTCCTCCGCCGCTTACGATTGCACTCGCGACGGGCAGTGTGATCGCCGCGATCTGGAAGAAGTTCTCGCCGCAAGAGAAAGGAAGCTACGAATTGTACGCGCGACCGTTTGCCGCCGGCCTCGTCGCTGGCGAAGCGCTCGTCGGTGCGATCCTGCTCCCGATTCTCGCAACGCTGATGGAACTCGTAATGAACGCGCTCAAGTAGACCGTCGAAAGTAACTCGATCGTGTGATCCTCATCACACGATTTTTTATTTGAAAATAATTTTGAAAAAGTACATCGCATCAAAAAAAGAAAAAGAACCCGTTTGGGTTCAGAGATTTATTTCACACCTTCGATCGCGAGTGTGCGCTTCAGTTGTACAAGAACACGACGGAGAATTTCTTCGGAGCGTTCGGGTGAATAATTCCGCTCTACCTTTTCAAGCTCGGCAAGAATGATCTTCCATGATGAAGAATGAACGAACGTCGCATCCATGATGACTTGATGAATTCCATCCAACGCGCGAACACGCAGAGGAAACGGCAGATTCATAACGCGTGCGAAATGTCCTTCCGCTTCTTCCGCCGTGTAATGATCCGTGAGCGTCAACGATTTCACGAACACATCCTTCGGAGACGTCAGCGACGGAGCGGATTGCGCGATCGGCATGGACATGATGCGTTGGAATTCCTGCATCAACTGTTCATGCACGGTCGGTTCTTCCGTTGAAATATCTTGCGGCGTCGACTGGCTCGGCGTAAGTTTCCCTTCCGCATTTTCCTCGACAAACATCTGAAGGAAATTGCCCAACCCTTTTTCTCCCAACATGGACACGATCAACGAAAATTGAAAATGCGTTGGAACGGCGGATCCATCGATCCACGATCGTACATCTTCTTCGGACGGCAACATCGGATCGTGATGGTCTTCATCATTCACGAAGCTCGTCTTCATGCGCGGCGAAAACGCAAACACCTTGCGCAGCCAAACGGCAAATGGCGACAGTTCATAATTGGACATGTGCAATTCCTCCTTGATGGTGAGCAGATCCTAAACAAAAACGGTTGATTCGTCAACCGTTGTTTATTTTATTATCTCGATCAACTTCGGTCTCACAACAACAGACACAACTTCGAATAAAACCCGACCGAGCACTTGTCCTCTCGCCGTCTCAACCGACACACGCCACTTCCCCGGCGCGACCGATGACTTCATCGTGTAACCTCGATATCCTTCGCTCCGACCGCCGTTCAGGGAAAACGACAAATAATCTTTGTCGATCCATTCGTGTTTCGATTCGTCAAAAAATTCCCAGTGATGGACAATCGTTGTATGCAATTGTGCAGGTGCAAAGATCGACGAGAAAACAAATAGGCGATCACCGGCTTGCAGACGGATGGTTTCACCGAAGATGAATCGATCGAACCACGATTCGAATTCTCCTTGCAAACGATACCCTCCGGAAATACGTTCAACAGAATGATAAACACCAGCCTCACGAAGAGATAAAGGAATCGGTGGAATGACATTCAAAAAATATAATGCATTCATGACCGCAAAAATACTCAAAACAGAAATCGCAATGAAAAATCGAGCGCGTTTAATTCGCTGAATAAAACGTGACAGAATATTTGTGAAAAGAAAAAAACAGATCAAACTCACACCACCGGCCAAAAGAAATATTTTTACATCGATGGAATTGAAAAGAAACGGGAAAAATAACGAAGCGACGGAAAAGAGAATGAAAAAGAATAAACTCATCTGAACAACGGGACGTTGAAATGCACGACGGAACACTTCATTTGAAATCATGAACAACATGATCACGAGAAGAATTGGCCAACTTGCAGAAATCGCACCGCCAAACCAATAAAAAACCAGGGAGGCACTCAGTAAATTCCCGATCAGGAATTGAAAAACGAGTGGAGCAATAAGACGCGCGTAGGAAAACGCTTTCCCTTTTTGCAACAAAACATGTTTCTCATCCATGTTCATAATGACGATTGTCGCGACAACAATCACAAGATACACACCTAGAATCAAAAAAAACGTATCGATGCGAATACTTCGAAACGTGATCGCATCAAGAGCTGTTCCCGCAATCAATGTTGCCGGCATTAAAAACCGCTCATAACGTTCCAGAAACGTTTTGAGTTTTTGATACAAAATAAATTGTTTGATGCGAGCGAGAATCATGTTTAAACAGTATAACAGAAAAACAGAGACCGATCAGTCTCTGTTTTATAATTCTTTTTGAATCTGTTCCCACGTCACACCCGAAATCATTTCAATTTCTTTCAACACATAATACAAAACATCTTTCCGCAAATCTCCGATGAGGGTGATCGATTTATGCGACGGCGGCCAAATCACTTTTGTGTGATCGCCCTTTCCGCCGAATGCGTCTACTTCGAATCCCAATCGAATGAGGGAGTTCAAAAATTTTCTTCGCGAAAGTTCTCCGGGCAACTCACTACGCGAAGGCATACTCTGTTTCGCCGACGCGATTTAGGGCGGCTTGTTTGGCGTACGATGAAGGAACACTGAACGCCGTCAGAATGGCGTCTTTGATTTTTTCATCAAGTTGTTCGCGTGTCTGCGCGTGCGTGATGATACTGCCGTGTCGAAAATTTTCACTGATCGCGACAAATGTGCCATCCTCTTGTCGCTCATATCGAAACCGGATCGGATCAAACGATCGAAAATAACGGTTTAATTCAACTAATCCCTGCGGTGCAAACTCACGACCGAGAAGAAAGCGAATCCATTGATCTTTGGCTTGTTTGTATAAACTCATATCGATCAGATCGTAACACAGGATTCGGAAAAACAAAACAGAGACCAAACGGTCTCTGTTTTGTTATCTCGATCAGCTACATCCCGATGTTGAACCACAGTTCAAACATTTGTAACACGCGGCGTTGCGAACCATCATGGATCCGCAGGAGTCGCAGGCGGGGGCGTCGGATTGATTGTCGAAGGTGGATGTGAGTGTTTTTTTGGATTCAACTTTCGATTCTCCACCAAAGGCGGATCCGCCTCCGGCGGAAAACAAATTTGGTTGCACTTCGGCTGATTCGCTTGCGTGAGCACTGACAAGAGGCGCTCCTACGGATGCATCGCCGACATTTGTTGCTTCTGATAATCCTTCTTCGCCGACCTGAATTCCAAGTGCAATCTGCGCCTCGCGTGGCAAGAACTTCAACGCGAGCCAACGGAACATGTAATCCGTGATGGATTTTGCAATGCGAATGTTCGGATTGCTTGTGTATCCGGACGGTTCAAATCGCATGTGCACGAATTTGTTCACGAGCACTTCAAGCGGAACGCCGTATTGCAAACCGATCGAGATCGATGTTGCAAAACTGTCCATGAGTCCTGAAATAACCGAACCTTCTTTGGACATCGTGATAAACACTTCTCCCGGCGTGCCGTCGTCATACAATCCAACCGTGATAAATCCTTGATGATTACCAATCTGAAATTTGTGCGTGATTGCACGGCGCTCATCCGGCATGCGTCGACGACGAACTTTTCTGTCATCCGTTGTGTTTGCAATTGGAACCGTTGGTGATTCTGTTGTCGTTTGCGCGAGGGCGCCCACAAGAGG
>CAYHDY010000031.1:0-11610 GCA_964355525.1 uncultured Gammaproteobacteria bacterium | reverse complement strand
ATCGAAAAACCACGCAATAAAAAAATCCTCTCGTTGGGAGAAGATCAAGGAATATCGAATTACGGAGGACAGTTCGGTTTCTTTGTATGCACACACTTTCCATCTTTCGGATCGCACGAATCGACCGTGCAGGGATCACTGTCATCGCAGGTGTTGATGAGCCCCGTGCATTTTGCAGCGAGACAGGAGTCTGCTGTCGTACACGGATCTCCGTCATCGCATTTGTAGGTGTCGTTGTACGGCGTGAACGTGCATGCACCCGTCGCCTTACTACACACGTCTTTGGTGCACGTATTTCCATCATCACACGGAACGGGTTTTGCCGCGCAAACGCTTTGCTGACAGATGTCGCCGGTCGTGCACTTATTACCGTCGTCGCACGGAGCGTTCGGAGTGGCTGTGAACACGCAGCCGGTTTTCTGATTGCATCCGTTCGACGTGCACGGATTGCTGTCATCACAGAGAATCGTCAAGCCGACGCAAACCGTTCCTTTGCACACATCCGGATCCGTACAAGCACTTCCGTCGCTGCAATAAAACCCGTCGTTTGCTGTGAAGCTGCAATTTCCGACGGCACCGTCGCACTTGTCGATGGTGCAATCGTTTCCGTCTTCGCACGTCTTCACTTTTCCTTCGCACTTGTTCGTACTGCACGTATCGCCGACAGTACATGGGTTCTTGTCATCGCACGGTGCTTTGTCCTGCACCGTGTAGAGGCATCCGAGTTTCTTGTCGCATGTGTCGAGCGTGCAGTCGAGGGCATCGTTACACTGAAAGTTCTTTCCGGTACAAACACCCAGCTTGCAGGTATCGTCGTAAGTGCAAGCGTTGTTATCGCTGCACGATAAGACGCCGACCGCGGCAAAGTGGAGACAATCGCCGGTCACAGAATCGCATGAATCGTCTGTGCAGACACTGCTGTCGTCGCAATTCTTCTGCGGTCCCGAAATGCATTTGCTTTCCTGACAATTGTCATTCTGCGTACATCCGTTTCCGTCCGAACACTTCGAATTGTTCGACGCTTGCGTTGAGAAACAGCCGAGCGACTTGTCGCAAGTGTCTTGCGTGCACTGATTGTTGTCGCTGCAGTTGACGGGCGCACCGACGCACGCACCTTTGACGCACAGATCGTTCGTCGAGCAAGCACTGCCGTCATTGCACGGAAGGTTATTCAACTTCACGACCGCGCAACCAGTATTCTTGTCGCACGAGTCGTCCGTGCAGTCGAGTCCGTCGTCGCACACCACTTTCGTGCCCGTGCAAACACCGACGATGCAGGTGTCGTTCTTCGTGCAAACATCATTGTCCGTACAGGGTGCATCGATCGGTTCGAACACGCAGCCGGAAAGTTTGTCGCATGAGTCCTTCGTGCACGCACTGTTGTCATTGCACACCACCTGCTTTGCGCCGATGCATTGTCCGGATGATGTACAGATGTCGTTTGTCGTACAGGCGTCGCCGTCGGTGCAAACATGATCCGGAAGCGGAATGTGCTGACACTCGCCCGTTCCGACGTTGCACCAATCTTGTGTGCAAGGATTCCCCGCCGCACACGACGCGTTGTCTTTGCACTTGAACACGTCAGGCGTCGCGGCCGAAACTTCCTCGGGAACGTCGATCGTGATGACTTCCGAAACATCCGGTATCACTTGCACGTCGATCACGTCGACGCTCGAATCGTTCGCCTCACCATCCGAAAATGCAACATCATCCTTCTGACTTTCAACCATCTGGTCGTCCGAACACGAGATGCAGACGAACGTAGCGACCAACGCGATACCGAACACGGACACTTTGGAAAAGAACGCCATGGAACCTCCTCGTTTACCCCAAAACCAAACGTCCTGAAGTGGAATGCACAAAAAGCGTGCCCTGTTTTGTAACAAGAATAGACGATTACGTCAAGTTCAAACCCGAGTTTAAAAAGAAAAAACGACCCAATGTTGGGGTCGTTCAGTTGAGCTTGATGATGACGAGATTGCGTTCGACCTTGCTGCGAAGACGATTCGAGTGAAACTCGAAATTGTCTTCCGCATCTTTCGAAGTCGCCGTGTCGAATTCATCTTCCTTGATGTCCTCAATCCAATACTGACCGAGTTGGTGACGAACGAGGGCGAACAGATCGATCGTTCCCGACTGCGTATTGGTCACCACGTTCGGAAGCGCAGATAGATGATCGATCATGCGCTTGTTCGCGGCTCCGTACTTCTCGTCCGTCGTCGAATGATCGAACGTCTCGGGACGAATGCCGGCCGCCAAATAAGCAGACATCCCCGAATGGTCACACAATCGTGCCATGTTCTCTTCATCTCCACCCAGAAGCCAACCAAACTCATTGTTGCAGTAGACGTCACGACTCGACAAATGCCGAAACTGGAAGCAATTATCCAGCTGTCGCACACCCGCGCGAATCACTGACTCGTGTTCGCGCTTGACCGCTTCGCCTTCATTGATCCGCTTGCGATCCATGAGCGCATCGCGTCCGCAATGAAGTGCGACCACACTGTTCGTCCGTGAATCGAAGATCGCCGCAGCGAGACAGTCGGCCGAAGCGAGAAAGTACGCGTCGCCAGACTTTTCGAGGAGGACACCGTCCGCGTCCGCACCGCGAAAGAAGTTCGGGAGCAGCTCGTTCGGGAGATCCGCGTCCGTCACCACTTTTGCGTTGAACGCCGGCTTCGGAACCAACGCTCGTTTGATGCCATACTTGCGCATGACTTCTTCGAGTATGGCCGTGATGCCGGGATTCTTCGCCTCCATATCCTCGCGCGACGTACCGGCATAGTTCCAGTTGACCGGCGCGCCAAAAACGATGACGGTCACTTTGCCGCCGAAGAGATCACGAATGTAAACGGGTTTTTGGATGTTCACCTTTTTTTCTCCTGCGGGTCTGCAACCGCATTGTAAAGCAGACTTGAAAGAGTAGACGATTTTCTTCAAAATGTCAAGCATATTGAGGTGGAGTATAACAGAAACATACAAATAAAACGATAAAAAAACGCACTTGTGTTGACAAAATCAAAGAAAAATGTGATTATTTCTTGTTGCACAACACAGGAGGTAGCAACATGCGAGTTCTTTCAGTGACACAAAACCAAATGTACAATGGAGTTTTCTTCGAAACATGGGATCAGCTCAAAGCCGGTTTGGAAGAATACATGTTCGGTCCGCGCGACGCGACGGGACAGTTTCCAAAACTTGAGTTCGGAGACAAAAAACAGCGTGCTCTTCTGGATCGTCTCTATGAAACGGTGCAAACCGAATTGCAATCAAAATACCGTTGGAAACATCGGTATGAATACGACGCCCATGGGACAGCGTTCTTCAAAACAGAAGTGAAAATCAAACGCGTGGTTTCACCGGACAACAACAAGGCTGTTGGATACATCCTTGATCTGTGGGTCGCACACAGTGACAACAAGGATACGGAAATTTTCGCGAAAGAACTCGGAAGAAATCTCGTTCTTTACTCGCACGACATCGAAGTCTCCGCTGAGCCGATCGACGAAACGCGTTTTGAGCTGGATTTGAACCTGATCCTCTTGTGCATCCAACAAGCATTTCCAAAAATGAAAATTCTGTCCAAGGCGACTCTTGCACAGAACATGATGGACCGACTGCAATACCGTAGTTGCTACGATGAAGACAACATCAGGGATGATCATTTCACGGTCGTTGGCACCCCCAACAAATCGACAATGATCAGAGTTTCTGCACATCATTCAATCAGGCCAACCGACTGGATCGTGAACGGAAACACGATTTCCGGTATGCTCACAACGTGGCATGGAAAAACTGTGCCTGAAATTCCGAAGATCATCATTCGTCTTTCGAAATTCTGGAACCGATTCGCTGGATTTGGAAGAGACAGGCGGAACGAGCTCAGGACGGCGGATAAAGACCTGCCCATTTGCACCTCAAGGGAACAAAAACGGTTCGCGAAAGATGCTGAAAAAATCAAAGAAGCTCTGGAACAACTTGTCAAAAACTCTTAAGAACGTTAAATCGTTCTTTTTTCTTTAACAAATCTCTCTCGCAATACAATCAATATCCCCTGCTCCCATGATAATCAACACATCATTTGATCGAACAACCTGCTCGAGTGCGGACTTTACCGCATCGAAGTTTTCCGAGAACATGACATGCGCATTCGGATTTTCTTTTTTGATTTTCTCAACAATAAGTCTTGACGACATTTCGTGTTCTTCGTTTCTTCCGGCGACGTCATAAATTTCTGCAACGATGGTTTCGTCTGCGAGTTGAAGCGCGTCGACAAAACCTTCGAAGAGCGCTTTTGTTCGCGAGTGCTGATGTGGCTGGAAGCACAAAACGATCCGACGATCCGGAAAAAATTCACGGGCAGCCGCGATCGTCTTCGCAACAGCTGTCGGGTGATGACCGTAATCCGAGATGACATCGGCGTTGCGCCATGTTCCCACACGTTCGAAACGTCGCCAGATTCCTGGAAATGTTTCGAGAACTCGAGCACAGGTTTCGAACGGGACGCCGAGTTCCATTGCTGCGGCGGTTGCGGCGATCGCGTTCATCACATTGTGTGCGCCGGGAATAATTAATTTGAGACGGCCAATCATTTCCTCACGACGAACAGCGAATGTCTGTTCCCCCTTCGAAGTGACGCGATCGACAGCTGTGTAATTCGCTTGCACGACCACCCCCTCACCCCCTCCTTGTAAAGGAGGGGGGATCTGCATTCCGTATGTGATTGGTCGTTCGACTTTGAGTTTCATGGATTCTGCGTCATCCGCGTTCAAAATCATCATTCCCTTTCCGATCAACTTGTCCGCGAAGATTTGAAATGTGTCGCGGATATGATTGATGTCACGGTAGTAATCGAGGTGATCTTCTTCGATGTTGGTGAGAACGATCATCTCGGGATGCAGGTTCAACATGTTCGCCTGATATTCACATCCTTCAACGACGAAAAATCTGCCTTTGCCGAGTCGTAAATTTTTATCCGGAAACGTCGGGACAAATGAGCCGACAAGAACGGTTGGATCATAACCGGCTGCTTCGAGCATTAATCCGAGGAGTGCAGTCGTTGTGCTTTTTCCGTGCGTTCCAGTTACAACAATCGTCGAAAACCCTTTTGAAACTTCACCGAGAAATTGTGCATACGAAACTTCCGGAATGTTTCGTTCGCGAGCGGCTATTCGTTCAGGATTTGTCGAAGGAACCGCCGAAGAGTAAATCACGACTTCGGCAGAATCAAGAACGTGATTCGAATCATGACCAATCGAAACATGAATACCTTTTTTATTCAGATCTTGAATCGTCTCCGAATCGTACACATCCGAACCGGTCACGTGCTTCTCTTTCGAAATCAAAAACTTCGCGAGCGCGGACATGCCGATCCCGCCGATTCCAACAAAATGAAAATGATTCTTTTCAAGCAACATAGTCCTGAAATGATAGCGAAAAAAATAAAAAAGCGCCAGATATCTAGCGCTGCGAGGTAAATTCGTCGGTCATGTGTGAGATACGCGACTGTTGGACGTAGTTGTAACCAATCGATCCGTCCGGCATCCAATGAAAATTCCATGCGAGAGATACTTCATCATTCGGACGGTCATAGACATACGGATGACAGGTATCTTCACCATCGAGGACGTGAGCGGCAACGTGCCCGTTGTTGTCCACAAGAAACTCACGCAAGAGGAAACCTGTCGGAATCTGCTCAACCAATGTGGGAGTCACGATTTTTTGACAAGCATCTTCTCCAAGTTCGTAGGCAAAAATCCGCGCACCACCTGTGATTCCATTTGGCGCCCAAACGAAATCCATTGATTCCATTTCGAAGCATCCTTCATAGAGGAGCCTCCCGTTTATAAATAGCTGACGCTTTGCTTTCGATCCTTTCGGTCTGTACAGCCATGCAAGAGAACGCGTCTTTGGCGATTGCCAGATACATTCGATCTTGCCATCCCATTCACGATCATGTGGAAACGGGAAAAAGGCTTGTTCACTTCGGATCTGCAATTCAGATCCGTATTCTGCTTCCGTCGCGAGACGAACGCCTTCGCGATCGCATACATAGACTCCGAGAACTTCACTCGACACGTGCACGCCCCAAATAAGGAGACGATCATCGCTAACTTCGAGAATGCTTGTTTCGACCCGCTTGTCGACCAACCATCGCCGAAAATAAATTTCTGGGAATCCTGAAATGTTGTGCTGGATACAATCGCGAAGTTTCCCTTCCGGAAACAACGCGGCAATGGTCATCCCTGTTGCACTTGCAACAAGCTGATTATCGGCAATCATATCCGACAACGTCACAGAATCGACGACACACGGAAGTCCTAACAATTGATGCGTAACACCACTGTAACTCGGATGTCTGATCCGAATCGGCGGAACGAGCTCAAAATGCGGCTGCATGTAACCTCGAAATAACACGAACCCCAAAAACAGGATTCAATTAAACCTAGCGATATTTCCATCGTTTGTCAACCTCTTATCCCTCGCGTACAATGAACATCGAAATAATCTCTTATGTTTATCGCATCACAAGATCCGGAAATTGCAGAAGCTCTGCAGAAAGAATTAAATCGTGAAGAAGAAGGGCTGGAAATGATTCCATCTGAGAATTTTGTTTCTCGAGCCGTGTTAGAAGCACTCGGATCTGTCGCGACAAATAAATATGCGGAAGGCGTACCAGGCAAACGTTATTATGGCGGATGCCAGGAGATCGACGTCATCGAGAATCTCGCTATTGAACGCGCGAAGAAAATTTTCGGAGCAGAACATGTAAATGTCCAACCATTATCTGGAGCACCCGCGAATCTCGCGGCCTATTCTGCGTTATTGAATCCAGGCGACACCGTTCTCGGAATGGACTTATCACACGGTGGTCATCTTACACATGGACATCCCGTTACGTTCTCCGCGAAGATTTACAATTTCATCCGTTACAAAACAACTGCAGAAGGCTTGATCGATTATGATGAAATCGAATCGATGGCACGCGAACATAAACCAAAATTGATTCTCGTTGGCTATTCGGCGTACTCGCGTGAAATCGATTATCAACGTATCAAAAAAATCGCAGACGAGGTCGGAGCATTTACCATGGCGGACATCGCACACATTGCCGGTTTGATCGCGGCTGGAGAAATGAACAACCCCGTTCCCCTTTTCGATGTCGTCACAACAACAACACACAAAACATTACGCGGTCCTCGCGGAGGAATGATTCTGTGCAAAGCGATTCACGCAAAGGCAATCGATAAAGCTGTGTTCCCCGGATTGCAAGGTGGGCCGCATGAAAATGTCATTGCCGCAAAAGCGATTGCATTTCTCGAAGCCATGCAGCCGGAGTTCAAAACGTACGCCAAACAGATTCGAATCAACGCAAAAGTACTTGAACAAGAATTGAGTGCAAGAGGATTTCGTTTGATGTTTGGGGGAACGGATAATCATTTGCTCTTGATCGACGTGACACCAAAAGGTGTCACGGGAGGCGAAGCGGAAAAAGCTCTTGATCTCGCCGGTATCACCGTCAACAAAAATGCGATTCCAAACGACACCCGTCCACCGCTTGATCCGTCCGGTATTCGTCTTGGCACTCCTGCATTGACGACGCGCGGATTGAAAGAAGAAGAGATGAAACAAATTGCCGTTTGGATCGATGATGCGATTACACATCACGATGATACAATCTATCTCGAAGGAATTCGATCGAATGTAAAAGAACTGACAAAACGATTTCCTCTTTATCCAAATCTTCAATACACATAAAATCGGGCATTGCCCGATTTTTGTTTTCATTCTCGTTTACGTGCATTGACAAAATCGCAAGAAAGACGTATATAGGTTCAACCAACCCGACAACGGAGGCCTCATGGGAGATGGATCGAATCATGTTTTACGCGACGCGTTGCTCAAGCATCTCCCGAGAGAACGCGTTTTGCAAATCATGGAAATTTTGCATGCGGTCTATCGCAAGAGCGATCAACAGCCGTTTCCATACGGTCATCGGATTCTCATTCCAGCAGATCTTTCGTCGCACATTCAAACGGTCATGAATCTTCCGTGCGTTGCAATCGAACCGGTTCCGCACACGCGTATTCCGCAACGACTCATGACGGCGGTACCGAACTCAAGTTTCATCAATAGGGTCAAACAACATCTGTACCATCAAATCAGAACGAACCTCGATCAACCGACCAGAAACACCATCGAGTACGATTTCATGCAAGGATTCGGATATCAGCCACTCAAACCATTACCCCCTAATCTCTGGGTGAATGTATGGAACATCCTTCTGCTGTGGATTTTCTGTGAACTGGTTGGAGAAAAACTGAAGAAAGAGACGCTCGCCATGGAACAGATCGCGAAAGTGATTGCGAGCGGTTGCATCATCTTCGACTTCAAACTGAGTAACAATGAAATTGCTCTCATCGCTTGCAGACCAACCTCAGACGATGAAACCTATCGCTTTCGCTGAAGCCTTTCACACGATCCAATCGTGTGTTTTTTATTCATGACTCTCGACGTCTTTTCCTTTTTCCGTTATTCTATTCGCATTATGGCAATCATTCTTGATGGAAATGCTCTTGCGGCAACCATTCGGCAAAAAATAAAAGATCGCATCGATCCGCTTGAAACAAAACCCGGGCTTGCGGTTCTTTTGGTTGGTAATGATCCCGCTTCACACACATACGTAAACATCAAACAAAAAGCATGTGAGGAAGTTGGAATTCGATTTGAGAAATTCCTCTATTCTGACGAAACATCAGAGGAAACATTGATCGAAAAAATTTCGGAACTGAATCGTCGTAATGAGATAAACGGAATTCTCGTTCAACTTCCGCTTCCGACACAAAACGCGGATCGAATCATCGCAGCGATTGATCCGATAAAAGATGTCGACGGGTTTCATCCGATGAATTTGGAAGCGTTGCGACGAGGCAAGCCCGCTCTTGCTCCAGCAGTTGCTCTTGGAATCATGAAATTGATTGATCGAGCAATGATAACTTCCGACCACCCCCTACCCCTCCTTGTAAAGGAGGGGGGACCGAAACATGCCATGATTGTCTCGAGTGACTTTTTTGCCGAACCTCTTCAAATTCTCCTCAAAGAACACGGAATAACATCGGAAGTGACGCGGCAGGACGATTCAGATTTTCAAATAAAAACTCGATCGGCGGATATTCTCATTGTTGCTGTGGGAAAACCGAATCTCATTACTGCGAATGAGATCAAACCCGGTTCTATTCTGATCGATGTCGGAACAACAAAGATTGATGGAAAACTTCTTGGGGATATTGATCAAACATCCGTCGAACCGATCGCGTATGCACTCTCTCCTGTTCCGGGCGGCGTCGGACCAATGACAGTTGCCATGTTACTTGTGAACGTTCTCAAAGCATTTCAAACACGTTCAAACAAAAAATGACCTTCCGGTCATTTTTTATTTCTCCTGTTATCGAGTCAATCGTTTTCTCGCCAAAAATGCCGCGACTAAAATAACAAACACGCCGACCCAGTTTGCTTTGATCACTTCCAAATTTATAATCGTTGTCCAATCATATCCATAAATAGGTTTTGAAAGGAACGCGGACAAAACAATTGCGAGGGCAACCCATCCGAATGCGACAATAAAACGATCGTTCCAATCATTGATACTTTTGCGGAAATAAAGAAACGCGATTATTCCCAGCAAGATTGGATCGTACAGATTCAACGCCACGTAAAAAATCATCTTTGGCGTTGTCTGGTATAACGTAAAAAGAAGCAAAGATCCCAAATACCAAAGAACGAAAAAGATCGCGAACAAAATAAAATAGCGTTTCGTCAAATAGCGTTTCCATGTTTCCATATGGTTGTATTATAGCAAAAATTGAAAAAGTTTAAAGAGAATTCCCATCAAAAAAACCAGAAGAACAATCCACGAAAGAACGGCTGGAAAATTTATGCAGTGATGTATAAGACAGGTTGCCGTTTTTCTCATGCGAAGATACGTGAGAACAATAAGAACACCCAGCAAACCACCGAATACGGAACCGATAAATCCGATCAAATGAACAAATTCACGAAATCCAAAGAGGAAGAAAACGACGGGAACTAAAATCGTCATCGCCCATGCCGTTTTGTGTGAACGGTGCAAGTCAACCTTAAACGTATTCATCAGTTGAATGCCAAGCATGACGGAGATGGAAATAATCGTTAGTGTTCCAAGAAGCGCCGTTACATAACGAAACGCATTTCCAAACACAGGAACAAGTCCGTCAAATGCTGCCTGTGTTGTCTCTGCACCCGTGACTCCAACAATGGCGACAGAGAACAATGCATATAAAACGATCACGATCGTCATTCCAATCAATACAGCCTGACCTAATTGCGATTTCGAGCGAGAACCTAACACATCTTTTATTTCCGGTACGATTCCAACCGACGAAAGAGCGAATAAAATAATTCCATACGGAAGAAAAGCGTTCGTCCAATGAATCGTTTGAAGATTTGCGACCTGAACATAAGGGACGGAAATCAAAATCATGAACACAAACAAAAACAAAAGCGACAAAATGACAAATAACTCCAAACGCGAGGCGAACTGCAAACCCGAATAAATAAGGATGCCCGCGATAATTGCAATTACGAACGAATACATTTGGACAGAGCCCCCAAGTAAAGAACCGAATAACAGATGCAAAAAAGAACCCCCGATGATCATGTACGCGAGGATGGCTCCCCATGAACTGGCACAAACCGCTGCGGTGGCAAGATATTTCCATGCGCGACCGAGATACAAATCAACGTATCCGACCAAACGATGTTTCCCAGGCGTCTGAAGACTGATCTCCGCAAACATAAATTGCAAAACAATCATGATCGCTCCGAGAATAAGTAATTCGAGAAGACCGATCACAACTCCACTCTGTGCAAATGCAAACGGAATTCCAAAAACACCGACGCCGATCACAGCCCCGATCATCATTCCGATTGCACGAAGAAATTTAAAGTCAGGATGAATCATGTTGCGTTAAATTATAGCACACAGTTCACCCGGCAGCTGCCGGGTTCACCCACACTTCATCCACTTGCCTGCACGATCGGGCGTGTTAAGATGCGTCCCGTATGGCAAATCATGAGCGTATTCCTCCTCAAAACCTTGAAGCAGAGCAATCCTTGCTTGGCTGTCTTTTAGTCGACAAAGATTCGATCGTTAAGATCGCAGATAGTGTCATCCCGGATGATTTTTATAAACCCGCACACCAAAATATCTTTGGAACCGTTTTGGATTTGTTTGAACGTCATGATCCGATCGATATTCTTTCGGTCGGCAATCGTCTCGAAGAGCGCGGGCAATTGCAGCAAGTCGGCGGACGCGCGTATCTTGTGGAACTTTCAAACGCCGTTGCAACCGCCGGGCACATCGCCCATTACGGCGAGATTGTGCAAAAGAAGGCAACGCTCCGTCGATTGATCAATGCGGCGGCAAACATTTCTCAACTCGGATTCGAGGAAGAAGAAGAAATTGATGTCACGCTCGACGAAGCCGAACGTGCTCTTTTTCATGTTTCGGAAAAATTTAATAAAAATACATTTGTAAAAATCGACAGTGTTCTTGCCGATGCGTTTGAACGC
>CAYHDY010000030.1:0-12149 GCA_964355525.1 uncultured Gammaproteobacteria bacterium | reverse complement strand
TTCCCCTGTCGTTCATACAAAAACATTTCGGAAAATCCCCACATGAGCGTAAACGCAATGGGAATCCATCCAAACCAAACAAACACATCAAACAACAACACATCCACCGGTTGATTCAAAAAGGAAGTGGAAATCATCGGCAAAGATGACGCATCGGACTGTTGAATGATTTGAATCGCGAGAAGTGGAAACATATCGAAATCAGTATAACAAAAAAACAGAGACGCGTCTCTGTTTTTTTGTTATCGAATGGGATGGTCTCGACCATCCCCTACTTCTTTTTCAATTCCCACGTCACCAATGCTGGCGACGCAAGGAAAATGGAGGAATATGTTCCCGCGATAATTCCGACAATGAGGGCGAGGGCGAATGGTTTTGTTGTATCTCCGCCGAAGAAGAAAATGGCGGCGAGTGTGAGCAACACAGTCATGGATGTACTAATAGAACGGCGAACTGTTTGATGAATACTTTGTTCAACAGTTTCTTCGAATGAGACATGTAAACGTTTCAACAAATTCTCGCGTGTACGATCGAAAACGACAATGGTGTCCGTGATCGAATATCCAAGCACGGTGAGAATGGCAGCAACAAATGCGGTATCCACTTGCCAGTTGAAGAATTTACCAAGGAGGGCAAAAACTCCGAGTGGAACAATCACATCATGAAAGGCTGTAATAATAATGAGAACGCCATATTTCCAAGATGCGACCGGTTGTGTAACTTTGCGAAATGCAAAGGCGACATAACCACCAATCAAAATCAAAATGAGAGTAATTCCGATCACTGCCGTTTTGCGCAATTCGTTTCCGATCACCGGTCCGATCGAATCAAACTTTTGTTCAGTTGTCGCATCCCCGTATTGTGTTTTCAAGCTTTTAAGTAATTCCTGATGTTTAATTTCATTCAGACTTTCTGTACGAATCAATGCACCATTCGCTTGAGTCGATTGAATGACGACATCCTTAAAACCAAGCTTCTCGACATTTGATCGAAGTTCTGTTGTCACAATCGGATTTGGAAAGGTGACTTCAAGCAAACTTCCTCCGGTAAAATCAATCCCGAATTTCAATCCAAACATCGTAATCGATGCGATACACACAGCGGTGATCACAACAGAGATCGCGTACCAAATTTTTCTATTTCGAACAATGTGAATTTGCATATTATTTTTTTTCTTCTGTTTTCGATTTTTTAACTCCAAACAGCAAAGGGTTATGTGTCCACTTCCATTCAAAGATGGTGTGCAAGTACATGCGAGCAACGTAAACAGCTGTAAACAAACTCAGGATCACTCCGATTCCAAGTGTCAAAGCGAATCCGCGAATGAAACTTGAACTGAACCAGTAAAGCACGGCGGCGGAAATGAGCGTTGTGAAGTGACCGTCACGGATAGCGGCCCATGCACGACGAGCAGCCTCATCGGAAGAAGAAATCAGATCACGTCCGGAATGAAATTCTTCTTTTAGACGCTCAATCGTGAGCACGTTTGCATCAACCGCAATTCCGAGGGACAACACAAGTCCTGCAATACCCGCAAGCGTGATCGTCACACCGAAGATACGATAGGCGGCCATGTTGAGTCCCGTGAACAATAACAAGGCGATAATCGAAATGAGTCCGGGCAAACGATACATGAGAATCATGTAAATCGTCACCAATAAAAATCCGATGAGTGCGGCAGTGACGCTTTTTTGAAGCGAGACCAAACCGAGTGTCGGACCAACGGTTTGTTGCGACAGCAATGTCACAGGAACCGGAAGAGCACCCGCATTCAAACGTTGTGCAAGCGTTTTGGATTCATCAAGCGTGAAGTTTCCTGTAATAACGGCGCGACCGCCGTAAATAGCTGTTTGAACGACCGGTGTTGAAATCGGTGTTCCATCGAGAAAAATCGCGATAGGTTTTCCAATGTTTGCTGCGGTAAGTTTTCCAAAAAGATCCCCGCCTTCAGAATCAAAGGAAATTCCAACAAGTGGATTTCCCGTTTTTGGATCAAACTCTACCTCTGCATGTTTCAATTGTTTTCCAGATAGTTCCGTATTTTTCCATGGAGAACTTGGCGGAACAATATCGTAGATATTTGAAAGTTTCAAAACAATACGTTGAATCTTATAGGCAGGAATTGTTTTCTGATCTTGTTTATAAATCAAATGATAACCGAAATCTGTTTCGATCGGGTCGGAAATTTGTCCGACGCTCAACGCTTCTGCCGCTGCAGCAAATGCCGGCACATACGTATCCGATGTTGCATAACCAAGATCTCCGCCGTTTGTTGCCACACTCGGATCTGTCGAATTCGCTTTTGCAAGTTCCGCAAAATTCTGAGGAGTTATTTCCGTTTTTAATTTGTTGATTTGCGCGGAAGCATCAAGAGTAGATGTCTCTTTCGTACATCCTTTCTTATCCTTAGAACAAATCAAAAGATGAGAAAGACGCATGTTGTTTATGGTTCCGACTTCCAAAACCTTCACAACATTGATCTCATTTCCGTTTTCAATAGTTTTCCAATAAACCTGACCTGCTTTTAATCGGTTCTGTGCAATCACTTTTCCGATTTCGGGATACTGCTTTGAACCATCTGCCACATGCTCAATGATTCCTTTTGTCGTTTCTTTCGATTTTTCCACACTGACTTCCGTAACGAGTTTTTGAAAATCTTCACCGGATTGTGCACGTTTAAGAACAGCTGCAGCGGCAACACGATCTGCGGTTTGTTTAATAACCAATTGTTTTTGATCTTCATCCGTTGGGTTGCGATCGAGTTGATCTCCCTGTTCTTTAAATTCAAGAACAGGAGTTTCTCCAATTTGATGAATTGCATCCGATACATTCAGCACACCCGCAAGTTCCACGATCACGCGCGAAGCTCCTCCTGTACTCGATGTCTGTACGAGCGGTTCGGAAACACCAAACGCGTTTACACGACGTTCAATCACATCACGCACACCAGAAAGGGCGTTCGCACGATCTTTCTCCGGAATGTTTTTCATGTCTGCTTCATACACAAGGTGCGTTCCTCCTTGTAAATCAAGACCAAGACGATACGCATGTTCATCCAGTGTCGGAGGTGCCCAACCGGTTTTTGCTTTCACAAATCCGCCAGCCTTATTCCATTCCTGAGGAAAATCGTAAACAAATGCGACAAGCGTCACTGCAAGAAAAAAGACTGTTGCCGCACGTGCTTTCCAAGGTTTACGAGCTTTCGATGAGGATTGCTGACGTTTCTTTGTTTTCCAAGTTTGCATACAGAAATGAATCTTCAATTAGTTTTGGCAAAATAATAAGGGATTTCGCCCTGACACGCAAGTGGACAAATCCAAAAAACTTGATTATGCTTTTGATTCGTCAAAACACATCCCTCTCGAAAAATCTCGGAGACACCATGGCAACAAAACCTTTCGCAGACATCGTCCCCTTGCTCGGTCGTGGAATCGTCTACGACGGAAACAAGACGTACGTCATCGAGCTTGCAAAAATGAACCAACCAACAGAGGCAGGTTCAACCAATCTGGGCATGTGGTTGCAAGGTCCATCAAGACGCGTCTCAATAGATGCGGGTCCATTCCCGTTCAACAACGCCTATCGCGAACTCGACCGTCTGTCCAAGATTGCTCGAAAAGGGAGCGTTCTCTGATTTCATTCAACTTGCTCTCGAACACTCGGGAGTTTTTTTATTCAGCGACAGCTTCCTCTGTTACCTCTTCTTCCTGTGGTGTTTCCACTGTTATCCAAATATCATCGCCGTTACAGATATATTGTTCGCGATCATAGGTCTTTCCGCTTCCCGAGCTTGTATCTTCTTTTTTCAAAATCATGTGATAACCGCACTTTGGACAAATCATATTTTGATGAGTTATGAAATCTTTTTTATTTTTGCAGGAATGATTTTATACAACTTTTCTCCTCGCTTGATCGGTTCCGGAACTTTGAATGTAACGCAATCTTTTTGAACGGCATGTACGATCGGTTGATCGTCTTTTCGCATCTGTTCGACAACGAATCGAATCACTCCTTCCGTCTTGCTTAACATCATGCATGCATCTCCTTCAGACAATTCCATAGCCTGAATTTCACATTCAACCACAGAAACATCTTCATAATAATTTCGGACGATCCCCACAAATTCTCTCGTTTGTGTCGCTTTCGAACTTTCTTCTCCGCTCCAATACTTAAACGCAAGTCCGCGATAAAATCCCTCGCTCATCCCGCGATTGAACACGGTACCGAGTCGCTGATTCCATTCAATGATTTTTTCTTTCGTATAAGACTGTTTTGAAATCGAATTGATGGCTTCACGATAACATCGCACAACTTCATCTACGTACTCCGGCGCGCGACCTCGTCCTTCGATTTTAAGCGAGACAACACCGGAATCAACAATCTCATCCAACATACCGATCGTGCACAAATCTTCCGTACTCATCACGTATTCATTATCGATATCAAGCTGTTTTCCGTTCGCTTGATCCTTCACGGTAAACGCACGTCGGCACGGCTGCGAACAGGTTCCGCAGTTTGCAGACGTGTTGTACATGTAAAGACTCATTCCGCATCGCCCGCTCACCGCAACACACATCGCCCCATGAATAAAAACCTCGATCTCAACAAGTTTCCCAGATGGACCGTAAATTTTATTTTCAATAATCTGACGAGTAATCTCTCTGATTTGTTCGAGTGTCAGTTCACGTGCAAGGACTAATCGATCCGCCCACTGAGCAAAAAACTTTACCGCTTCTATATTCGAGATGGAATGTTGCGTCGAAATATGAACTTCGACCCCTTTTTCTCGAGCATACTGGACGACCGAAAAATCGAACATGATCACCGCATCAACACCCGATTCTTTTACGGCATCAATCACCTCTTTCATGTCTTTAATCGAATCATCGTAAACAAGTGTGTTCAACGCGAGATAGCACTTAATGTTTGCTGTGTGACAGATTTTTGCGATCTCACGAAGATCCTCGATTGAAAATGCCGCGGCCGCATTGGCGCGCATGTTAAATCCGACAACCCCAAAATAAACAGCATCGCACCCGGCTTTAATGGCCGCGTGCAATGCTTCATACGATCCTGCCGGTGCGAGTAACTCAATTTTTTCCATACACTATTCCATCGAAATCATCTGAAATCCTTTTTCCTGAATTTCTTCTTTTGACCAAAACTGTTCGAGTTGATTCGTGGGAAGTTTTGTCACACATGTAACAGTGCGTTCAATCACCCTTCCTGTGTATGTTTTTGTCTCCGGATCCCATTCTTCAAGCAGAAGTGTGTCTCCTTCGGCAACGTCAAAATCATTCAGACGAAATTCCGCCTTCTTTTCCCCCGATGCGACCGCGTCATAATACTGTTTCCAAAGTTTCTTTTTGATGATGGCCATAGACATTATCCATGTGATTCGTTATTTTTCTTTCCAAGAATAATGACGGTGAACAAATCAAACTTCTTCGCACGTTTCATGAATTGTTCGTAAGATTCTTTTTTATTCACAATCGTTCCTTCTTTTTGCGGATCGTTATAATAAATAAACTTACCGTCAAAACCCGTCAAAGGAACCCAATGATTGAAATCCAAAAGAACGATCACGCGATCACCTGATTGAATGCGTTTAAAAATTTCTTCGATTTGAACTTCGGATTCTTTCAAAAGACCCCGATCCAACATTTGTTTGGTTGATTCTGCACCTTCTTTCAAATCATGATCACGAACAAACACAGAAACATCTTGCGCTTCTTCCGATTCATGCGTATGAGAAAAAGCTTCCAGCACTTCATGCGGCTGAGAGGAGAAACGATTCCAGTCAACATTCGAAAACAATTCAACCGAATACCCTTGGTCATGAAGCCACGACACCATCCAACCCGGCCACGTTCCCAATTTCTCACGTTTATGACTCACGGATTCGAGTGTCGCAAGATCAGGAACATTTCCCGGAGACAAATCTTCCAAAATCATTCCCACTGAAGCCTGCATGCAGTTGTTGTCCGGGGAAGGTTTTGCCGGAAGTTCGATCTTAAAATGCGGGAATCGTTCGTATTCAGGAATACGTATACCAGAGTCGTGTACAGACATAAAAAATCTTAAACTCCGTGACACTTCTTAAACTTCTTTCCGCTTCCGCACGGACACACATCATTTCGTCCGACTTTCTCGTCTGTCGATTTACTTGCAACGGTTGAATGTTCACTACTCGTTGTTTGTGCACCCGCAAGTGTAACACCTGCGCGACTAAGCAACGATTGATTCAATTCCGCTTGCACCTTCATATCTACGGCGTGGTGAGCGAATTTGAAAAACGAGAATGTCACTTCTTGATTGATCGCAGAAAGAAGCTCTTGGAACATGTCGAATCCTTCGCGCTTATATTCGATCAATGGATCACGTTGACCGTATCCACGAAGTCCAATTCCCGTGCGAAGCGATGTCATCGCGGACAAATGTTCAATCCAAAGCATGTCGATGCCACGAATCAATGTTGCGCGTTCGATATGATGAATATCTTTTTTGGTTTCGAACAAATCGTGAAGATGTTGATATTGTTCACGTACGACATGCATGATCGCTCCGATAATCTTTGAACGACCTTCTGCGAGATTGTGTTTGTCTTGAGCTGTCTCGAGTGTAATCGAATCCAGTGAGGATTTTTGTTCGGAACTCAATGTGACAATCGTATTGACCGTCTCAATAATTTCCTTCACGTTCCAGTCACCATTTTCTTTGTGATCATGTTCTGTTTCACTCTTTGGCATGGTTTGTTTCTCGCCCGTATGAAACAAAACAACCTGCTCGACTTCTCCTTCGATAATATCAAGGACACGTTCTTTCAATGTTTCCGGTTCTTTCTCGAATGCATCGAGAACTTCAAGTCGACGACCGTAAATCACTTCACGGTGTTTGTTCAAAACGTCATCGTACTCAAGCAAATGTTTGCGAATATCGAAGTTGTGACCTTCAACGCGCATTTGCGCTTTTTCCATTGAACTCGTGACGAACGTATTTTCAATCGGCATGTCATCCGGGATTCCAAGTCTGTCCATCATCCCCTTTGCGCGATCCGATCCGAAGATCCGCATCAGGTCATCTTCCATGGAAATATAAAACTGTGTCGATCCGGGATCTCCCTGACGACCAGAACGTCCGCGCAACTGATTGTCAATACGACGAGATTCATGACGCTCTGTTCCAAGCACATGCAATCCACCAAGTGCTCGAACTTCTTCCTCTTCTTCTTTTGTCGCAGGATTTCCACCAAGTTTAATATCGACTCCGCGACCTGCCATGTTTGTTGCAACCGTCACAGCGCCTTTACGTCCAGCTTGTGCAATAATCTCTCCTTCACGCGCATGATTTTTTGCGTTCAAAATCTCATGTTTCACTCCGGATGCCGTAAGTAATTGAGAAAGCAATTCATTTTTTTCCACCGACGCTGTTCCAACAAGAACAGGTTGACCTTTCTCTTGCAACATTTTTATCTCAGCGATGACTGCCTGAAACTTTCCGAGTTCAGATTTATAAACGCGATCCGTTAAATCCTTTCGAGCAACCGGAACGTTTGTTGGAATTTCCATGACCTCCAGTTCGTAGATCTTTGAAAATTCTTCCGCTTCTGTTGCGGCAGTTCCGGTCATTCCGGAAAGTTTTGTATACATGCGGAAGTAGTTTTGAAACGTAATCGTCGCAAGTGTTTGACTTTCGTTTTGAATGGTTACACCTTCTTTTGCTTCGATGGCTTGATGGATTCCCTCTGAGAATCTACGACCTTGCATGAGACGCCCCGTGAATTCATCAACAATCAAAACCTCGTTGTTTTGTACAACGTAATGAACATCCTTTTGATAGTTTGCGCGAGCTCGAAGCGCAGAATCGGCATAGCGTTGATAGAGTCCTGACTCGAGTGCGTACAAATTCTCTATACCAAGTAATTTCTCAATTTTTTCAATTCCTGCATCTGTATAGGCAGCAGAACGCAATTTTTCATCGACGTTATAATCTTCATTCTCGATGAGTCCGCTTATAATCTGTGCCAAACGTACATAGAGCTCATTCGACTTCTCCGCCGGTGCAGAGATAATCAATGGAGTGCGAGCTTCATCAATCAAAATAGAATCGATTTCATCGACAATGGCGAAATGAAGTCCGCGCATAACCGTATCCTGAACCGTCGGTGCCATGTTGTCTCGAAGATAGTCGAAACCGTATTGATTATTTGTTCCGTAAGTAATATCTGCTTGATAAGCCGATCGACGATCCACCGGACGAAGGAAATCCTCACGTACATGAAACGATTCCATTTGAATTTGTGCCGGATCATTTTCGACAGCAGCCTCGGGATGCTTAAACACAGGATCGTACAAAAGACCTCCTTCGTGTTGAATCACACCAACAGACATTCCGAGAAACGCGAAGATTTGACCCATCCACACTGCGTCACGTCGAGCCAAGTAATCGTTGACCGTAACAAGATGACATCCTTTGCCTTCGAGTGCATTCGCGTAAAGCGCAAGTGTTGAGGTCAATGTCTTCCCTTCTCCTGTTCGCATCTCGGCGATCATCCCGCGATACAGCACGAGTCCGCCCATGAGCTGAACATCAAAATGACGTTGCCCGATGGAACGCTTTGCAGCTTCGCGTACAACCGCGAACACTTCATGCAAAAGACTGTCGACACTGCGACCTTCTGCGATCTGTGCCCGAAACGAGACCGTCTTGTTTTTCAATTCTTCGTCCGAGAGTGCGGACACCTCCGGTTCGAACTTATTTATCAATTCGACTTCACGTCGCAAATCCGCGACAACTTTTTTATTAGGATCGCCGAAAATCGTATTCAGAAATTTTGACATAAAGTAGGCCTTCGACAAGCTCAGGCGATAAGATTACAAGCAATAGTGTGCGGGTTTTTGTTCTAAAAATCAAGAGCGGGATTCTCATCCCGCCTTTTCCGCTCTTCTCGCCTTTTCCGTCCCTTTCCGACTATTCCTTCCCGGGTCTTACTGTTCGTTTTGCTTGATCAACAAATCGTTCCTTGCGATCCTGCAATTGTCGCTTGATATCATCGCGGGCAACATCGATCGCTTTGTACAAATCTTCTTCCGTTGCTTCTGCACGAAAAACATCTCCCGGAATCGCAAGCTGCATTTCCGCGCGGAAGTATGGACCCTTTGCGTGATGATTGGTCGTCTTTCCAACCTCCACACGTAATTCCGCTGCGGGTTCAAAATGTGTTGTCAATTTCTCAAGCATATCGATGCGTTCATCAACATAACTTTTTATTGCATCCGTCAGATCCATGTTTGTTCCGAGAAGAGAAATGAGATTCATAAATTCATGATTACGAATTAGGAGCATCGAATCCTACATATTGTACCTCCTCTTGAAGTTGAATGCCAAACGTATTTCTTGCTCGCGTTTTAATGAAGGCAATCAGTTGCACGACGTCATCCGCAGTGGCGTCTCCTGTGTTCACCAAAAAGTTTCCATGTTTCTCACTCACCTTTGCCCCGCCGATTTGTTTCCCTTTCAAATCCAACTGGTCGATGAGCCAACCGACAGACACCCGTCGGTTGTTACTCATCTCTAAAGGTAAATCGTATTTTGTCTCCAATCGTTGCAACTCCTCCTCATTTTGAATTTCGTAATTCTTAAACATACATCCTGCCGATCCGGCATCGTTCGGTTGTGTAGATTTTCTACGTGCAAGAATTGTATTCATCTTTTCTTTGATTGCGATTGAATCGCCATGCGTGAGTTCGAACTCGGCTGAAAGAACGATATCGGACGAATGTTTTATTTTCGATTCACGATATCCAAACGCGAGTTCATTCTTCGAATATTTCACAACCTCACCATTCGACAACAATTCGACTCCAACGAGATGATCCGCGGTTTCTCCACCGAAACAACCAGCATTTCCTCGAACAGCACCGCCGACAGTTCCCGGAAGAGAAATCGCCCATTCGAGTCCGGTCAATCCTGCATCACCGACAGTTCGAGACAACATCGTCATCAGTGCACCCGCTTCCGCACGAACGATTGATCCGTCAATCGAAATCGATCGCATCGCCATCTTCACAACAAGTCCATCGAATCCTTTATCACTGACGAGTGTGTTTGACCCGCCGCCGAACACAAAAGTTGCACAAGCGAATTTCTTTGCGATCTCGAGAGTAACTTTCAACTCCTCGATCGTTTTTACTTCAACGAAGAACTTCGCCGACCCGCCAATCCGAAAATTCGTGTGGCGACTCATTAACTCTTGTTCTTTGAATCGATCCGCAAAAATCGTTCTTAATTCTTGAGACATTTCCATAGTTTCAACAGTTTATCGTGTTTGTAGAGAAAAGAAAAACACTCCTCGAGAATCTTGGAGTGTAAGAGTCAGTCAATTCAATTGCAGTTCGGAATCGAGATGTGGGCGCAGGTTGAGCCTTTGCATTTATCTTCAGTGCACAGGTCGCCATCATCCGGACATGGAGGTCCGGCGCCGTCACCCGATTGAAACACACAACCTTTTTTGGGATCGCAACTGTCGATCGTGCAGGCGTTACCGTCGTTGCACACTTTCGGCAGCGAGATCGAGCAGGTTTTGTCTTTGCACGAATCGTTGAGTGTGCACTGGTTTCCATCGTCGCATTTCGCAGAGTTTGCGTTGTGCGCGCAATCACCATTGTCACAGACGTCGTTCGTGCAAACATTTCCTTCGTCAAGACAGTTTGCACCATCTTTGACGCTTGGATGTGTACACTTTCCATTCACGCACACATCTTGCGTACATTCATTTCCATCTTCGAGACACTTTCCTTCGGACGCCGGTTTGTGGCTGCACCCAGTGAACGGATCGCACCAATCTGTCGAACACGGATCGTTGTCATCGCAGTTCAAGAGATTGCCGCCCATACAGACGCCGGACGAACACTGCTCGAAAGTCGAACAAACGTTTCCATCATCGCACGCCGTACCCGAAATCTTCGTCTGCTTGCAGGAACCATCCGTATTACAGGTGCCGGTTGTACAGACGTTTCCGTCTTCGCACAACTTCTCGTCCGTCTGCCCGTCGCAGTTGTCGTCTTTGCCGTTACACGTTTCCGGTTTCGGCGCGAGAGCACTGCAAATCGGTTCACCGTTCGAATCACATCCTGTGAAAATGCCGAGGCATGTCCCGAACTCATTCGATTGTTTGCATTGGCCGCCGACGGCTTTCGGATCGATGTTATCCGTCTGCCCGTCGCAGTTGTCGTCGATCTTGTTGCAACTTTCCGCTTCCGGAATTTGTCCGATGCAATTCGACAAGCCTTCCGGTTTGCAAACCCGTTGACCGGAACACGATCCGAACACGTTCTTGTTCAAGCAGTCTGTCGAGAGAGCAAGTTGCGTCGCGCGTTTCGAACAAGCACACACAACCCCACCTTTCGGTACACACTGGTTAGCGGAAATCTTCGTCTTCGCATCTGTCACGAACTGACACGTGTGGTTACTCGGACAATCCGCGTTTCCATGTTTTGTGTCGCATTGGACTCCGCAAAAACTTCCTCCATCGCCGACGCCGATGCACAGATTGCCGATCTTGTCCGTCGAGTTGCAGTCCTTGTGCTCACGGCACGGATCGCACAATCGAACAAAACTCGACACACACATATAAACGACATCCGACGAAGTGTTGCTGATCGCCGCACAGGTGAATCCGTTCGGGCAATCCGTTGAGCATCCTTTCGAACAGACGTTGCCGTTCTGCGTTTCCGTGCAGTACCCGAAATTGCAATCTGCATTGACCACACACGGATATCCGAATTCGCCCGGACTCGGTCCGTCATCGAATGTGTCTGCGTCCGTAACCGACAATCCGCCGGAATCGAGTGAAACAGAAGCGTCGTTGCTTGATGCAATTCCATCGAGAGTTCCTGCATCGCTTGATTGAACGATACTGTCAGGCGAACTCGAGCAAGCGCTCGCGAAAACGATCAAGCAGAGAAAAAACGAAACAAAACGGTTGGAACGAGCGATCATGAACCCTCCTCTGTTTCTTCAAAACCCCATGTCCTGAAGTGAAATGCACACGAAATCGTGCCCGTGTTTATATCAATGAATGACGATCCTGTCAATCGAAAAACCACGCAATAAAAAAATCCTCTCGTTGGGAGAAGATCAAGGAATAT
>CAYHDY010000029.1:0-12734 GCA_964355525.1 uncultured Gammaproteobacteria bacterium | reverse complement strand
CCGTTCCGATAAATTTCTTTCCGTCAATGACGTTCTTTAGATTTTTTAAATCGCCTCCATTCACAATCGCGACCGTCATACCGGATTGTTGCGCGAGTCTCGACGCAACCGGATCGAACGGCACATTCATGCCTGGGTCCCATGTGTTCCCCACCATCTTGCGAAAATCCTTCCACGAAATTTCACAGATCTTTTCTGCATCCGTAAATTTGTTTGGATCCTTATCGTAAACATAATCAATATTCGAAAGATTGATGATCGTCGTCGCCTTCATCTGTTTTGCAAGACGCGTCGCAACATAATCCGTCGACCATCCGGGTTTCCATCCGGCGGCGACAAGGACAGAACCTTTCCATTTCGTGATCGGACGTGATGGATCTTTGATCATCACCGGATGTGCAACGTCGCGAAAGATGGTTCGCATCAAATGGCCGTTCAATCGTGTCGCATGAATTCCCAACCAATCCGCATCATCCGATGTTAATTTTCCAACTTCACGCGCAGCTGTCTGATACGCCCGTGCGGTTGCCCCTCCGCCGACAACGATCACGAAACGCCACCCATTTTTTATTTCGCTTGTAATTAATTTATGAAATGCCGCGAGAAATTTCGAATCAATTCCTGTTTTCGGAACCACAAGCGAACCACCGACCGAGAGGATTAAAATGTTTTGTTTTTTCATAAAGATAAAACGCCGAAAGGCGTTTTATGTATTTTCTGTTTGTTGAATAAACCAGTTTGTCAACATACTCATCACCCACAATGCAATCGCTGCAAGAAACGCAGGACCAAATCCCGCAACGGTAAATCCTTGTACAATCGTTCCGACGATCAAAATCATGAGCGCGTTGATCACGAGAATAAAAAGACCGAGTGTAAGAATCGTGACGGGGAGTGTGAGCAAAATCAGAATCGGTCGAACAAGTGCGTTCACCAAACCAAGAATCAACGCAGCAATGAGTGCGTGATAAAACGTATCCACGTGAATGCCCGGCACAATGTTCGCAACAGCGATCAGAGCAAGCGCATTGAGAAGCCAACGGAGAAGGAGTTGCATATTATTCTTCAAAACGTTTTTTAATCTCCACGACTTTATTTTCTACCTCCGCCAATTTTTCTTTCAACGCCGAAGCGAGTTCTAATCCGCGTTCAAATTGCTTCAATCCTTTATCGAGATCCAAATGTTCTTCTGAATCGAACCACTCCGTAATTTTCTCAAGTTCTTCGAATGACTTCGCGAAGTCAATCGTATTTGTTTTTTTGGTCATACAAGTTTCTGTTTACCCTTCCCGTTTATACGTAATACTTCCGCATCGACTGAACCTGCGCCCAATTGTATCGCAATCTCGCGACCGACGGCAAGCACAGACGGATCACGAACGATTATGCCACCGGAACGCACAATCGCGTAACCGCGAGCAAGAATGCGATTTGGATCCACTTGTCGAAGCATCCGTGCAGACGATTCGATCGCGTCGCGAATGTTCGGCAACCAGCGGATTGTTCGATCAGAGAGTCGTGTGCGAAGCGTCACTAATCGCTCGCGTTCTTTTTCGAGGATGTGTCCGACGACGGTTGCGACACGATCCGCAGCGCGGCGATATTTGTCCATCACTTCGAAGAGTTGCTGCTCGTTGTGTTGAAGGGACATCTCGATTTCGTACCCGACGTCTGCACGAGAAGGCACAACACGCTCGGCCGCATTCGACGGTGTACTCGCCCGCACGTCTGCAACAAAATCCGCGAGCGATTCATCGCGCTCATGACCGACGGCGACAACGACGGGGATCAATGATTGATACACAGCGCGTGCGACCTGCTCATCATTAAACGCATGCAGGTCTTCGAGCCCGCCTCCACCGCGTGTGAGCACAATCACGTCGGGACGTTCTTCGACCGTCAGCGAATTAAAATAACGAAACGCACCGAGAATTTCCGGAACAGCCTCACGTCCTTGCACATGCACATGTGCGTGTTCGATCATCACTCCGCCCCATCGATTATTCACGATCCGCAAAAAATCTCCGTATGCAGCCGCATCGCGAGACGTGATGAGTCCGATCTTTTTTGGAAATCGCACAAGAGGACGCTTGCGAGAAATATCAAACAATCCTTCTTGTTCCAATTTTTTTTTCAACAAATCATAGGCGCGCTTAAGCGCACCTTCACCAACAGGTTCGACGGATTGCACATTCAACTTCAATGTCCCGAACCGTTCATACATCTTTGGAAATCCCGTGACATGCACGCGCATTCCATCCTCGATCGGCGTCGTAATCTGCCACACAGTCGCAAAACATTTCAACACAGCCTCCGCCTTCTCATCTTTCAAATCAAAACTCACCCATTTGCTTTGGGCAACACGATAATCGGAAATTTCACCTTCGATCACGATCTCATTTGAAGGAACACGATCGTGAAGGACTTCATTCAAAAGTGCAAGGTAGTCGGAGACGTGGAGGATCGTTGGATTCATAAGTTATAATTTCCCCTACTTCCCCATAAAATAAAATGGTTGAAACCAATGTACGAGCCCTGCCATCGTCACGGCGATCAACATGTGTGACACGAGGGTTTCCATCCAAATATGATTTCCTTCGCGGCGTCCGAAAAATCCCATGCGAAGCAACGGATAGATGGTGATGTTCACGAAGATCCAACTTAAAAATCCGTAGGCAACGAACGAATCGAACTTGTATGGATGATGCGTAATAAAAAGCCAGCCACGTTCAACAAAGAGAATATACACAGATCCGAAAAGTGTTCCGATCACGATATGCAACAGCAGACCGGCCCAAAATGCTTCTTGTTTTTTAATCACGTATCCGAAAATCGTCTTGACGGTGATGACTGGCGGCGCCATCGAAATTTTTCCTCGCTCAATCAATTCAAAGACAATCGCCGGGATGGAATATCCAAACGCAATGAGTCCTCCGAGCGCGGCGCCGAGAAAATAATCCATACTAGGATTTCGGATGCAAAATCAAAATAGCCTTGCGACCTTGTACAATATCTCCATTCTTATTCCAATCATGCATCGCATTCATAACGGTCTCGAACGAATAAAGATATTCTTTTCCGCGTTTTGTCCCCGGATCATTTACGATAAATTTTTTGTCTTTTGTGTACCCGCGGATGACGAGCATGTGATAAACAGGACCGGGAGCAGTGAAGTAAGGATTTTTCAATAGTTGGCCAGCAGCAGGAACGATCACCGGATTCCCTTGATTCAAATACGTCTTGATTTGATCGATCGTTGGATTTTCAATGATCTCGCTTTTTGCATATCCGTACATCGATTCGGCAAACTGTGCCGTCTCCGCAACCGTCGTGTCGATAAAATACCCGAACATTTTATTCTCACGCGCAACTAAATCAAGAATCGCTTTGTTTGCCATTGCCGAAGCGATTGTGGATGATTTATTCCCCGCGTAAAATTCACGCACCATAAGAACAGACGCCTCCTCGCACGCATCTTGATACGGTTGACTCCAATCTGCTGTCGGTGCTTGCGAAGTGAATGGAACAGCGAGATTCAACGAAAGTGCGACCCCTCCCGACCTCCCCTTTGCAAGGGAGGAGAGCGCGCTTAACCTCTCCCCTCCCGTAAAGGAGGGGCTGGGGGTGGTCGCGTCTTGATAATCGATCGCTTTTGGAAGTGGTTCACGGTTCAATCTTCGTGCCGCATCTGAAATTTGTACGCGATCAAAATAAACGAACGCGCCGATGGCGATACACACGACGATCACAACAAAAATCCAATCTCGTTTTTTCATCATAAAATTATGTCGCATTTTTTTTGAGCCATTGTTTTAATTTCCATGTCGCACGAACGTCATCTTCATTATATTCCATAATTTTCTGCAACAACTTCGGACTCTTCGACGTTAACCATTCTTCAAACCACAAAACCGAATTCGCACCGGACGCATCATCCGCACGCCAGTGAAATCCGATGTAACTCGCAATATCTTTGAGCGAATAAAACGAAAGAGGAAAAATAATCGCCGGACGCACGAGTTCGAGAATATCAATCAAGTTGCGATCAAACGCATCGGCGACAATCGGCGAAACACCGTATTTTGCACTGAAACGATTTACCACTTCTTTTTCAAAACTTCCGTAGTGATACATCGGCGCGTCCATGTACTGCATCACAAAATCGCAAAACTCCATCCACATGGAAGATTCCATTGCGGGTGATTCTGCCACAAACGGATGATAACTTTCTTCCCCGTTTTCAATTTTAAGCACACCAAGCAAATAATCGAAATCGCGCAACGGATCCGATTCAATATCGAAGTACAATTCAATGTCATCATCCGAAAGCTTCACGGATTTACGAATGATGTGCATTCCCTTCTTGATGGCGATCGCCTGATCATGCATGATCTCGAGCCGTGTCGTATTCATGTTCGGTACGCGACGCTCCAATTGCGAAAGAGAAATCTCAGACAGTTCGGAAATCGTTTTTACATTCGCTTGTTGAAGCGCGGCAACTTCCTCGCGCCATACACGATTCAGAAGCGACAGATCATCACACGCGGCTGATTCGTTTCGACATTCCGAAAACCACGGCGATTGTTTACAACCTGTTGTGACGAAGTGAACCGGTTTTTTTCCTGCGACAATTTTCTCGATTTCCGAAAGCGTCAAATGAAACTGCGCTTCGAACTCTTCAATCATGTATTGAAAAATTTCTTTATCCGGAGAAATTGTATATCCCATCACCGGACGCACGCCTTGCACACGCTCAAGCAACTCCGCGTAAAAACATCCTTGAAACTTAAACTCATCGCGAAGATAACGCGAGCGTTTAATATCCGCAGCAACATAATAAAAATTTCCCAAATTCGATCGCCCCTCAACCTTCTCGAGCAAATCCGGATGTCCGACCCAGTGCTGATCTACAAGCACACCGTGATAGATGGTTTGCCGACCCTCGCGCATAAACGCAAGTGTTTGTTTAAACGCTTCGTCCGGGTCTTCCGCCGTAACATCCGCAACATCGACACGATCCGAAATCACCTCTCGCTGTTTTGCGTCGATCATGCCATCGTCGATTAATTGCGCCATGAGCGGATGATGCGGACGCGGGTTATCCGAATGTAAATCAAAATAAATCCAGTTCGGACATTTAATGTATTGATAAAATGTTTTTTCAGTGATTTTGTGGAACATATTTTATTTTCCCCCAGTATACCATTTCCCCTCGACTTCTGTTATCCTGACCGAAGTCTGCATAGCGAGGTCTCATGGACACTCATCGACCAAGGGTTCGCCTCATCCTGCGCCCAGATCCGGATGACATTGAATGGCTCCATGTCCAAAACAGAATGGGAATCGAGATTACCATCGATGACCTTCCTGGGCACCTGCGTCACTTGATGCATCCACTCGCAACAGCTCTTCTTGCCCTTGTCCGACAAGATCATAAGCTCGATCGATTCGAGTTCGATACGCGCACTCCGGGTTTTGCGAAAGTGAATGGCCTTCCGTTTGATCTTCGTCTGCTTGCGGAAGTCGAGAACATCGAAGAAGTTCTGTACCTTGTTGATTGGTGGATCGACTACAAACAACGGCGAGCCAACAGCGTCCCGTTCCATCCTGAACTCCAGCCCGACAAAACATGGACGTGCGAATGCGGGCAACCGGTCATTTACACAGCGGAGATATGCAGTAATGCAGAGTGTCCATCCTGGGTCACCTGGGTCGATTGCACCAACAAACGACTACCTGTTGCGGATATGACCGTCAGAATCGCCAAACTCGCAAAAAAACTCTCCTGATCTTCTTATCTGTCCTCCCTGCCTGATCCATCCGATCAGGTTTTTATTTTATTTGATAATTTGCCGGTTCATACACGTTTCGTGCATTCCACAAAATCCATCCGCTTGCTCCCGCATCGCGAGCCGCTTTGATCTGCGCTTCAATTTTGTCATGCGTGTACACGGCACCGATGTCGAAATCCTGAAGCCACGGACGAAATTGTTTTCGTATGGAAACGTCGGTTGTTTTTTGTACAGCTGCTTGTTCTGGCGTATTCGTACTTGAAATATGCAGAGGATTCAATTGCACAGCTGCATGATCAAGCGAAATTTTTACCACCTGGTAAGGATAAAGTGCCGGGTTTTTGAACCCTTGAAATCCATTCGCATAATGTGATGGGTACGTCATTGGTGAAACAAAATCCGCGTTCGATAATACGTCTTCAATACGTTGACCAATGCCGAGACCGTCGTTTGACATGCAGGTCAATCCGAAGACGTCGAATGAGACGGGGATTTTTTCTGTACGAAGCGATTCGCCAACCGTCGCGAAAAACTTTTTCATCACATCAACCTTCAACATTTTCCCATCATACATCGGATACACAATCGAAGAAATTTTTCCGTCCGATGCAAACCGGACGTAATCAAATTGAACTTCATCAAATCCTCGCGCATAGGCTTCGCGACCGAGAGCAAGCGCATACGATGCGACATCGGGCGAAGAAGGATCAAGCCACATCGAACCTGTTTTGTCGCGCCATAAACCGCCACCTCGCGAACGAAGGGCGGACTTCTGTTGCACACCCGCAAACGCACTGTCACGCAAGACAGCGATGCGTGCGATGCGATAGACGTGATCATCCTCAAGTTTTTTGAGTAACACTTCAAGATTCTGAATCGCCGGTTTTTTCATAACATACGGCGCGAGCGAAGCATCCTTCGGCACAAACGCGATCTGTCCATTGTCCATTTTCAAATCAATCACCACCGTATTCAATCCGGTCTTTTTCATGTACGCCATCAATTCATCCGCACGTTTCGTTGCCGCTGTATAGGCAGTCCAATAAATTCCGCGAACTTCGGCCGGTAATGGAATATGCGTTATTTTCAATGCGTCATCCTGAGCGGAACGAAGTGAAGCCGAAGGATCTTCGGTTACAATCGTTCGAGATGCTTCGCTTCGGACCGAAGATCCCTCCGTTGTCGGGATGACGCGAGAACGATTCGATCGCACAATTCCGATCGACGCAAACAATGCGCTTACGATCACAACACAAACGACCGAACTGATAATGAATTTTTTCGATGTCCAAAATGTTCCATCCATACACCATTACAATATCACAATTCGAATCAACGCGGGGTCTGTCGAAACGGGGTCTGGGGACCCCGTCTATTACGAAAACAAAAATCTGCGATTTAATTTCGCAGATTTTTTATTTCTATTTCTTATTTTCCACTACAACCGTTTTCATAGCGTCTCCCACTGCAATTTTATCGACAACATCCATACCAGATGTCACACGACCAAAGATACTGTACGCTTTTGGCAACGGTGTGTTGCCGAGCATGATGAAGAATTGAGAACCGTTTGTGTCGGGACCGGCGTTTGCCATCGCAACGATTCCACGTTCGTAAGTGTATTTATCTTTCAATTCATCCGCGAATTTATACCCAGGACCACCTGTTCCATTTCCGCTCGGATCTCCACCCTGAATCACGAATCCAGGTTCACGACGATGAAATGTAAGACCGTCGTAGTATTTTCCCTCTGCGAGATAGACAAAGTTCGAAACGGTCATTGGCGCAGTCTCTGCAAACAGTTCAAAGACGATATCACCTTTGTCTGTGTGAAGAGTGACTTGTTTATTCTGTATTTCTTTATCTGCGAGTTTCCCCGGAAATGTCCATGTTTTGTTTGTCACAGGTGTTGGTGCGTTAGCCGCCGGTTCTGTTGGCGGAGTCTGTGCAGGCACGGCTGCAGCAGATGTTTGTGTATTAGTCGTGTCAGGATATCCATAAGGGATATCCGATCCGCTTGATTTAACACATCCGGCACCAACAAGCAATAAAAAGACGAGAGATAAAAGAAGAGATGTTCGTTTCATAAATCATTAACGAATAAATACGTGTGATGCGGCTTGCGTATAGGGAGTTGCAAAGGCCAAAAGTTGTGAAGGGTTGATTTGTCCGATCTGAATCAAAATCGAAACAGCCAACAACACAACAAAGATGGAAAAAAGCGTAACAAGACTCCGAGAAGATATCGGCATGTGTGCGCAGTTCTCGCAGCGACGGACGATCAGATATTCTTTACTGATTTCCGAAGGGAGATTTAATACAGCACCCGGTGCGGCAATCACTTCATCGATCAAAATCACCTCCGGTTTTATCTTTGACGTTTTTTTTGAAACAGATCGTTTCACGGATGGTTTCGATGAACGCGTTTTAGATTTAACGATCGTTGTTTTTGCAACAATCGGTTTTGCCAATGTCAATTTTAATTTTGAAGGCGCGATTTTTGTTTTCGTAGCCATAGTTCTCTCCTCCCTGAGAAAGGGTTTTAACGAGACACTCTGCAAAAGCGCATCTTTTCGTTTCACGGGCGCCCGTCGACCCCACTCAGCGTGGATGACCACGTTTCGCGGGGCTCGACAGCCCGTTCAACAAAAATCTGCTACTTTTTCAGAGGTCTCTAAATTTTGTACAAGACTAGTATAGCAGATTGCAAAAACGTCTGCAAAAAAAATTACAAAATACCTTCCCATGGCAATCCGTCGCGACCGAAACTTCCGTACACGGCGGTTGATTGATAGATTGGTTTCACTAAATCTAATCGCTCCACAATCGCTTCCGGACGAAAATCAAATTGTTGTTTGATCAGATTCGTGAAATCAATTTTTGATCCTCTCGATTTTTCGCCGGTACCGACAACATGCAAGTGAATCGGTTCATTACGACCAAGTGTATAGACAACATTCACGAGCGCCGCTGTCACCAGATCTTGATCGACAAGATATTTCGCCGCCGCACGTGCCATGTACATACCGGCGCGTTCAACACGCATCGGATCTTTTCCGCTCATGACTCCGTCGCCGTGCGGAATGAGCCCACCATACGTGTCAACATGTATTTTATGTCCGCTCACTCCTCCGTCCGCACGAAAACAAACATCCGTAAACGATCCGATCGGATTAATATAAATCTGAATCCCTTCGCCAAGCATTGGAACAACAACCCGTTCAAGTAACGCTGTCTGAACATCTTTATCTTTTATATTGAGATGATGCGAAACCAAAATCGTCACCGCATGTACCTGATCTTTATCCATGATGAGTTGAATTTTCCCGTCCGGTCGAAGCCATGAAAACGCCGGATCCGTTTTGCGCAAATCATCAATGCGACGAGCGACATTATGTGCGAATACAAGCGGACGCGGCAATCGTTCACGTGTTTCTGCCGTTGCATACCCATTCACAACAACTGTATCTTGCACACCGTGTGCCGATCGTTTCATCTCCGTCGATTGATCCTCGATGTTCACGAACACTTCAATCTCGTCCGTGTATCCGATTTGTTTGTAAACATCGCGTGCAATTGCTCCGATATCAAAATCTGCCGTTGAATGTACTTCCCCGCCGATCATCAACATCCCGTGCGATCCCATGACGTTCACATCCACATGTGCTTCCTTATCACGACGCAAGTATTCATCCACAATAGCATCTGCGATTTGATCGCAGACTTTATCAGACTGGCCCTGAAGAGTTGATTCAACGGTTTTGCGCATACTGTTTCGGCGAAAGAGTATCAAAAAAAATGACGATCGGCAATGGGTAAATTACCTTGTATTTTTACTATTTAAGTACAATCGTCTTATTTGTTGTACCAAATTATTGAGACCAAGAAATATAAAAGAAAAACGCACAGGATGTAAAATCGTGTGCGTAAAAAAAGGGTTGAGATTCTAAGCGCTGAGTGTTACCCCCGACGGAAAGCACCGGAACCGGAGTATGGATCGGGATCGTTTTTGTACCTGTCCATGTGAAGTATGACCTCGCCGTGCCACACGCCCAAGGACGCGCCGAGATGACGAGTCAAACGACGCACAGAACCGGGACAATCAAGAACGTGTTCGTAATTTTTGATAATACTCCGGTCTTGAGCCCAACCCATGATGGCGACCATCGCAGTCATAGCAAAGAGATTGTCTTTGCACTCATTGCGGCATACATCCATCCTACGATAATGGTTCCTCCTGCCGCTATGGGCACGCACCCAAAACGGTTCAATCGGCATTTCATGACGGTCATCGCACGGAACTGGATCCTTTTCCGGCTCTTCGAATTTAACACCAATGATCTCGCATGTTTTCACGAGACTGAGTCGTGAATCCACCAGCCACAAGAGCGGGAGATTGGAATCGTCGGCGAGCAGAGACACAGGAATTTGTGGAACCGTCATGAGATAGGCCTCGAACGTCTCGAAACCGGACTCGCAACCGATACCTTTGTCCCAGAGCACTTTAGCTTGGTCGAGACGAGGATCGGACGATTTCAGAACCTTCGCTCCTCCGTCCTTGTGCAGATCGATCAGCGCCTGAATGTCATCATAAAAACCGGGAAGTCCTTTCAGAATGCGACGAATCTCAATCTGGCCAAGCGCGAAAATTTGATCGCGGCAAAACTTTTTCCCGGACGATTTCGGAATCGTCGTTCCTCCGTCATCGTACAGAACGATCAACGCCTGAATATCGTTATAAAAACCGGGAAGTCCTATCCTAGTGCGATGCAGCTCAATCTGACCGAGTGTGCGAAATTGATCACGGCAAAACCTTTTCATGGAACCTTCCGGACAAAGTATGCCTTCAACACATCACTCGCGAGCGATGTGTCTTAGGACCTGATGAAGCCGTCATCCGCGGTTTACCCTCCGAAGCTTTACGCGTAAGTGGGTGTTTTCACATGTTTCGAGGCAGTCTCGATCCACATGGTAACGCATTATATTTACATGTTTTTTTAAAAAAGTCAATAGATGAACTAAGACGAATCACGTTTTTCGATACTGGGGATAAGTTTTTAAATTCAGTCTTTTCTCAACAAACACCACTCTTGCGTTCGCTTTTTGTTCGGTCTATAATACGAACATGAAGCGAACAGTTAATTCAAACGAATCGTCGTTAGCGCCTAGCGTTTAGCGAAAGAGATGGAATGAATAAAATAATTCCTCATCTCATCGCTAAATGCTAGTCGCTACCCCCTTCCTTATGAGTAACCTTACAAAAAAACAGAATGACGTATTCCAATTCATCAAAAAACACATTGATGAATCCGGATATGCTCCTTCATATCGAGAGATCGGTGATCACTTCGGTCTTTCCTCTTCCGCAACCGTACACGGACATATACAAAGTCTCGTTGATAAAGACATGATCCAAATCGGAGAAGAAGGTGAAGCGCGTTCCATCGAGATCGTGCCGCAAGTAGAACCGATCCATAAGGGTTTTAGACTTTCAGCGGATGTCATCAATCTTCCCTTAATGGGACTCATCGCCGCCGGTCAACCAATAGAGGCAATCGTCGATAATGAAACAATGGCAATCCCCGCAAGTTTTGTTCTCGACGGAGCAAACTCATACGTTCTCAAAATCAAAGGGCAGTCCATGATTGAAGACGGAATTCTGGACGGAGACTTTGTTGTCATCGAACGTAATCCTTCGCCAAAAAACGGTGAAGTCGTCGTTGCTCTTCTTGATAACGCCTACGCAACACTCAAACGATTCTACCGAGAAAAATCTCGCATTCGTTTGCAACCAGCAAACAAAACGATGGATCCGATCTACGTGCAAGATTGTATTATCCAAGGAGTTGTCCGCGCGGTGATTCGAAAATTTCAACCGGTTTAATTTGAAAAGTGCACGGGAGGGTCTCGACCCTCCCCTACGAACGAATCAGATCATAACGATTTACCCGCACTGTTTTTTTGTTGCCAATTTTCTAACACACACGGGGTCTGGGGACCCCGTCTATTACAAACGCCTATGACTACATACTCTCTTGGTTACCGCGAACCGGCTTATGTTTCCATCGGACGTCGATACAAGCCGCAAACAAAAAAACGTTTTTCTCTTCTTGCGATCATCAGTGGAAGACGCATGAAAAAATTATTACGCCGACATGTTTTTAAAAACCTTAACAAGAAATTTTATGCATGAAGTTATCCATGACGCCGTCGATGTTCTCGCCACCTTTGCCGATCGTCGTGTCCGCCCTCTCCACATGCGCTGGAACAATCGCAACTATTCCATCAAGAATGTAAACCTTGTTCACACTGCACGAGAAGGACAAAAGAAAATCTTTTACTTTTCCGTTTCAGATCTCGCTAATTATTTTAAGTTACGACTCGACAGTGAAACACTCGAATGGCATCTCGTGGAGGTTTATGCGAATGGATAAATCAAAAACACACCTGTTTATGAGTGTGTTTCAATCATGCTGTTAGGCTACTACACTGGAGAGGGTCAATCGAAAATCGGTTAATCGATCTTCAAGTCCGCCCTTCGTCACCATTTTTGCATTCATTGAACGCATCTCATGTTTTATTTCTTGAACATCTTGCTTTAAGACGCTTACATCTTGTTTTAAAATATGGACATCTTGTTTCAATTCCTTGATCTCCTCATGGATCTCATTAAACTGCGGCAAAATGTTTTGATCGATCATTTCACCGACGGCTTCAATGATTGTTTTGATTACACGTTTTTCGGAAGTAACAACTTCATCGCGAACCACCTCACGTATTTGACCCAAGTCTTCTTTGGTTAACATAAACAAAAAATACAATTTGAATTAAAGAGGACAGGATCAAACGACTCACAAACAACATAGCATCATTCGAACCAAAAATCAAGAGTCACTTTGTGCACAAAATCATTCTTCACATTGATCCTCCTTCGCTTAAAGC
>CAYHDY010000028.1:11741-13360 GCA_964355525.1 uncultured Gammaproteobacteria bacterium | reverse complement strand
TTTAGCAGAATGTCTCGATAGTGTTGTCTCAATAACCTGCGACCCTCCGTTGTCTTTAGAAAGCGTTCTCGTCTTGCTGCGTCCGTGTGTAACAAATAAGCTTCATAACCGATCAATTTCAGTGGTCGTTTATGTTTTGTTGATGTTACCTGACCTGACTCATGTTCGCCAAACCTTCTTTTCAAATCATCTGTGACACCCTTGTAGACAGTATGATCGTTTAATAAAAGCAAGTAAACATAGGTCATAAACAAATTCACTGATTTCGCCCGGTCATTCGACCGGGCGCCGGGTCGAATGACCCGGCGAGTCATGCGCATTCGACCACTCTGCCACCTCTCCATGCCGGGAGGATAACACGCGGAAGTGAGTCGATCAAGATGCAGCGATTCACTGTTCGATTGTAGCGTTTCTGTTATACTTATTTCGAAAAAACAATCGTTTTCAATCGATTCTATGCAAACTATCAAACGAGACTGGGATCCGCTCAGCAAAGAACGCCGAGCGGGGCTTCTTCGGGAAGTCATCACCTATTTCAACAAAACGCACGATCACGAGATAGGTATGCTGGCTGCGGAGGATATTTTGGATTTCTTTTTGCAGCATCTTGGCGGGGATTTGTATCGCAAGGCGATCAATGACATGAAGACGGTGATTCGGCAGAATGCGGAAAATTTGGAAGTTGATTTAGACTTGTTGATCCAGAAATGAAGCAAACGGTTGTAAGTGTTATACTGTTTTCACTGATTCGTTGATATTCGAAATCCTATGAAAATCCGAAAAGCAATCATCCCCGTCGCGGGAATGGGAACACGTTTCCTGCCGGCGTCAAAAGCACAACCGAAAGAAATGCTTGCTGTAGTCGATAAACCCGTCATTCAATATATTGTCGAAGAAGCGGTTGCAAGCGGAATCGAGGAAATCATCTTTGTAACTGCGATCGGCAAACGTGCGATCGAAGATCATTTTGATCGAAATTTCGAATTGGAATATCGACTTGAACAAAAGAAAAAAATCGAGGCATTAAAAGAAATTCAAAAAATCGGGAAGCTTGCGAAGTTCGCATTCGTTCGCCAAACGAAACCGCTTGGCGATGGACACGCCATTCTTTCCGCACTTCCGTTTGTTGATAAACATGAACCGGTCGCCATTTTATTCGGCGATGATATCATCGACGGAAAAATCCCTGCACTCAAACAATTGATCGAACTTTATAACGAATTCGAATCGCCGGTGATCGCCCTTCAAAAAGTTCCGAAGAAGGATGTTTCAAACTACGGCGTGATTGGCGGAAAGAAACTTTCAAAAGGAACATGGCAAATTGATCGCTTTGTTGAGAAACCAGCGGTCGCAGAAGCTCCTTCGGATTTGATCGTGATCGGCCGATACATCATCACTCCGGAAATCATGGCGATGTTGCCGAAAGTTGCTGCGGGAAAAGACGGGGAGATTCGTCTTGCTGATGCATTCGCCGCACACCTTGCAAACGGCAAAACATTATACGGATGCGAATTCGACGGTGTGCGCTACGATTGCGGAAGCAAGCTCGGATTTGTAAAAGCGCAAATTGAACTCGGATTGAAACATAAAGATATTGGTGCGGAATTGAAGAAGTATTT
>CAYHDY010000028.1:8764-11641 GCA_964355525.1 uncultured Gammaproteobacteria bacterium | reverse complement strand
TATGAATGAATCATTGGAAAATTTCCTATCTTCTTTTTGTCCCCGAGAAACCGTACGATCCGAGAAAAATGGCATCATCTCGATGTATAAAATCTTCGGTTCACCTCGCATTGTGGTCGGAGGATGTTTTCAATCCGGTCCGTACATTGATGAACTCTTTCGCAAAATGATCGCCTGCGTTCCAAAGGAACATGCGGCAAAAAATATCCTTCTGCTCGGACTCGGCGGCGGCGGAGCGGTTCGAGAAATCCGTACACGTTTTCCGAACGCACACATCACCGCAATCGAATATGATCCGGTCATGGTATCCATCGCCAAAAATATTTATCTCAAACCGAGCGATTGGAACAACGTCGAAGTCATCACAGATGATGTTCGCAATGTGATTCCGACGCTGAACAAAAAATTTGAATTCATCATTGTCGATTTATTCATCGGTCGTTCCCTCTCGCCTCTTCTTGAAACGGACGACTTCGTCAAACAACTGATTCCATGTCTTGCCTATGACGGGTACATGGCGATGAATTTCTTCCGTCAAAAAAAATCCGTGGCCCCCGTATTCGATCGTTTCTTCTCGCGATGGAAAAATCTCTCGTTCAACACAAATGAAATGGCGTTGTATCGAAATTTCGGTCACGGATGCGCCGGAGATCCTTTACCTGAAGGATATAAAGATAAAAAAGAATCACCGACGTACATCGCAAGAAATACATCCGCCTCTTCCTCGAAATGGTTTTCAAAAAGAGCCTTTGTAGGTGATTCCGAACCTCTCCTCCCTTGCAAAGGGGAGGCCGGGTGGGGTCCGGTGCTCACATGGGTTTGGTGGCAACCGCTCACGATCATGCGAAAACGCGGCTGGATGCATTTTCCGTTTTTCATCATCGACCATTATCAAAAAGGGATCGGCGTTGTCACCGAACAAAATAAGGATTCCTACTGGGAAGATTGGTCGCATCACGCAAAACGGCATCGCGACAAATGGTTGAAGGACACGCGTTACGAAATCGTCGATGTGCCATTCGCATCATTCGAACAAGCCTATCATGCGACAAGAAAACTCAATTGGTTTCAAAGGAAAGAATGCATGTGGACATTGAAGTCGCACATCGATGATTATCCGAAAGATGTTCGCTTGTTCGGTGTTCGAGAAAAAGAAACCCGTACGATTGTCGCAGGGCTTGCAGTCATCCAGTACAAAGACATTCGATTATCCCTTCATACGACATCGTTCTTTCACGACGATGTCAAACAAACCTCGGTCGGGTTCGGACTGATCGATCATTGGTATGCGGAAGGAATTAAAGAAGACATTCGGTTTTTCAATTTCGGAAACGTTTGGAAAAAAGGCGACCCACGCGCATGGAAAGGGTACTCACAATTCAAACGACAATTTCATTTATATCTCTTGCGCTATCCGACCCCACTTGTAAAATTGTTTTGGAGCAGAAAATGAAACAATCCTTAAATAATGTGATATCATGAGATCAAATTGATCTCATTTTTATTTTGCGTAGCGGGGTCAGGGGACCCCGCCTATTACAAAAATACAAAAATTATGCCGACAAAAAAATTATTCGCGATGTGCATGCTCGTTGTTTTCCTCGGCGCTGGTTGCGGAGGACCGTCGGCGGCACAACTTGCTGCAACAAAACCCGTCACGCTCAAAATCTGGCGCGTGTATGATCCAAACAGTAACTTCACTGGGCTTGAAAAAGCATATCGCACCATTCATCCCAATGTCTCGTTCGATTACAAAGAATTCGACACACAAACATTCAAGCAAGAATTGCTGCGTGCGCTTGCGGAAGGAACGGGACCGGATATTTTCTCGATCAATAACGCATGGCTCGGGGAATACAAATCTTTGATCGAACCAATGCCCGCTTCCATAAAAATTCCCTATTCGGAAACGCGTGGAACCATCAAAAAAGAAACCGTATACACCATTAAAGAACAGCCATCGCTCTCACTTCGACAATTAAAAGCAGATTATGTCGATGTCGTCGCGGCTGACGTCATTCAAACATATCAACCGAACACAAAAACAAAACCGGCCGATCGCGTCTTCGGTCTTCCTCTCTCGGTCGATACACTTGCCATGTTTTACAATAAAGACTTGTTGAATGCAGGTGGTTTCCCAAATCCCGCAAAAACCTGGACGGAATTCCAAGATCAAGTTTCAAAACTGACAAAGCTTGGAGAAAATAACAGTATCATTCAATCCGGCGCGGCGATCGGTACAAGTAAAAATGTCGAGCGATCAAGCGATATTCTCTCACTCCTCATGATGCAAAACGGAACGCAGATGGCGGATGATCGCGGTCGAGCTCTGTTTGCCCATCCAGCATCAGATGCAACCGGGACGGTTCTCGGTCTTGCCGCAGCCTCGTTCTATACAGACTTCGCGAATCCGACAAAACAAGTGTATACATGGAATAAAGATCAACCAAGTTCCTTCGATGCGTTTACTGCAGGAAAAACAGCTTACTTCTTCGGCTACTCCTATCATATTTCACCGATCCGTGCAGCTGCACCGAAATTAAAATTCTCAATTACTCCGGTTCCGCAGATTGAGGGTGGAAGAGCTGTGAACTTTGCAAACTACTGGATCGAAACGGTTTCGAAAGCATCGATCAACAAAGATTTCGCATGGGACTTCATCCAATTTGCCGCAAGCAAAGACCACGTTCAACTTTATTTAACACCCGCCAATAAACCAACAGCTCTGCGTTCTCTTATCGGCACACAAATGGAAAATGACAACCTTGTCACATTCGTCAGCCAACTCTTAACCGCAAAAAGCTGGTATAAAGGAACCGATGCGGCAGTCGCAGAAAATGCCATGCAAGATTTCATTGATCAAATCCTCGCCGGTGA
>CAYHDY010000028.1:2384-8664 GCA_964355525.1 uncultured Gammaproteobacteria bacterium | reverse complement strand
ATTCCCGTTCTCCTGCTGTTCTTCTTTCTTCTCACGCCGTCTTTTGCATCCGCCGCTTATTCGAGCAACTACTGCAAAGATGCGACGTGTTCGGAAACAGAGGTTGGACCATTCCTTCAAAGAATCACAAAAGATTGCGCCAATAAAGGAAACTGCACACTGGTCGATATCATGAACGTGGTCGCAAACATAGGAAACTTTGTTCTGAAAATCGTCGGATCCTTCGTCTTGTTCTTCTACGTCCTCGGCGGATTCTGGTACCTCGCTTCGCATGGGGATGACTCGTGGGTGAAAAAAGGGAAAGACGCGATTAAGAAATCAACCTTCGGATTACTGATCGTCATGTTTGCCTACCTTCTCATTCAAACATTAACAAATGTTTTGTGTGCAGGAACCTGCGCTAAGTAATCCTATGGTGAAAAATACTATGAATACATTTTTTAGAAAAACGTTCATTCTCGCGTTTCTATTCCTTTTATTGACACCCTTTTTTCTTTCGTCAATCAAGCCGGTTTACGCGGAAAATCCTTGTCCGGCATATGACGAGGCACATGCTTTTTATGAGAAACAATACGCTATTTACAGTAAAGCTTACGCGAAAATGACACCGGCAGAATCTAAAGTGGCAAATGCTAATTTGGAAAGTTATATAAAAGCAGCAAAAGATGCCTGGGCTGCGTGTGGCAATTCACCTTCCTCTGCTCCATCAGCGACAAGTTCTGGAGCAGAGTCACCTGCTGGAGCTGCAACGTACGGTCTATCCGATCCTCTCGGAATAAGCACAGGCGGAGCGAGTAGTATTGCCACAGTCATCAGTCGACTCATCAAATTCCTTCTTGCACTTTCCGGTTCGGTCGCGCTTCTCATGTTCGTCTGGGGAGGCTTTCAATATCTCTGGTCTGCAGGCGATGAAAACAAAGTGAAGTCCGGAAAAAGCACGTTGAAAAATGCCATGATCGGTCTCGTGATTATTTTCTCATCTTACATGCTCGTCACAACACTCATCACTGCGTTGTCGATGTAGCTTCTGTGGATATCTCTCGTATCTTATTTCTCAAAAAAAAGATAAAATACGTTTGATCTAAAAAGAATAATTTATTTTTTCGTATGCAAACGCTCACAAAGAAACATGCAGGTTACGCGCTCGGACTCGTTGTCGCTTTTTCACTCATGCTTCCAGCCATTCTCGGTTTTTCACTTCCAGCACAAGCAGAGGCACTCAAAGGAGATCAGCTTTTCGGTGGAACAACCGCTGAAGGAACAGCGGGAAGTACGTTCGCAAGTGATGCTGGTCTCGGTTCCTCAGATCTTACAAAGACCATCGCTTCAATCGTCCAAGTTGCAATCGGATTCCTCGGAATCGTTGCAGTCGTCATCATTCTTGCCGGAGGATTTAAGTGGATGACTTCCGGTGGAAGTGAAGATAAGGTCAAAGCTGCAAAGAAACTCATGATCTCTGGAATCATCGGACTGGTCATTGTCCTTGCTTCCTACGCCATCGCTCAATTCGTTGTTGGAAGTATTTCAACAGCAACAACAAAAACTCCAGGAATCTAAAGTCAAAAACATTTCCCCATTTACCCAAATGGGGATTTGCATGAGCGGATCACCTTGGTCCTTTCATGCGAATAATCAAATTCTATGAAACGTTCGCTGATATATCTCTCGGTTCTTTTAAACGTTTTTATTCTTTCATCTTTTCCTGTTTTTGCGGTAGAAGATCTGGGAACAACGGCAATTAAAGCAAAAAAAGACCCGGGACCGGCAGCATGGGTTTTGAAAGGTGTTTCTGACGCAGGTTCTCCAGCCGGTTTTCATGCAGTAGGTCTCAACACCGTTGTTGCAAACATCATTCAGGTTTTACTCGGAGTCGTCGGTATCATATTCCTTATCGTGATTATATATGCCGGTATTCTGTATCTAACCTCAAATGGAGTGGAAGACAAAGTAAAGACGGCAAAAAAAATGATGGTGCAAGCCATCATTGGACTGATTCTCATTGTTGGAGCATACGCAATTTCAAATTTCGTCCTCACTCAATTAGGTCAGGTGTTCAAATAATTGTATGCATTCGTTAAAAGAGCGTGGGAAAATTCTTTCATCCATCTTTCTCTCTGTTTCACTCCTCACACTGCCTATCGTCACTTTTGCTGGGCCTCTCACGACAGCAACAAAGAGTCTGCAAGCTGTCGGAAAAAAAGCAGGACTTGGCGGAGCAAGCTCAAATTTACCAACCCTCATCGGAAATCTGATCTCAGTACTGCTCGGTGCTGTCGGAATCATTTTCGTCATCCTCATCATCATTTCCGGAATTCAGTATATGACTTCTGCTGGAGAGGAAGGAAAAGTGAAGGAAGCAAAAAAACGAATCATCAGTGCTGTGATTGGAATGATCATTCTCGTCGGAGCTTACGCCATTTCCTCCTTTGTCATCACAGCCATTACAAACGCAGCACTCGGAACGGAAGCTCCGACGGCAGCTCCGGCGGAAGATGGAGCCGCCGTAGCTCCGGAAAATGGTGGTGATGCGTTAGGAAATGTTCTTGATACAGGCGAACCAAGTGGTCCTGGATTTATAGTTCCATAAAAAATAATTTAAGAAACATTTAAAACTTATATGTCATCTATGCTCAAAAACAAATTTCTCAAGTTCGGAGCCTGGGTCGGAGTGTTGCCTGTTCTATTACTTCCTGCAGCCGTATATGCTGTGCCAACAACCGGAGGCGGACTCAGTGCATCAGGAGATTCATATCTTGGTAAAGTGGGAACCGCATCCGGAAGTGCAACAGTTGCAGCTAGTAATCTTCCGCAACTGATCGGTAACCTCATCTCTGTCATTCTTGGAGTCCTCGGTCTCATCTTCGTTGTGTTGATCGTTCAATCCGGAATTCAATACATGACATCGAGTGGAGCGGAAGATAAAGTGAAGGAAGCAAAGAAGCGCATGATCACGGCAGTTATCGGAATCGTCATCATTCTTGCTGCCTATTCCATTTCAAGTTTCGTTATCACGGCTCTTTCGAGTGCAGCAACCGCAACAAGCTAATCTGATCTTTCGAAAAAAGGGATGTATGTTCAAAAATCAATTTCTCAAATTCGGAGCCTGGGTTGGTGTCTTGCCTGTTCTGTTGATTCCATCCGCTGTTCTTGCGGAAATAAAAGGCGGTGGGCTCACAGGAGCACAATCAACTCTTACAGAAATCGGAAAGGCTGCGGGACAAGACAAAGGTGCTGCAAGTAATCTTCCACAACTGATCGGTAACCTCATCTCTGTCATTCTTGGAGTCCTCGGTCTCATCTTCGTTGTGTTGATCGTTCAATCCGGAATTCAATACATGACATCGAGTGGAGCGGAAGATAAAGTGAAGGAAGCAAAGAAGCGCATGATCACGGCAGTTATCGGAATCGTCATCATTCTTGCTGCCTATTCCATTTCAAGTTTCGTTATCACGGCTCTTTCGAGTGCAGCAACCGCAACAAGCTAAACTATTTAAAAAAAGAGCTGCAAGGCTCTTTTTTTGTATGTAAAAACCCTCGGGACAACACTCACACCGTGTGAGCATCGTACCGAGGGCAGGTTGACTAACGAAACTTCGAACCGAGAGAAACGTTCATCTCCCACTTCCGCGGAATCTCTTCCGGCGGTTGCAAGCGATAGGCACCGATCGTCTTCCAGATCTGCTGATTCCCGATCGACTTTCCACTGTCGACGAGGAAGAAAACCTCGAGGTAGTCGCCGGGGCGGTAGCTTGTGAACAACTGATCGTTCAGAGCATCCGCGCCCCGATAGATCGTGTACACAGTGCGGCCGTTTGCGTCGACTGTCGTATCTGGTTGACCGTCGTTGTCGAGATCTGCGTAGAACGCATTGAAAGCGGGCATCCCGTTCGTGACGCCTGGATGGGCAATCGCGAGCGTGACACCGTTCTTCTTGATCACGATCCGTGCGGAACCCTTCATTTGAAGATTGCTCCGGAGCGTCACACCGATATCTTGAATCCGGATGCGACTCTCCGCCATCTCCGCCATCTCCCACGTTGCCGCAAGATACCGGCCTGGACGATCGAGAACGACCGGAGCCATCATCGGCATCATCGCGCCGCCCATCTGCTGCTGCCGACGCTTGATGACCTCTGCCTTCTTGGCCTGCTCCGCCGCGACCTTCGCCGCTTCGGATTGTGCCTTGAGCAGTTGGTCGAACATGGCCGCTTGCGCTTCCATCTTCGCGATCGCCGCCTCGAGCTTCTTGTCGCCGGCTGCCTGGCGCTGCTTGAGCATCTTCATGTCGATGCCGTTCAAGCATTGCAGTCGAGAAACCAGCTTCACTTCGTCGCTGCCCTCGTACTCCTGCGCCATGCACGCCTTTTTGACTTGCGCGACGAGTTCGTCGGTCAGAACCTTCTCGGGCCCTGCCGCGACCGCGTCCGCGATGCCGATGAAACAGGCAATCACGAACGCCCATTGGAAGATATTGCTTCGCATGATTTTCTTGTCTCCTGCGACCTTGCGATCGCTGCGTCGAGATGAAGGGCGGGCACAAGGCCAGCCCTTACGGTCATCGACTTGTTGTTGGTTCTACGGATTGATGCCGCGTTTGGCCAGCGCCTTGAGCGTCCTGACCTGATCCGCTTCTAGACACGCGACCTTTTCGGCTTGCGTCTTCGGAGCACGATCATTCGGACACTGTGCGGAAGCACCTTGCTCCGCGGGCTGTCCTTGCGTTTGCGGTGCAGCCACCGTCGGCGGATTTCCGCGAGCGTTTCCCGTGAGACTCATCGCTTCCGCGGCTTGTGCCGTCGGGCTCATGCCGTATGCTCCCATCATTCCGGGCGCGCCGTACACTCCGCCCATCATGTAGCCGCCCTGCGCGTCGGACTCGAGATCCTGTTCATGAAGATTCACCGGAAAACCCTCCTTGAGCGAGAGCTTCGCGATGGCGATGTTGCCCTTGACCGCGATTCGATGCGTGATCTCCTTTTGCTTCAAGATCTCACCCTCATCGACCACCATAGCGTGCAATGAACTGCAGCCGCCGACCAAGAACACAAGACACATTGCGAGGTACTTCATTGCCTGCTCCATATCGACTCGTCTTCCGACTGTCGACTCTTGTTTCGAAAAAACACTGTCGACCGACAGCGCCTTGACCGTTGAAATTAAAAGGTCAAAACTGATTTGAAGCCCTTATTTCAAAGCAATTCTGACGTTTCGATTCATTTGATTGACAAACAAATATACCATATTTTGGGCATTTTGTCAAGAGTTAAATGCAATAAAAGGCCGTAAAAATGGTCGGTTTGTGAATTTTAAACAAAGAAAAAACCGGCTCTTTGTAAGAGAGCCGGTCGAGAGTCTAGTTCAAGCAGCAAGGGCAGCCGAGATTGTGCTTTGCGGCATACGACACGGATGACAGACACGGATCAACCTCTTTGGAAGGCCTTTCCGTATGTGAAGTCCTTACCGGACGAGCATGCGCAGCTTCTGCATCTGCCGCAGACGAACCTTTCGACTTTTTCAAGACTTCCGCCTTGAGCCGATCATTTTCCGCCTTTGCCTTTTGCAATTCCGTTTCCGATCCTGCGACCGGCGGTTCCGGAACCTTATACTTGTTGTGCGGCGGATCGATCCATGGATAAATCACCGCGACGAGGAACAGAGCGATGAGGATGCTGCGGGCCATCCAACTTGGCAGGCGACCTTCGTAGTCAGCACCGTCTTTCTTCATCTTCGTCCACTCCACCTTTTTCAGAATGAGGTGACCGAGGACTGCGACGATCGAGCCGAAGATCACGCTTTGAATCATCGGAGTCTTGTGAATGTACCGGAACAGTTCCTTGATCCATTCGCCCGCAATGACAGGCGTGACATCGAAGACGCCGAGAACGGCGAAGATGATGGCACCTGCAAACGGAATAGTCACATTAATCCACCAGAACCATTTCACAGCAGTGCGACTCTTGTTTTTAATCGCAACATCATCATCATTCAGTTTCATCATCGCGACAATGCCCCACGCCCCGAGAGGCGTCAACAGAAGCACGACGAATCGATGCATGGGATGAACACCACCGAGGATCATGAGTCCAGCGAGGTTACCATACACTCCGAAGAATGCGATGATTTTCAAGCCAGTCTTTTTGATTCCGTCTTTTGACGAATCGGGGAACAGAATCGTCACCCAGTTCAGAACCGATTGTGCGAACGGGAACAAGATCGCGACGATGAGGTTCATCGACCACGCACCCACCATCGTTGCCGCAAGCGCCGGCCACCGTCCCGC
>CAYHDY010000028.1:0-2284 GCA_964355525.1 uncultured Gammaproteobacteria bacterium | reverse complement strand
GGTTCATCGACCACGCACCCACCATCGTTGCCGCAAGCGCCGGCCACCGTCCCGCGCGGTATTGCGCGAAGTACAGATCGAGCGGTTGGGCCGTGTCATGCACGGATCCGACAACGAACAGAGAGAACGCGCCGACGAACAGAGCTGTCGTGACGATGAGGAAGAGCCACATGAATCCCGTCGCGAGGAAAAACGTCGGAATCGCTTCGTGCCAGTGCTCACTCGACGCGCGAGCGCGAGCAAGCGTAAGACGAAACTTGTTCACCTTCGTCACTTCCGCGCCCATCCAATCGTCGATAAACATGACCATGGTCAGGTAATCTTCCATCGTGAGCTTACCGGTCGGCAAAATCTTCGCGAAGAGTTCCGTTCCGAGCAACGTCATGTAGACGATGTCGATTTGTTTCTCTTCGAGATGCTTGACGAGATTCTCCGCCGTCACCTGATCAAGCCAGCCAAGATCCTTCTGCGTCCGCGAGAACGCCATCATCACAGCCTTCGTTTCCGGCGTGAGCTTTTCCGCCCACGTCTTCGGCTTGTCCGGCTTCTTGAACAGGTCTTTGACCCCCTGTGCAAGTTCCGGCGTCATGCCGACCATATTGTCACCGAGACGACGCACAGCGACTTCGAGCGGGATGATTTCACACGGAAGGTCTTCCGCATCCACCCAGATTTCCCGTTCGCGAGGCTGATTGTTGTTCCGGTTGTTGCCTTGCTGTTGCGGCGGATTTTCGATAGGAACTTTTTCCTTCCGACGCGTATGCGTCCGGTCCCAGACATCCTTGATGCGCTGAAACTCGGGATTGCGACACATCGGCACGTTCGTAGGCACGACAGTTCCATCCGCCTTGCTGCGAAAATGATACCGTGGCGTTTTGTTCTCCGCATCTTCGTACTCGATCAAGAAGAACTTGTCCCGCTGACCGAGATCCGTTTTGACCCAGCAGACAACGTCGGCCGAACCTTTTTGCGCGGCAGGGACTGCCGCCTTTGGATTCGAACGAACCTTGCCAACGGCGCGATCGATCGCGTCACTCAGCTTGTCGCCGAACCCTTCGCCGGCACCGATGATGATGTGCGGAGCGATGTCCTTCAAGAAGAACTTCGCCGCCGTCACCCCGGGATGCGTGTTGCCAGGCAGCAGTTTGTCGAAATCGACTCCCTGCAACTTTGCGGCAATCGCAGCCGAAAACATGGTCGAGGTGAGACCGGGAACGTCATGAGCAACCTTATCGAAGATGTCCTGATGTTCCGCCGCCTTCAAACCGGCAGCGGCAATCTCTACATCGTTTTTTCCTGCGTGCGCTGCATCCGACATCCCTTTCGAGATCATGTCATGAATGAGACGCTCGATTCCTTCTCCGCCAATTGCTTTCTTCACAGCTGCGTCAAAAAATGCCATGAGCTTTTCTCCTGTGCGGACACGTTGCCCGCGCAAATTGTAGGGAACACTGACAATACTTAGAGCCGACGAACTTCGCCGACCCCAAACACCATCCGTTTCCTTCCGCGCTGACCCGTTGGTCCGCACACAGAAGAAGGGACATTTATATCATGTTTTTGCGATTTTGTCAATCGATTGTAAAACAAAAGCGGGGTCTGGGGACCCCGCCTATTACGAGACGTTATGAACCTATGAATTGATTCGGTGTGGATTTTTCTTGAATCAGTTTTGTGAGAATCGTTCGATCACTGTTTCGTCCAACTAAGACAGCGCCGACGATGTGGTTTTTTCGAATAAACAGCTCTGTGACCCCTCCCGATTCTACGGAACCAAACAGCTTTGTTTCTTCTGCCGCTTCTCGCGATGAATCGCCAATGAAGATGATTTCGAGTCCGAGAGCATTTGTCGCGTAAGAGGAAACGAGATCGAACGCAGTACGAAACGAGACCTCCCCCGACCCCTCCTTAGCAAGAGGGGAGAACATATTCTTTGCAACGAGACGACCTTGCGTCATGGCGCTCATCCAGTTCCCCGCGCGAATATGTCGGCCGTAACGTTCATCGTAAAATTCCGCGACATCGCCTCCCGTGTAAATATTCGGAATATTTGTTTCTAGATATTGATTGCAAAGAATTCCATCCTTCACATCGATTCCCGCGTCACGTACAAATTGAAAATGCGGTTCGATCCCGAGTCCAATGCCGAGAATCGCACAGAGGTGTGTTCCTTTTGTGGTTTCGAATCCTTCAAGATCTTTTTCGCCGATTGTTCGCACGAGTGTCGCATTCGAAATAACTTCGACACCGTTTTTTTCCAAATGTTGATTGATAAGTTTTCCCG
>CAYHDY010000027.1:7996-13735 GCA_964355525.1 uncultured Gammaproteobacteria bacterium | reverse complement strand
TGTGATCGGAAAACCAAACGTTGGAAAATCAACATTATTGAACTCGCTTCTCGGCGAAAATCGTTTCATCACAAGTCCGATCTCACACACAACACGCGAACCAAACGATATCCTTGTTCATCTTGACGACAAAAATTATTTATTCATCGATACGCCAGGAATGCGCAAACACAGTTCTGTCGTCAAAGCCGGAGGACTGGAAAAAATGGCCGTGGAAAAAAATGATTTCGTGATTCGCCGATCGGACGTTTCCCTTCTCGTTATTGATGCAACCGAGCCGATCGGATCGCAAGAAAAAACGCTCGCGGGACTTCTCAAAGATTCCGGGGCTGGCGTGATCATCATCGTCAACAAATGGGATCTCGTGAAAGACAAAGATTCAAACACCATCAATGATTACAAAAAATATTTCGCCGCAGAATTTCCATTCCTGACATGGGCACCAATCCTCTTTGTGAGTGCACTTGAGAAGCAACGTGTTTCGACGATCTTCGGAATGATCGACACCGTGCAACAACATCGCCTCACAGAACTTTCGGACAAAGTTCTTGAACGATTCATGCATGCTGCCGTTCGTCAGCACTTGCCTTCAAAGGGCAAAGGAACGAAACCGCCAAAGGCTCTCGGCTTGAAACAGATTTCAAACGCGCCTCCGACATTCGATCTCACCGTGAAAGCGCAACGTACGGACGCGCTTCACCCAAGCTATCTCCGCTTCCTCGAGAATCGCATGCGCGAGATTCATGATCTCACCGGCACGCCAATGCGAATCAATGTCAGAATCGCGACAGCTGTATCAAAGTAAAAATAAAAACCCGACGTTCTTACGTCGGGTTTTTTGATTCAAATAAAAAGATCCCGATCGGGATCCAAGACTAATGTACTTGCGGCGTGACACGAAATATGAACTGTGCACTTGGAATGAAACCATCCAAGTCTGAAGCATCAACGGCCGTGAGACAAAGACCGGCATGATCATGCTTGAGAGCGAGGATCTCACGACAGCCTTTGCCGTCGGTAGTCGCCTCCATTGCGAGAAAAAGCCATTCACCCTCCGGCTGATCCTTGAGGAAAAGGCGCAGAGCAGGGCCGTCTTCGATCTGGCAGAGCTGAAACCCGTTTGCCTCGACAGCCCCTTGGATGATCCCGATTGGAGCAGCATTCCGAAGCCTGAGTTCTTCAAGTGTTGCCGATGCGAACTGAATTTCGGTTCGCTCTTCAGAGCATTTCATCCGCATCAAGAAGCGACGTGCCGGATGATCGATTTTGAAACCGCTCGATGCAAAAATGCTTTCACACTCCTCGAACGACCTGTACGAGCCCGGGGTGACGACCCAACGAGTAACGATCTTCAACCTGGGCTTTCCCCGAAAAAATAACCGCTTCAGTGCGTTAAGTCGTGAAAACACACCATCATTCAGAGACAACATGGTTATCCTTTGATGCAACAAGTATCTCAGTGCCAGCGGGCTTCTCAGTCTGTGAGATTTACCATGGCCAGAAATTGCTCTTCTCAGAGCAACTTTTGGTTGTGGTCAATCCATAATCGAAACAGCACGATACTTCGAAATCGCCTTTTTGTCAATCGTGTGGCATAATTTCAATCGAAACGAGCAGGCACAAGACCTGCCACTACAAATCATTTATGAAACTCCTTGTTGGACTTGGGAATCCCGGAAAAAAATATGAACGGACGCGACACAATGTCGGGTTTCTTGTGGTTGATGAAATCGCGAAACAGTTGCGTGTCGAATTCAAATTGAAAACGGGACTTGAGGCGGAGATCGCTGAATATGACGGAACGAGCACGACCACCCCTTTATCCCCTCCTTGTAAAGGAGGGGAACGCATTGCACTGCTCAAACCGCAAACGTTTATGAATGTGAGCGGGCGGGCGGTGAAAGCGTTTTGTGCAAAACATAAATGCAGCCCTTCAGACATTCTCGTGATTTATGATGATGCGGATCTTCCGTTCGGAGACATTCGATTCAAAGCCGCTGGATCGAGCGGTGGACACAACGGCATGCAATCCATCATCGAACAGTTTCCAAACGGAACACCGATCGCGCGCATCCGCGTCGGTATCGGGCGCCCGGTGAATCCGGATGTTCCGCTCGATGCGTTTGTTTTGCAAAAGTGGACGGAGGAGGAGAATAAAAAACTGTCGGGAGTGATTAAACAAGCGATCGGAAAAGTGGAAGAGTGTAAGAGTGAAAAAGTGTAGGTGTTTCTTTTTTATTTTTCGAAACAATCCAACAACTTCCCATTCCATCACTCTTTCACTCTTACACTCTTTCACTCTTCCTTCATGTCTCAACCCGATTTAAAATACTGGCTCGCCCTCGCTCGCGTTCCGTTTTTCGGAGCCGTTCGTATCGGCAAATTGTTTCGCGCGTTTCCAAACATGGAGCGCGCGTTTTCGGCATCGGTTACAGATCTCATCGAAGCTTCGATCGAACCGGAAATCGCCAATCGGTTTTTGCAGGAACGATTGCACATCGACCCCGAACTCGAACTCAAAAAATTACACGCAGCTGAGTTGAACGTCGTCACACTCGCGGACGAATCGTATCCAGCATTACTCAAACAAATTTTTGATCCTCCCGCACTTTTGTTTTATCGAGGAACACTTCCCGATCAAAATCGCAAGCACATCGCAGTTGTCGGTTCGCGTGAAGTGACAGCGTATGGATCGAAAGCAATCGAACACATCGTCGGACCGCTCGCGGAATCGGGTGCCGTGATCGTGAGCGGGCTCGCCTATGGAGTCGATGCGCTCGCGCATCGCATCACGATCGATCGCGGAGGAACGACGCTTGCCGTGCTTGGAACCGGGGCGGATCATGCGTCGATTTATCCTGCGGCGAATCGAACCCTCGCTTCACAGATTCTCGCATCCGGTGGAGCGATCATTTCAGAATTCCCAATCGGCACCGCACCACTCAAACATCACTTCCCCATTCGCAATCGTGTCATTGCCGGATTGTGCCATGGAACACTCGTCATTGAGGCCGCGCAAAAATCCGGCTCGCTCATCACCGCAAAAAATGCGCTCGAGAACGGCCGCGATGTGTATGCCGTACCGGGATTGTTCGATGCACCGCTTTCCGAAGGTCCAAACAATCTGATCAAAATGGGTGCAACGCTCGTGACGCAAGCAAGTGATATCGTTCACACCATTCGAAGCGAGACCCCTCCCGGCCTCCCCTTTGCAGGGGAGGAGAACGTGTTTGCGTATCAAGCTCGAAATGAAACAGAGCGAATGATTCTCTCATTTTTAAACACACAACCGATTCACGTCGACGAGATCGCGCATGCATGTGTCGTTCCGATTGAAACGATTTCGAGCACATTAACATTGCTCGAAATGAAAGGAATCATTCGTCATGAAGGCGGAAGATACTATACGAGATGTTGACGAAAAAGTTTTGATCGAGCATGATGCGGGAGAAAATAAAAAAGAAACTCCAACACTTTTCCACTCTTTCACTTTATCACTCTGCCTTCTGCAATTCCTCTATGTCGAAATTAATTATCGTCGAGTCTCCGACGAAAGCAAAAACAATTTCAAAATTTCTTGGGCGCGATTACCGCGTTCTTTCTTCGTTCGGACACATTCGTGACTTGCCGACAAAAGAAATCGGCGTGGATACTTCAAATCATTTTGCTCCAACGTATGTGGTTCCAGCACAAAGCAAACCGCATGTCAGTGAATTAAAAAAAGCCGCCAAGGACGTCGATGAAATTTACTTCGCATCCGACGAAGACCGAGAAGGAGAAGCGATTTCTTGGCACGTCGCAGAAGTGCTTGGTGTCGATCCAAAAAAAGCAAAGCGCATTACCTTTCATGAAATTACAAAGACCGCCATCGAGCACGCCCTTCAAAATCCGCGCACGATTGATCTGCGCTTAGTCGACGCTCAACAAGCGCGTCGTATTCTCGATCGTCTCGTCGGTTACGAACTCTCCCCGTTTCTCTGGAATAAAGTTCGTCGCGGGTTATCCGCCGGTCGTGTGCAATCTGTTGCGATGCGATTGGTTGTTGAACGCGAGCGTGAGCGTAAAGCGTTTAAGATCGATGAATACTGGTCGATCGATGCGGAATGTATCAAAAACGAAATGGACTTTCCTGCGAAGTTGCATGAGATCGACGGAAAGAAATTAGATAAACTTGATATCAAAACCGCGGAAGAGGCACAAAAAATCGTCGATGCCGTGCAAGGAAAATCCATGACCGTCCTCGACGTCGCGTTCAAAGAAGTTTCGAAGTCACCCCCTCAACCGTTCACAACATCCTCCCTGCAAATCGATGCCAACAATAAAATGGGAATGAGTGCAAAACAAACGATGACGCTTGCCCAACAGCTTTATGAGACGGGTCGCATCACGTATATGCGTACCGACTCCGTGAACCTCGCCGAGAAGTTTCTCGAAGAAGCACAAACATTTTTGAAATCAACATTCGGCGATGCATATGCGGTCGGCGCGAACCGTTACAAGACAAATAAGAAGGGCGCACAGGAAGCTCACGAAGCCATTCGTCCGACGGATCCTGCACTCACTCCTGAATCGATTAAGGGCGAACTCGAACCGCGTGTGTGGAAATTGTACGATCTCATTTGGCGCCGTACGCTCGCGTCTCAAATGCCGAACGCAAAGTTGAATCAAACACGTGTGGATCTCGACGTCGAGAAGCACTTGTTCCGTGCAAATGGTTCATCGGTCATTTTTGACGGATACACGAAGGTGTACCAATCAACGAAGGAAAAATTTCTTCCGGAATTAAAAGCGGGCGACCTCGTGGTTGCAAAATCCGTTGTGCCAACACAACATTTCACAGAACCTCCTGCACGATACTCAGACGCAACGCTCGTGAAAATTTTAGAGGAATATGGAATCGGTCGTCCGTCCACCTATGCACCAACGATCAATACGGTGATTGTTCGAGGTTACGTCGATCGCGATGAGAATAAAAAATTGTTCCCGACGGATATCGCATTCATTGTGAATGATCTTCTTGTCGAACACTTTCCGCAAATTGTGGATTACAGCTTCACGGCAAACCTCGAAAAAGAATTCGATGATATCGCGGAAGGCAGTATGGAACTCGAGCCGATGCTCGAACATTTCTATGAGCCGTTCCATAAAAATCTTCAAGAAAAAACAAAAGCATTGACGCGTGAAGATATCATGCCGGAACGCATTCTCGGAAAAGATCCTGTAACGGGTCTCGATGTTATTGTACGAACCGGACGATTCGGTGCGTTCGTTCAGCTTGGACCATGGAGCAAAGAAGATCAGAAGGCGAAGATCAACAAACCGAAAAGCGCTTCACTCATGAAAGACATGAACGTAGAATCGGTCACGCTTGAACAAGCACTTCTGTGTCTCACCTTGCCACGCACACTCGGCACGACGAACGAAGGATTGAAAATCATCGCGGCAAACGGACGATTCGGTCCGTATGTCTCGGATGGAAAAATCTTCGCTTCACTGAAACCGCCTCTCGATCCTTTAACGGTCACGCTCGAAGAAGCAAACGAGCTGATCGCCGCACGCAAACTTGCAGCAATCCCGCTTGCGGAATTCGGCGAAGATCCAGAATCAAAAGGACACATCATTATGCGCACCGGTCGTTACGGTCCGTATGTCACAGACGGAATAACGAATGCGTCGCTCGGAAAATCCGCCTCTGGCGGAAAATACGACGCATCGACGCTCACGCGAGAAGACGCAATC
>CAYHDY010000027.1:0-7896 GCA_964355525.1 uncultured Gammaproteobacteria bacterium | reverse complement strand
ATCCGCCTCTGGCGGAAAATACGACGCATCGACGCTCACGCGAGAAGACGCAATCGCGATTCTCGACGCAAAACGAAAAGCCCCACCATCGAAACGTTTCCCTTCGAAAATAGCGAAGGCTACCCCGGTCAAAAAAGAATCAAAGAAAAAAATAACCGTGAAATCATAACAGAGAGATTTTGCGTTCAATTGAAAAAAATTGATGCGTATTGAGTTTTATGGGTTTTATGATGGTTGTTTGTGTAAATATTTAATAATGTGTATTATGACGATGTCATAATAAGATCAGTAAAAAAAATGACTTATTAATTTTTTACGAGGCTCTCGAAGCTCATAAAAAGATTTTTCTTTTGCTATGAGCGAATCAGATCAAGAAGCCACAGATCAACAATCACACATTCGTTGCACCTCATGCGACAAACTTTTGGCGAAAGATTTGCATAATGATTGTTTACAAATTAAATGTCCAAGATGCGATGCGTTTAACACGATTCACTTGGATGAGCGCACAACATAAGAAAAGATATAACAATTTCGGGAGGCTCATGAGGCCCAAAAGTTAAACTAACCCTTTAACTTTTTTGTTTTCTACGTCATGGTATGATCAACGTCCATCGGAAAAAAATCTTACTTATAGAAGATGAGAAGAATCTTTGTTTTGCTATCAGCAAAATACTGCCAACAAATCGTTTTATTTTTTTGGAGGCACATAACGGAGAAGAAGGTCTTGTTATTGCCTTGCGGGAGTTTCCGGATCTTATCTTGCTCGATCTTTTGATGCCAATCATGGATGGCACAATGATGTTAAAGTTATTACGAGCAGATTCTTGGGGAAAAGATGTTCCCGTTATTATTCTTACAAATTTAAATCCAACCGACGAAATGGTTTTAAAAGACGTTATTACCCACAAACCATTGCAGTATCTCATCAAGTCTGATTTGACAATGCAGAATCTTCTGACGGAAATCGATACCGTACTCAGTAAAGCTTAAATTTTCAAAAAGTGGACACATTTGTGTCCACTTTTTAGATACCGTTATTTTTTAATGGTGTCCTCCACCACCATGGCCTCCACCGTGATCAGCTTTCGGTTTATGCGGTTTATCGTGTCCTCCGCCACCGTGATCCCCGTGTCCTCCTCCGTGTTTTTCTTTTTCCTTTTCTTCTTTATCCGCAACTTGTCGATCATATCGATCCTCGCGCTCCAACATTATTTTCATGATTTCATTCTCGCTTAAAGGATTTCCACCTTTATCTTTCCTTTGACGAAGCTTCGTTTCAAACTCATCTTCTTTTTTCTTCCACTTATCTTTTGCTTCCACCTTTTTATGAGCCTTCTCTTCTTTCTCAATCTCGGACTCCTCAACTTTCATTCCGGACAGTTTTTCTAAAACCCAACCAAGAACAGGGATAGTAAACAACGTCTTTTTCAAATTATCTTTCGCAACCTTATCCGACCATTTCTGGAATCCCGCAAGCGCATGATCCGTCTGTTTTGCAAGCCACGAAGCCGCCTTTGGCGTGTTATCCAGTACACTTCCGACCCCGAACATAACCGTACTGCGAACCGGTCTTGGTTCCATATTGGCGAGTTTCTCATTTTCAGCTCTTATTTGATCACGTACTTCTTGTATACGACGTTGTGCGTCATTCTGTCCTCGTATTTTCTTCGCTGCGCCGCGCATTTCTCTTTGAATGTCGGCGACAGTAAGCTCTTTTGGTTCCGCAGCCGGTGCATCGTGTCCAGCATCCGGTTTCGGTTCGCCTGTATCATGAGATTTAGGTTCTGCGTGCAGAACATCGTGTGAAGACATACAAACGTAATCAATAATTTTATTGATGATCTCATATTTTTTCCTTCTGGTCAAAAAAAATTGGTAAAAATAGCGAAGGGGTAGTATCTTAAATAAGTCCTTTTATGGAAACGATTCGCACATACGACGAACTCGAGGATTTCGTCAAAACACATTATCGGGATCCGGATCTTCTGACGCTTCATCGCGCCTATGACGTAGCCGAGGCTGCGCATGCGGGAAAAATGCGTTTGACCGGACAACCCGTCATCACACATCCGCTTGCTGTTTCGTATAAGCTTGCGGAGATGGGACTGCACCTCAACGTCGTTTCGGCGGGGTTGCTTCATGATGTCGTAGAAGATTCTGCCGTGACGATCGAAAATTTACGCGAGCAATTCGGTTCCGACATTGCGTCCCTTGTCGAGAGCGTCACCAAATTAAAACACACCGTCAAATATCGCGGAGAGGAACGATACGCGGAAAACATGCGCAAGATGTTTCTTGCGATGGCAGCCGACGTGCGTGTCGTGTTCATGAAATTCGCGGATCGATTACATAATCTCCAAACGCTTTACGGACAACCAAAACACAAACAACTCCGCATCGCTCGCGAGTCTCTCGAGATCTACGCCCCGATCGCCGGCCGTCTCGGCATGAGTGAGATCAAAGGAGAACTCGAAGATGCATCGTTCGCCTACTTGCTTCCGAAAGAATATGAACATGTCAAAGGGCAGATGGACACAAAGGTTCGCGAACGCGGTGCTCAGGTCAGCCGCATCATCGATCAAACAGAAAAGATGATGGCAGACACAAATTTGGAAAACTTCCAAGTCTACGGTCGCGTCAAACGTTTATACAGCCTATATAAAAAAATGCAGCGCTATGACAACGACATCGAGAAAATTTACGATCTGATCGCCATTCGCGTCATTGTCGGCGATGTGGAAGATTGTTATGCAGCGCTTGGCATGATCCATCAAAAATTTCGTCCATTGCCAGGACGTATTAAAGACTACATTTCACAACCAAAGCCAAACGGCTATCAATCCTTGCACACAACCATTTTTGCGGAAGACAAAACCATTTGCGAATTTCAAATTCGAACGGCGGAAATGCATGAGCTTGCAGAATACGGAGTTGCCGCTCACTGGCGCTACAAAGAAGACGGAACGCAAGACGTGAAAAATACCCGTTGGATGGAAGAACTGATTCAGATTCAAAAAGAACTGGAAACAAAAAAAGATTTCATGGAACAGCTTGAGATCATGAAGATTGATGTGTTCCGAGACCGCATCTTCGTCTTCACTCCAAAAGGCGATGTGATCGATCTCCCGGAAGGAGCAACCCCGATCGATTTCGCGTATGCCATTCATTCGCAGATCGGAAATAAGTGCACGTCCGTCCGCATCAACGACATTATCCGTAACTTGGACACAGTTCTTCGTTCCGGCGACATCATCGAGATCATCACAAGCAAAGATCGTCGCGGTCCAAACCCGGACTGGCTCAAATTTGCAAAAACCCATCACGCCAGAAATAAAATCCGTGATGCGACACGATCGAACATGCGCCGTTGGCTCGCGGGCATGCTGAAAGGAAATGCCAAAACAAAATAACCCCGACCGTGTGTCGAGGTTATTTTTTTGAAATATCAAAATCTAAAATGATCTTTTGCAATCTTTTTGTATTTCCATGCGACAACATTCCCAAATAGGATTGCATTGTTTCATTCGTCGGATTTTTCTGAATTTTCCTCAGCATCCGATTTTTTGTTACGGTTCGCAAAACCCGATGATCCGAAAAATGAACCCAACCAAGAAAATCCACGCCGGAGACGATCGTCTTTAGAAAAATTTTATTCGGATGAAGCGTGAGATGAAGATCAAAAAGTAAAAAGGATCGGATGCAAGGAATGAGTGATTCGAGCGTTTGTTTATCAGGAGAAAGAAAAACGAAATCATCTGCGTACCGAATGTAATGCTTGATTTTCAAGCTGTGCTTCACGAACCGATCAAAGACATTCATATAAACGTTCGAGAAAAGCTGTGAAGTAAGATTACCGAGCGGCAATCCAATATGGTGTTTATTCTTGATTTCAAAACTCCCAATGATTATTTTCAACAATGCTTGTATGCTTGAATCCGGAATGTATCCATCGAGGATGCGTACGAGAACGTGGTGATCGATGCTCGCGAAAAACTGTTTGATGTCGCATTTTAACACCCAACATGTACGCGAATGATTCTTGCTCTGCTTAAACGTAAATGTGCGAAATCGATCAATCGCTTTATGCATTCCTTTTTCATTTCGACACGAAAATGAATCGCTCGCAAATGTCCGATCGAAAAACGGATACAACATACGGTATAATGCATGATGCAATACACGATCTCTCACAAAGGCTTTGTGAATCTCTCGACGCTTGGGATCTGTGATCACAAATAATTTGTATTCAGAATGTCGGTATGTTCCATTCGACAGATCACGGTGTAATTCGAGCAGATGATCCATAAGATGTAACTCAAACTCTTGTACATCCTTTCGCGATCTTTTCCCAACGACAAACTCACCCCACGCATCAAGCAGGTTATTCATTGAAATCAATTCCTCAAATGTATGATCGAAAAGAATTTTAGACACGCCACTAAGCGTACCCCCCCCCCCGAATTTTCCGCCAGTGCTTCAAGTTCTGAAACGCACATATCTCCTCTGGTTTAATTATTACGGAAAACTTCCAAAAGTTCACCGCTATTCATTGGGCAAACGCATTGATAATTTATTCGTGGAGGCGATTGAAATGATTTTCACGGCAGCATTTTTAAAACCGGAAGAAAAATTACCGTATGTGAAAGTCGCGATAAGAAAATGCGATGCAATCAAATTTTTTCTTCTTATTCTTTTCGAAGCGGATTCTCTGAAACAAAATCCTTACCTCACACTTTCCGAATCGCTCGATGAAGCAGGGAGAATGCTTGGCGGCTGGCACGGATCGTTGATAAAACCCGATCAAAAACAAAACTCCGCAGAAAAAAATCCTGCGGAGAAATGAAGAGAGTTGCGCGGGGATCGCGAACACCACGCGATTGCCGGCACTGAACCGATTGTCGGGGTGACCGTTATCCGTGTTGAGCCAAAGGCCATCGGAATTGGAGTTCAGGTTGAACACGTTGAGATCGCCGTCGGAATCAGAATTGTGCAAAATGCCTTCCTGTACACCATCCTTCGAGTTCTCTCAGGATTGAATCAAATTCGGCATGTAGTAATGCCCTAGCATTCTGCACCAAGTATCTTCTTTTTTTGAAGCTCATGCGCGACGCTGTGTTCAAACTGTTTTCAAACCCAATCTGCGCGCACGGATACTGATTTCGGCAGCAAGAAATCTTCATCTCCCACAGATTCGCCTACTTTCAAAACAAATTTTACCACAAACAAAAAGACGCTGCATATATGTTGTCATTCAACATATATGCAGCGCAGTAGAACAAAGGACTAAGAACCAAAGCTCCGAACACACAAGGATCTAAAACCCAAGTACTAAGACACTTGCGCGGGGATCGCGAACACCACGCGATTGCCGGCACTGAACCGATCGCCGGAGCGACCGCCAACCGTGCAGAGCCAAAGGCCATCGGAATGGGAGCTCAGGCCGAACACGTCGAGACCGCCGCCGGAATCCGAAATGGCGTCCATGAGAAGGATCCTCCATTCCTTATCCTTGCAGAGAAGACGAAGGGCTGGACCGGCCTCGGCTGGACATTTCATTCCGCCAGCCGATTTCACGGCTGCGAAAAATTCGTCCAGCGTTCCGCCTTCGATCAGCCCCACTTCCTCGAAACTTGCGTCTGTCAGGTGAAGTTTGACCTGCTTTTTGAAACAGGTAATCTTCTTCAAGATGTCGAGTGCCCATTTACTGACGTTCGAGCCAAGAGCTTCCTTGTAAACCTCGGGCGTCTTGAGGACACCAAGGGTCACAACCCAACGCACAGCAAACTTCGGCCAAGGATTCTCCTTGCGGAGAAACCTGTTGAATGCGTGCAGCCACATCATGCCGTCGGTGCCGGCAAGCTTGGTGAAGAAATCTTTCATCGGTCCGGCAACCAGTGCCAGAGCGTTACCGAGCATGTTGTCAGACATGGTCAGTTCCTTTTGGTGCACAGAGCACCTCAGCGCCAGCGGGCTTCTCATCATTTGTGAGATTTACCATGGCCAGAAATTGCCCTTTTCAGAGCGGCTTTTGGCCAAAGTCAATCCATACTGATATCCAAATATACCATAAAATAACGGTTTTGTCAATGATTTAACACAAAAAATAGGCTTTTTAAGCCTATTTTTAATCGGATAATCGTTCAAGCAGACCCATCAACTCCTGTCGCGAATAAAAGGTAATACACACTTTTCCCCGGCCGGCGGATTCTTGAATTTCTACCTTCGTTCCAAGAATCTCGCGTAAACGTTTTTCATGCGCGGCGATGTTCGGATCTTTGGGGACCGCCGAGGTGACGCGCGGAATTTTTCCGGACACACGTGCTTCGATTTGTCGCACTGTCACTCCCCCGTTCAACATCGCTTCAAACATCTCGTGTTGTTTTTTTGGATCAACCTCGGCAAGCAATGTTCGCGCATGTGATTTCATGATGCGACCTTCTTTGAGTGCATCGAGAATGTCGCTTGGCAAATCAAGAAGACGCACAATGTTGCCGATGTTCGATCGACTCTTGCCGACACGAAGGGCAACCGCGTCTTGTGTGAGATTAAATTCATCAATGAGGGCGCGATAGGCGATCGCTTCTTCCACCACATTCAAATCTTGTCGTTGAATGTTTTCGATTAAAGCAAGTTCAAGCTTTTGTTGTTCCGTCGCATCGCGAACGATCACGGGAACGGTTTTCAATCCGACGATTCTCGACGCGCGTAATCGACGTTCTCCTGCGATCAACTCATATTGGCCATTCGAACGTGTAACGACAAGCGGTTGCAAAATACCGTGTTCCTTGATCGAACCGATCAGATCCTCAAGATCGCTTGGAGAAAAATAAATACGCGGCTGACGTGGATTCGCTTGAATCTCATCGACACCGATTTCTAAAATTTCCTTATGCGCGGATGGGATCACCTGTTCCGTAAATGTTTGTTTGTGCGGAATGAGCGAACCAAGCCCTTTCCCGAGTGCGGGACGTGTATTCATAACTGAACGCGTTACCCCTCTCCTTTCGAGGGAGAGGGTATGGGTGAGGGGTGTTACAGCGAACCTGCCTCGCGCATCAAAAATTCTTTCGCGAGACGTTCATACGATTTGGCAGCTTTCGACGTCGGATCATATCCAAGAATCGTTTTGCCGAATGATGGCGCTTCCGCGAGACGGACACTGCGTGGAATCACAGAGCGAAAAATTTTATCCGGAAAATAACGATACAGTTCTTGCAAAACTTCTTTTGATAATTTTGTGCGCGAGTCATACATCGTAATAACTGCACCCATAATTTCCAAATTTGGTTTTAAGTTTTCGCGAACGAGATTCACCGTGTTCATCAAATCAGTCAACCCTTCGAGAGCATAAAATTCCGCCTGCACAGGAATGAGAACCGAATCCGACGCGACAAGTCCGTTGATGGTCAACATTCCGAGTGATGGTTGATTATCGATGAAAATATAATCATAATCGTTTCGAACTTCGAGCAACGCTTTTCGCAAAAAGTGTTCACGCTCTTCCGCATTCACCAATTCTGCACTTGCACCCGCAAGGGCTTGCGTCGCAGGAAGAATGCGAAGTCCTTCATGAGCCGTCGGATGAATGAGCGACCGAACCGAATGCGTTCCGATCAATCCTTCATAGACGCCAGCCGAAAGCGCACGATGATCGATCCCGACTCCGGACGTTGCGTTTGCCTGCGGATCAAGATCAATGAGCAAAACAAATTTACCTGCATCGGCAAGATACGCAGCAAGATTCAGTGTGGTTGTCGTCTTCCCCACCCCGCCTTTTTGATTCACCACCGAAATGATATGCGCCATAAGATGACAGAATTATACAGAAGTCTTGAAAGAAACGAAAGAACGGGATCTGGACAACTTCTCCCCCATTTGATATCTTCTCGCTAC
>CAYHDY010000026.1:0-13764 GCA_964355525.1 uncultured Gammaproteobacteria bacterium | reverse complement strand
GATATTCTTTCTGCACGTCGCGTGGAGACCATCGATGTCGGACTCATCAACGGACGCAAATTCATCACGGGTATTTCTGTTCCGCAATTTCGCGCCGAGCTTACGTGTGAAGATAAATTCCGCATCATCCCGACCTCATTCGCAGAATTGCATATAAATAATCTCGCGAACATTTGCAATCCGTGCGACGGATTGTTGCAAGCCGTGATTCGAGCGGACGTGAAACGCGGTTTTTTTCGACGATCGACGATCGAGGAAAGCACGCTCCCGCTTCAATCCATGACAATTCGTGCGGAAAAACCAATTAAATTATTTGCAGACGGAGAAGAGATGGAAGGGACTCGTTTTGATATTTCGGTCGAGCCGATGTGTATGAAGATTATCACGGGAAAGGATCGTGTCTTTCAGTCTTGACACGTCGCTCGCGAGCGACGTGTCTTGATGTTTTTTCGGGGATGGATTATCATCTCGATGCGTCAGAAATACGTGCGGACGTGGCGGAATGGTATACGCGCCAGCTTGAGGTGCTGGTTCTCGCAAGGGATTGGAGGTTCAAGTCCTCTCGTCCGCACCACAAAACACCCGATTCATTCGGGTGTTTTGTTTTGCGAACGCGAACTGTTACCATATCTTCGTATGAAAAAGATTTCTGCAATCGGGTTTGATTGGGGCGGAGTGATTCTGCAGGGGATCGACAGAAGTTTTGCAGATTCTGCCGCTCAGTTTCTTGGTGTCGACAGCGATGTGTCCCTCGATGAACTTATCTTCATCGACGACTCCTTGCACAGTCTTTTAACGGCAAGTGAAATCGGATACACACCTATTCATTTTCTCTCGAATGAACAGCTGATCGAAGAACTTGAATCGCTGGGAATCGAAACATAAAATTATTTTATGAAGAAACCAAAAATCGTCACGCGTGTTTTTGAAACGTACATCGCGCTCATTGAGAACAGTCTCGGTTCGAAATTATTTCGGACACTGATTGCAGATGTTGATGGGGTGCGATCCAACATTCTGCGCGACGGACAACTGTCTTGCGCGATTTTTGTGTCGTCGATTTTGATGTTGATTGGTTTGATCGATCGCGTGCATGCGACTGTTGCTTCGACGGTTGCTAAACTTGAACAATCCGGATGGAAACGGGTACGAGTCCCAAAGAAAGGTGATGTACTTGTATGGGAAGAAAAAAAATTCGGCGATGAACAGCATCGTCACATCGGATTTTATCTCGGTGATGAACTTGCTGTCAGTCAAAGTTCGAAACGAAAGGTTCCCGTCAAACATCATTGGACAAACAACGGCAAGCGCCGCATCAAATTGATTTTGCACTATCCGAAGTCGATGCAATCTCTTCTGAAGAAATAATCGAACGAACAGCGAAACTTTGGTATCATATTCTCATGCGTCGATTCATCACGGACATTTTTCTTTTACTGATCGCGATTGCCCTCGCTTATTTTTTTCGCGATCCGCTTTTGCATGCGTGGAATCAAATCACTGCGAGGGCGTTTCCGTGTTCGCAACCGATCGCGTATTCGATCGGTTCGTTTGACGCGCGATTCGGTATTTCGAAAGAGACGTTTATCAAAGATGTTCAGAAAGCGGAATCGATTTGGGAGTCCGGCGGAGCCGGATCCGGCTCCGCCGGAAAGCCGATCGGAAAACAATTGTTTGTGTATCAGTCGAATGGCGCGCTTAAAATCAATTTGATTTATGATGATCGACAAATCGCCACGCAGAAATTGGAGAAGCTTGGAATTGTGATTCATGACGATCAATCGACATACAATGCGTTGAAAACAAAATACGACGCACAAACAAAACAGATCGCGCAAATGAAAGCGGCACTTGCTGTTTCGGATGCGGCGTATCAATCGCGGCTTGATGCATACAATAAAGAAGTAACGTATCTCAATCAACATGATCGTGCCACACAAGAAACGATTGATCGACTCCATGCCGAAAAAACAGCGCTTGAACAGCTGCTTGTGCAACTGCATGATTCTGAAAATGCGATCAACACACATGTGGACGAGTTGAATGCCCTTGTGGGTGTGATTAATCGGTTGGCGAAATCATTGAATTTAACGGCAATCAATTACAACAACATTGGAGCGAGTCAGGGAAGTGAGTTTGAAGAAGGGGAGTATGTCAGTGACCCGGCAGGCAATCGCATCAACATTTATCAATTCGATGATCAATCAAAATTAGTGCGCGTGCTTACACACGAAATGGGCCACGCTCTCGGACTTGATCACCTCGAGAATCCAAAGGCGATCATGTATCGTCTAAACAACGGTGTGAACGAGGCACTGACAGCGGATGATATCGCGGCATTGAAAAAACAATGCGGGATTAAATAGGCGTTAAAAGGACGAGGATATTGACATCCTCGTCCTTTTGTGATTCAATCTTTGCGAGCGGACGAAATCCCTACAAGCTCTGTCAACACATTTCACCCACTCTCCACAAACGTGCCTCGTGCACACATCAAGCCGGCTGCACTAAGAAAATGTTCCATTGCTACGCATGCATCGTTAGGGAGTGTGTGCGAGACGACCACAAGTGTCGAAGAACAGTTTTCCATGCGGCTCTTCACCTATATCTCCGCTCCCAGTCGCAACTCAATTCGATGGTCTGCCACCTGCCTCGCGCTTTCCGTGAGGTTTTTATTTTATATCGATTCCGACAATATCTTTAATCGATTGATACCCGTCCCGTTTTAATAGATCGACCAACCCGCGATTGATTTCTCCGATCAATTGCGGTCCTTGAAAAATCATTCCGGTAATTAATTGAATCAATGATGCACCGTTTCGAATGCGTTGGTACGCATCCTCAGCTGTGAATACTCCACCGCAGGCGATGAGAATAAATTTGTTTCCAAATGTTTTTCGTAAATAGATTAAATGCGCGATCGATTTTTCTTCGACCGGTTTTCCACTCAGCCCGCCATTTCCGTGCGCATGTTGTTTTGTCAGATTGCTCGTGATCAGTCCATCGATTTTATGTGCAAGGGCAACTTCCGCGATCGCATGCAATTCCGCTTCTGAAAGATCTGGAGAAAGTTTCAGAAAAATCGGACGTGTGTTTCGGACGCGATCGATCGCGGTCAATAATTGATTGAGTCGAGCCGCATCGTTAAATGGTTGTCCGCCAAACGTATTCGGGCACGAAATATTAATCGTCATATAATCGCCGATTTTGTCGAACGCACAATAGGCTTTCACATAATCCGCAATCGCCGCCGATGTTTCAACCGTCGCCGCACAATTCGTTTTCGCCACACTGATCCCAATTGGAAATCGAATCGTTCCCCCTCTCCCGTCGCGGGAGAGGGTCGGGGAGAGGGATTTCATGCGTTTCGAAATCATCTCTGCCCCGTCATTTTTCAATCCGTAATAAACGCGCAAACTTTTTTCTTCCGGATGTCGCCACAAACGCGGTCGTGCATTACCTGCACATGGTTCTCCGGTGATCGATCCGATTTCTTCGAATCCGAATCCGACATCCGGCAAAATGTTTGTGAGATGTGCGTTTTTATCAAAGCCCGCTGCAAGCCCAATCGGATTGCGGAATTGAATTCCCGCAACGGTTTGTTCGAGCATCGGGTGTTCAAAATCGAACAATGCACGAGTGATGAATCGAGTCAGTCTGAATTTTCCGAGTTGCTCGCCAATAGACGTCATTGCATCATGCACATCTTCCGGATCACATCGAAACAGAATCGGTTTTAGAATCGATCGATAAACAGTTGAAATCATTCGGGTTTTTAGAGGTTGTATCATAGGCGATTGTTCAACGATATTGTATGATAGGGACATATGAATCACAAGCATCCTGTCGCGATTTCTGTTTTAATCATTTGTTGTATCGGATTGATCGTTTTACTTGTCTATCGAGTCTCTGTGTCTCGAACAAGTCAAACATCGATTCGACCTTCAACAGAACAAACAACAAAACCGGAAGTTACACCGACACCGGTTTCCAAACCTGTTTCATCGACAAATTATAAAGATTTGATTGAAATTATTTCTCCGCTGCCGAACGCGACGATCTCACGAGGTTCTTCGAACACGAAGTTTCTTGTGAAAGGACGCGCACGCGGAACGTGGTTTTTTGAAGGAACATTTCCTGTACAACTTGTAAATTCTGTTGGAGATTATATCGCGACGGGTGTCGCACAGGCAGAGGGAGAATGGATGACGATGGATTATGTTCCATTCACAGCAGAATTGACATGGGTTTCCGGAATGTCGTCAATTGAGCAAACAGGAAACATTGGTGCGTTGATTTTGAAAAAAGATAATCCGTCTGGTGATCCGGAGAAAGAGGATGAATTCGATGTTCTTGTTCAATTTGTTCCCTAAACCTATGCCCGCAAAACATCTCATTAAAAATTATTCCTCAATCGCGACAACAAAATTGCGTCGTGATGCGCTCACCATCGTCGAAGCTGGATTGCATGCAATTGAAACGCAACATGCGGTGAATCAAGTTGTTTCGCTGAATGGAGAAGTTCTCAAGATCGGAGACAAAACATATCGATTGAAATCCTACCGACGGATTTTTGTTGTGGGAATCGGAAAAGCTTCATCTGAGGCTGCTTCCGCGCTTGAAAAGATATTAGGTGATCGCATTTCAGATGGAATTGTCCTTGACGTGAAAGGGGGGAAATTAAAACACATGAAGAATTTGGTCGGAACACATCCGTTTCCGAGTTACGACAATATTCGTGCAACGGGAGAAATCGTCGGATTGCTGAAAGCAGTCGATTCGCAAGATTTAGTGATCGCGATTATTTCGGGCGGAGGATCGGCATTGTTGTGTTGGCCCCACGAATTGGAGTGTGGGGATATGACGGCGATGACAAACGCCCTCATGAAAAAAGGAGCGACGATCCATGAGATGAATACAGTGCGCAAACATACGTCGGAAATCCAAGGTGGACAATTCGTTCGGCTCGCACATCCGGCTACGGTTGCGGGATTAATTTTTTCGGATGTTCCCGGAGATGAATTGGATATGGTCGCATCTGGTCCTACGTTTCTTGATACGACAACCGTTAAAGATGCAGAACATATTTTGAAAAAATATGATGTGTTGTCCGTATGCAAATTGCAGGATTGTCAGTTGATCGAAACTCCTAAGGATCCATCGATGTTCAAACATGTGACGAACGTCTGTGTTGTTTCAAACACCATTGCCACTGCGGCGATGATGAAACAAGCGAAGTCTCTGGGGTATGAACCGATTTTGTTTTCAAATGATCTGCAAGGAGAGGCAAGGGAAAAGGGAAAAATTTTTGCGGAACAAGTGAAGCCTGGAACGGTTTTGATTGCAGGTGGGGAAACAACGGTTCATGTGAAAGGAAAGGGAGTGGGAGGCCGTAATCAAGAGTTTGCACTCGGTGCCCTTAGTTCGGTCGGAGAAGATGTACTCGTCCTGTCATGCGCTTCAGACGGAATTGATCATTCATCGGTTGCAGGAGCGTTTGTAGACGCGGGTGTAAAACAAAAAGTTAAAGCCCTTCGATTAAAACCGGAGTTAGCGCTTGCTAAAAACAGTTCGTTCGATTTTTTTCAAAAGACAAAAACTTTTTTGCAAACCGGAATGACCGGAATGAACGTTTCGGACGTGATGCTCGCAATACGTAGCAAATGAGTTCAAATTTGCAAAACATTCTATTTGTTGTATCCTTACGGGCGAAGATTCAATTGATACAGGATTTTCGTCTTTCGGATGCTTAGTGTTCGACTTCGTCGAAAGCTAAACATCTCGTTCGGACAAGCCAAAGCTTGCTTTGGCTGTCTCTCACTTGGATGCTTAGCTCAGCTGGTTAGAGCATCTCGTTTACACCGAGAGGGTCGAGGGTTCGAGTCCCCCAGCATCCACCATCCTACGCTCTTGATGTTTATCCAGAGCGTAGGATGTCCTCCGTAGCCTTGGCGAAGGACGGACGCATTGTCGTCTTGTCACAACTAGAGCTACGGATGGCAAGCCACATAAACAGACGATTTCAATCGTCTGTTTTGTTTCAATAATGATCAACGTGTATAATCACTGTATATGCCTCCTTTCCTTAGGATTCCCCTCGGCCTTGCGATCATGGTTATTGGATATTTTCTTGTTGCAAAATCGGAAAAAGTTTTTGAGATGCTTGGAACAAATGATTTTGCGGAAAAATATCTTGGGTTTGGTGGAACGCGTTTGTTTTATAAATTGATTGGTGTTCTTGTTGTTTTTGCGGGGATTTTTGTTGCGACAAATGTGGCGTCTGATATCCTTGGGAGTCTCGCCGGAGTGCTCACACATTCAAAGTCTCCCGGAACGTAGTTGACTCGGTGCACGCTTTCCGATATCGTTTTCACATTATGAATATTCAATTTTTCAATCCGCTCAATTGGTTGACGATGCAGCCTCCAGTTGTAGACAGTCTGTTCGGTAAAATAGTTTTTGGTGTTTTCCTTGTCTTGTTTCTTCTTGGAATCATTTCTCGCATTGTTCTTTCGCAACGGACATATGATCGTTACGTAATGATGATGGGAAAGCGCTTGGTTCTGTGTTTTACCACCATGGGATTTCTTGGGCTGATGATTTATTTTTTCAGCTACGAGAATATTCAATTATTTGGAGCTCGATTCTGGTATCCGCTTTGGGTTCTCGGACTTATTGTTTGGGGAGTCTTTCTTGCACGATTCATTATTCGAGATGTTCCCGCTCTTCGTGAAAAGAACGTTCGCGAGCACGCAAAATCAAAATACATTCCCGGTCGAAAGAGATCCTAATGTATGATCGATCCGCGACGGCAATTTGGAAATGACGGGGAGAATCTTGCTGCAACATTTCTCGAATCGAAAGGGTATAAAATTTTAGAACGACAATATCGTTGTACTTTTGGAGAAATTGACCTTGTTTGCCAGTTCGGCGACGAGGTCGTTTTTGTTGAAGTGAAATCCAGGCATACACATGAATACGGCTGGCCCGAAGAATCTGTTACGGCAACAAAACGACGCCATCTCCTCGCCGTATCGGAAGAATATCTTGAGACACATCATGCAATGAATCAATCATGGCGCGTGGACGTCATCGCAATCGAATTTGATTCCGATCCGCCGAACATTGTTCATATTGAAGCTATTGACGTCTGAAAGAAAATTTGTTATGATTTTACTAGTTGAAACCTGTCTGAATGACGGGTTTCTTTTTTGAGTGGGGAAGATGTAGTAAAGTAGTAGAGTAGAAAAGTAGTAAAGCATTTATCACTTTTCAATTCTCTTTTTTCTACTCTACTACTATTCTACTTTACTACTATTATTTTCCTAACTATGTCCTCCGCCATTGAACAAGCTATTCGACAAATTTGTGAAGAAAAAGGTCTTGCGTTTGAGTCTGTGATTGATGCCATCCAATCTGCTCTCGGTGCCGCCTACCGAAAAGATTTCGGTGACAAAAATCAAAACATTGAAGTTGAGTTTAATCCGGAAGACGGAAGTACACGTATTTTTGACGTAAAAACCGTTGTGGAAAACGTGGATCTTGAAGAACTCGCTAAACAAGAAGAAGAAAATAAATTGCGCGCGGAAGCTCTTGCTGTGCAATTTGCCGATGCTCGAAAAAAAGGGGAGAAGGTTTCTTCTTTTTCGCTCGAAGAAGATTTGGGTCCGCGTTTCAACTCAAAAACAGAAATCATGCTTTCAGACGCGATGGTTCTCAAGTTCGGATCAAAGATCGGTGATGTGATCCGCACCGCATTGCCAGAGGCGGGAGAGTTCGGACGCATGGCTGCGATGACGGCAAAACAAGTCATCACCCAAAAATTGCGTGAAGCGGAACGTGAGGTTGTCTTTAATGAATACAAAGGACAAGAAGGAGACATTTTGCATGGAACTGTTCAACGTCGTGAGGGTCGTGTTGTTTTGGTCGATCTCGGACGCACGACAGGAATTTTGCGACCGGAAGATCAGAATCCAAACGAACGTTATAATTCCGGCGATCGTATCAAGGTTTATGTGCGCCAAGTCGGTCTTACAACAAAAGGTCCCGAGATTTTGCTTTCTCGCACCGCAGATGAAATGGTAAAGAAATTATTTGAAATTGAAATTCCAGAAATCGGTGATGGTACGGTAACAATCAAAGGTGTCGCTCGTGAAGCCGGATCTCGTTCGAAAGTTGCTGTCGCAACGGACGACTCATCTATCGATCCGATCGGAGCGTGTATTGGTCAGCGTGGAAGTCGCATCCAAACAATTATTGCAGAACTTGGTGGAGAGAAAGTGGATATCATCGAATGGAATAAAAATGCAGCAACCTTTATCGCAAACAGTCTTGCTCCGGCAAAAATTGCTCGCGTTGATGTAAGTGAAGAAGCGAAGGTCGCTTCGGTTCGTGTTGTCACAGATCAATTATCACTCGCAATCGGAAAAGGCGGACAAAACGTTCGTCTTGCGGCAAAACTCACGGGTTGGAAAATCAACATTGTCGAGAATGACAAAGAAGAAGTTGTAGAGTCAGCAGCACCCGAGGAAGAGGTGACAAAGGTTGCAGAGGTGACAGAGGAATCAAAGAATTAATTTCTTATGAATATCTTTCACACGTTCCTTTTTCAGCCGATCTTTAACTTGTTGATTTTTCTTTACAACATCATCCCGGGATCTGATGTTGGATTTTCGATCATCGCACTTACGATTCTGATCAAACTCGCTCTTTGGCCTCTCATGAGTTCGAGTTTGAAATCGCAGAAGGCGATGCAGACACTGCAACCAAAGCTCGATGCACTTAAAGTGGAACACAAGGACGACAAAGAAGGTTTGTCAAAAGCAATGATGGCGCTTTATCAGAATGAGAAAGTGAATCCGCTTGCGTCTTGTCTTCCTATTCTTGTACAGCTTCCTGTATTGATTGCTCTCTATCAAGTGTTGCTTAAAGGATTCGACGGAGCGACATTGAATCAGCTGTATCCGTTCATTCACAATCCGGGACATATCAATAATATCTTTCTTGGAGTGATGGATCTCGGAAAAGCGAGTATTTTCCTCGCTGTGCTTGCAGGTGTATTGCAGTTTTTTCAAACACGCATGCTCATGCAAAATCAGCCGCCAAAACAAGTTGCCAAATCGGAAGGAGCAAAAGATGAGTCCATGCTCGCTTCCATGAACAAATCCATGATGATCTTCATGCCGATCGTCACGATCGTCATCGGAATCAAATTGCCAGGAGGTCTCACATTGTATTGGGTAACAGTGACGTTGTTCTCGATTGTTCAACAATGGTGGGTGTTTAAACAGAAGGAAAAGGTTGGCAAAGGTGAACAAAGGTAAACAGAGGAATAAAAGATGCGCCTCAAACGCGTCTTTTTATTTTCATGCCTTTGGTCTCCTCTGTTCACCTTTGTTCACCTTTGTTACCCTATCTTCAACATGCCCACCCTTCTCGAACAATCCATTCTCAAAACGCTTTGCTGGTTTTCCGTGACCGATTATCCGGTCACGGGTTTTGAAATTTGGAAATGGCTGCTCGAACCGGATCGTGCGTATGAATTATCCGAAGTGTTTCGTGTTCTTGAATCGAGTGAGTGGCTGCATAATCGAATCACAAATGAGAATGGATATTATATGATTCAAAACGATTCGATCTCCCTCCCCTGCGAGGGGGAGGGTCGGGGAGAGGGGTTCGATCGTGTTGCAATACGGCAAGAACATTACCTCGATGCGATTCGCAAATATAAAAAACTGCGCCGCGCAGTTCGATTTTTTTCGTTGTTCGAAAGTGTCCGTGCGGTTGCGGCTGTAAATACGATTGCGTGGTGGAACACAAACGCATCGAGCGACATCGATTTGTTCATCATCACAAAACCCGGAAGCATTTGGTCAACGCGTTTTTGGATCGTCACCCCATTCATTTTATTTGGCGTTCGTCCTGATGTTGCGCCTTCCCCCCTTAGTAAGGGGGGATCGAGGGGGGACGTGTCTCAAGATCCTTTTTGTTTCAGTTTCTTCGCAAGTCGTTCCGCTCTTGCAATGGATCATCTTCGACTCAAAGAAGGGGATCACTATTTTGCGTTTTGGGAAAAATCAATCGTTCCACTTTTCGATCGCGATCACTCGATTGAATTGTTTCATCAGGAGAACAGATGGGCACATGCACAACTTCCAAACGCTGCACCTCGTCGCGCGTCGCTCCCCCCTCCTTTACAAGGAGGGGTAGGGGGTGGTCGTGCATTTGACCCGATTCGACACACTGGATTTTTTGAATCGATTTATCGATCGATTCAACAAAAACGATTCCCCGAATCGATCCGAACCCTCGCGAATCAAGATTCTCGCGTGGTGATCACAGACGAAATGCTGAAATTTCATGATACAGATCGTCGCGCCGAGTTTCAAAAGAAGTATGAAGAACAATGGCAACGTCTATGCGCATAAAAAAACTTCAATGGATTTTTCTTCTCGCGATTTTTTTGCTGCCATGGCAAACGCAATTCGTTTACCACATTGTGCCGATGGCGGAAGGTATCAGTGAATACGGGAAGTTCGGATTATTCTTTACGGAGTTTTTGATTGCGATCGCGTTTCTTCTGAGTCGAAAAGATTCTGAGAAACCGGCGAAGGAAATGCAAAACAGTTTGCGAGGTTTTTATCTTTTCCTCGCTGCGGGATTTCTCTCACTCACCTTCGCTCCGTTTTATTCCGTCAGTTTGTTTTCTCTCGGACACATTCTTTTTGCCGGCATGTTGTTTTTAATGCTTCTCGATCCGCGTACGAAAATTGATCGCGTCTGCATCGCGTTCGCTCTGGGTCTCATTGTTCCGTGCATCCTCGGCTGGTATCAATACCTTCACGGATTCAGTCCCGCATCGACCCTCTTTGGTCTCGCGGAAAAACACGTCGAGACACAAGGAATCGCCGTCGTCGCCACAAACGCCTTTCGATCATTGCGAGCATACGGCAGTTTTCCTCATCCGAATATCTTCGGCGGCTATCTCGCCGTAGGAATCATGATCCTTAGTCGACTCACTTCCAATCGCCCTCCCTCTCCTTTCGAAGGAGAGGGCCGGGGTGAGGTGTTGAATCGCGCATTATTGTATTCACCTTTAATCGTTCTCTTCGCTTCAACCCTCGTCATCACATTCTCGCGTAGTGCATGGCTCGCACTCGCATGCGCGATTTTCGTAATCATCGTTATTCGCATCAAACAAAAACGCTCTGCGAAGAAATCAGAAAAATTATTTTTAATCATCCTTTTCGCCACCATCGCCCTTTCCGCTCTTCTCTTTCATCCCCATATCTTCGCGCGATTCGATACAACACAACATGTCGAAGCAATTTCGATTGAGGAACGCACATCACAGTACACAACGTTTCCAAGTGTGTTTCGATTGAACCCCGTTTTCGGTGTCGGTGCTGGCGCCTACACGTTCGCGCTCGAATCGCTTCACAAAAATCAACCCGTCTTTTCATACCAACCGATTCACAATGCAATCCTCCTCATCCTCGCCGAATTCGGTTTCGTGGGGTTCATCGCTTTTGTCTATTGGATATTCGAGCTCGCAAAATTTATTTGGTCACGTCGTACGCATTCGAATGTCCTGTTCGCAACGGCGATGCTCGTTGAACTTTTTTTTCTCGCCGCGCTCGATCATTATTTATTTTCGATATGGTCGGGTCTCGCTCTCGCAGCATTCTCGTTCGCGGTGTGTATTCGAATTTTTATTTCTGATGGTAGTTGCAGACTTTAGTCTGCGTTCGAACGACCGTCGCATTCGATTCGCGGGGACGCAGGCTGAAGCCTTCGACGACCCGTGCTGTTGTTGACTTTTTCACTCTATCTGATAGTTTTGTGGATCACGGATCGGTCGTGATTTCAACAGGAGTCAATCGTGCGAAAACAAGAACGTGTTCCGCTTCCGACAGAACAAACACTCGATGCTTACAAAGCGTGGATCAAAAACGATTGGTACACGTGGTGGAATGATCGATCGGGGATGGTGCTCAATCGGAAAGCGGAAACGATTCGCAACACTCGCGAATTGAACCTGCGTCGATTGTCCGCCGCGGCCGCGATCAAACTTCTTCAGGATGAACTCGAACTCGGACCGCTCAGTGTGACACCTGGTCGCAAGGGGTCGACACCGTTCATATTGCAGATCTTCATTGAGTATTTGATCGAAGCGCATCGTGCAAAAGATTTTTCCGAAGAAGATCTTCGATGGTTTGGGTGGATGTTGATCGAACTCTTCGACGAGTTGCAATCGCATCAGAAGTGGCCGCATCACAGTATTCAACCGGAGAATTTGCAGACATCGACATTGAATGCGCTTCGACATTTCGAATGCGCGGATGCGTCGACGTGGATGAGAATCGCACAATGTGATACTCGAACAGGCGACAAAAACGATTCGGCGGTTTATCCGTTCCTCGCTCTCGCCAAACGTCGTTGCGATGCTCGTGTGGGCGATGACGCCATGAGCGATCTACTGATGCGAGTTTGTCTCTTTCTCAGTGTCGGCTTTGAAGATATCGATAACATCAACCTGATGCACGCCCTCGATTGGTTTCGGGATTCCGGTCTCGCAACCGTACGCATGCGCCCGCGCATGAAGCGATGGTTCGTGCTGGCCCGCACAAAACTCCCGCGAAAAGTTCGCAAGCGAGAATTCGATCACTTCGTCCGCATGTTGCTCAAACAAACGACATTTCCTTAGTCCGTGTTTCATACACGGATTTTTTAATACCAGCATCTTGACACAAACCGGAAAAACTGATATCTTCAAGCGTTCAGATTTCGCCGGGATGGAATTTCCGCGCGGTGTGGATCCGAACTCGCACATTTACGGGTCATGACCATTGGTCTCCTTCGTTTTGACGCATGAAAGACGTGGAATACACGCACAATAACAAACAGCACAGGCTGTCCCTGTTATACACGTGTATTTCGCATCTGAATTTGCTCAACGGAGGTGTCTATGTGTAAACGTGATCCGTCTATTCTGGTGATTCTTCCTCTGACCGAAGAGTGTCCCGATTGTCCTAAAGCCAATTGGATGCTTTACGGTGATCGCGATCAATCGCGCGCTCGGTACGATGTGATCTATCTGGAGAAGAACTCTCGTCCGATTGGATCCTTTGTTTTCCTCCCGTTAGAAGGTGGATTGCTCTGGGTCGATGGTGAAGACGGTCATGTCGTCTCGGACGGCACGACCCTTACCCACAACGGCGATCCTGTTGCCTATGTGAGGATGGGTGGTCATTGCAGTTATGTAGTGATCATGGCTCCCGGGGTTGAGGTGAACAATTGGTTGGGTGATTTTTACCTCAATAATCGTCGTCCACGTCCCTGGAGGGTTACGGTTTCCCAGTACCGAAATTCCTTGTACGAATAAAAAAGTACTTCTCTCGAACGTTCAACCGTTCGAGTTTTTATTTGTCTTGACAGTGAATTTATTTTTTTGCAAACTGTCGTCGTTAGCACATTCAAGGAAAGAGTGCTAAAGTCACCACTCATTACTCTTCACTGACCCTTTATGAAACTTACCCCCGTCGGCGATCACATTATTGTCAAAGCTGTGAAAGTGGAACATTTGTCACCTTCCGGGATCATTATTCCAGAAACAATTGATAAAGAACGTCCAGAACGCGGCGAGGTTATTTCCGTCGGTCCTGGACGTGAGCTCGACAATGGATCGCGTTCGAATATGCCATGTGCAGTCGGTCAAACCGTTTTGTTTAAAAAATACACACCGGATGAAATCAAAGTGGAAGG